>JBAWEQ010000202.1:0-81954 GCA_049591295.1 Acidobacteriota bacterium
TGCTCCACGCTTCCTTCAGACCCCACCTCGCGGTGACGCCCTTGCGCTTCGCTAGCCCTTCACCTCCATCAGGTTGGGCAGGGGACTTTCACCCCCAAGCTTCCGAACATGCCCGGCACACCAACACATCCCAAGGGGCTCCGCCCCTAGGGCGCCCGCCTGCGGCGGGCTGTTACCCCGAAGGAGCGGGGAGGCTTCCTTCCCGCACCCCTCCGCGTGCTGTCTTTCACATGCTTCAATGGTCAACCTATTGTAGAGACAGCCCACTAGGAACGCGCTGGGGGCTGAGGCCGCAGGCCAGGCAGGGCTTTCTGGTCCATCGCCGCGGGGCAAGAACATCCTGCGGCTTCAGCGCCGGAAATATCCGTCTCCTCTCCGCGGTATCTACCGGCATGGAAACACACACCCAAGCGGCAGGAGAAAAGGGCGCGACCGGAGGGAACGGCCGCTCCTGGCCTTTCCTCCTGGCCGCACTCGGCGCGCTATGCAGCCTCGCCCTGTCCCCGGCGACCCGCGCCGCCGAGGGCATGTGGACCTACGACCACCCGCCGCTCCAGCTTCTCCAGAAGGAGTTCGGCTTCACGCCCACCCAGGCCTGGCTGGACCACCTCCGGCTGGCCTCCGTCGGCATCGGTGGGGCCAGCGGCTCCTTCGTCTCGCCCGATGGGCTGATCCTCACCAACCACCACGTGGCCCGCGCGTACCTCCAGCAGATCTCCACGCCCGGTCACAACTACGTGAGGGACGGCTTCTACGCCAAGAGACGGAGCCAAGAGTTGAGGCTCCCCGGCGCCGTGGCCCGGGTCCTCGTGTCCCTGCAGGACGTCACGCCCCTCGTGGACGCCGCCGCGAAGTCGGGCTCCTCGCCCGCCCAGGCCCTGCAGGCCCGCGAGGCCGCCATCGCCGGCGTGGAAAGGCAGTGTATGGAGAGGACCGGCCTCCGGGGGGAGGTGGTCGCCCTCTTCGGCGGCGCCCGCTACGTCCTCTACCGGTACAAGGAGTACACGGACGTGCGCGTGGTCATGGCGCCCGAGGAGAAGGCGGCCTACTTCGGAGGGGATGCGGACAATTTCGGCTATCCCCGCTACGATCTCGATTTCGCCTTTCTGAGGGCCTACCAGGACGGCAGGCCCGCCCGAACGCCGGATTACCTGCGGATCGACCCGGCCGGCGTCGGGGAGGGCATGCCCGTCTTCGTCTCGGGCAACCCCGCGCACACGCACCGCCTCGCCACCCTGGCCCAGCTCACCTACTTCAGGGACCTGAGCTACCCCGCCGCCGCGGAAGACCTTGCGGGCACGGACAAGATACTGACCGCATACAGCGGCGAGGGCCCGCGGCAGGCCGAGGAGACCCAGTCCGCGCTCTTCTTCCTCCACAACCGCCTCAAGGTCATCCGGGGCGAGCTCCGGGGGCTCGAGGACCCCGAGCTGATGGCCGAGAAGGCGCGCGCGGGAAGGGCCCTCAGAGAGGCCATCGCCCAGCGGCCCGACCTCAAACACTGCGAGCAGGCCTGGCAGCAGGTGAGGCGGGCCGTGCAATGGCAGCGGGACCACTTCGACGAGATCACCTATGAAGGCCGCGTCCCCGACTCCACCGGCCTCACCGGGACCGCGCTCGACATCCTCCGGTACGCCGAGGAGGTCAGGAGGCCCGATTCGGACCGCCTCGCGGGCTATCACGAGTCGCAGATCCCCGCCCTCCTGGACAACCTGGAGGCCCCGCACTCCTACAGCAGGGCGCTGGATGAGCCCCTTCTGGCCCATGCGCTGACCGTTCTTCGGGACAAGGTCGGCGCGGCGGACCCATACGTGAAGGCCCTCCTCGCGGGCGAGAGCCCGGAGCGGCGCGCCCGCGAACTCTTGGGCGGCACGCGCCTGGACGACGAGGCCTTCCGCGTGTCCCTGCTCAGGAATGGCGGCGCCGCCGTGAGGGGCTGCAAGGATCCCCTCCTGTCCTTCGCGCGCCTCCTGGACCCGGCGCTCCGTAACATCGACGCGGCCCTCCGCAAGAATGTGGAGGAGGTGGTGCAGCCCGCGCTCGACGAAATCGCCCGGGCGCAGTTCGCGCTCCGCGGCGACGCCCTCTACCCCGACGCCACGGGCACGCTCCGCCTGGCGTTCGGTAGGGTCGAAGGCTACTCCTTCGACACCACCGAGGTGCCCTTCCAGACCACCTTCTACGGCCTCTACGACCGCGCCTATTCGTTCGATGACAAAGGCGATTTCCAGCTCAGCGAGACGGAGGCGGCGCGCCGCGGCCAGCTCGCGCTGAAGACCCCTTTGGACTTCGTCTGCACCGCCGACATCACGGGCGGAAACTCGGGGAGCCCCGTCGTGGACGAAGGGGGCAAGCTCGTCGGCCTCGTCTTCGACGGCAACGCCCCGAACATCCCCAACGCCTTCGTCCACGCGCAGGGGAACGCCCGATGCGTCGCCGTGGACGCGCCCGCCATCGTCCAGGCCCTCACCCGCCTCTACGACGCCACGCGCCTGGTCCAGGAGCTGCGCCAAGCCTCCGAATAGCCTCCGCTGGGGCACAGAGGGGGCAAGAGGACGGCCGGCCGCGCTCGCCCCTGCGGTTCCCCCTGCCGCGGCGCATCATTCCGTGGCATCCTACCGGGAGCCTCGGACACGGGGTCCTGGGCGCACGGCAATCCCTCGCCTCGGGAGGTGATCGGATGGAGCCTCAATCTCCCGCAACCCTCGTCGCCGACCTGCACTGCGATACGGTCCTGGAGCTCCAGGGCGGAGCGGCCATCGCCCGCAACCCCGAGGGCCACGTGGACCTTCCGCGCCTGAAAGCGGGCCGCGTGGGCCTCCAGCTCTTCGCGGCCTTCGTCTCCGCCTCCCTGCCGGAGGGCCGCGCCTTCGCCGAAGCCAACGCCCTGCTCGACCTGATGGACCGGGCCTGCGAGCAGCACCCCGAGGCCCTCGTCCGCGCCCGGACGGCGGAGGAGGTGGAGCGGGCGGTGCGCGCGGGCAAGACCGCCGCCGTGCCGGCCGTGGAGAGCGGCTACGCCATCGAGGGGGACCTTCACAACCTGGAGGCCCTCGCGGCGCGGGGCATCCGCTACATGACCCTCACCCACGCCCGGCACCTGCCGTGGGCCGCCTCCTCGGGCGAGCCCGGCGACGGCCCCGGCGGCCTCACCGCCTTCGGCCGCGAGGTGGTGAAACTCATGAACGAGCTCGGCATCGTCGTGGACGTCTCCCACGTCCACGAGACGACCTTCTGGGACGTGGTCCGCGCCTCCCGGCGCCCCTTCATCGCCTCCCACTCCTGCGCCGCCGCCCTCTGCCCCATGGCGCGCAACCTCACCGACGACCAGCTTAAAGCCATCGGCGGCGCGGGCGGCGTCGTCGGCATCAACTTCTTCCCGGCCTTTCTGGACCCGCGCTACCTCGCCAAGCGCGGCGCCTCCATGGAGGCGCTCTTCGCCCGGCACGAGCGCGTTGAGCGCGAGACGCTGGACGATCCCGCCCGGCGCAACGCCGAGATGCGCCGCCTGGCCCGCGAGGCGCGCGCCGCCATGGGACCGCCCGAGGCCGACGTGGACACGCTCTGCGACCACCTGGAGCACGTCGCCCTCATCGCCGGCGAGGACGCCGTGGCCTTCGGCTCCGACTTCGACGGCGTCAGCGACCTCCCCCTCGGCATCTCCGGCTGCGACGCCTTCCCCTCCATCCTCCGGCGCCTCGGTGAGCGCGGCTGGAGCGACGCCAGCCTGCGCAAGCTCGCCTGGGAGAACGTCCTGCGCGTGCTCGAAGCGGGTGAGTGAGGAAGTGAGGAGGGCGGGGCCAGGCCTTCGTAGCGACAATCCTGCTCCGCCCAGACCTTCCCGAGTGGCCTGCCCATTTCAGCCCGCTGCTGAGGCGCCGGCGCGCGTCCCGCGCCTGGGGATGGGCACCGAAACGGCGAAGGCGCGGGGAGGCGCTAAAGGCCTCCCCGCACCCTGTCCGGCCGCTCTCGCGGGGACCTGCCGTTTACGCCTGCTTGGCCTCCACGATAACCATCCAGCCCACGCCGAAGCGATCAGCGACCATGCCGAAGCACGGTGAGAAGAAGGTCTTGCCGAGAGGCATCTCCACCTTCCCCCCATCGGAGAGGGCCGCGAAGAGCTTCCTGGCCTGCTTCTCGTCGGAGGCGGTGAGCGAGAGCGAGAAGCCCTCGAAGCCGTGGTTCTCGTAGATGCCGTCGGCGACCATGACGTGCGTGTCGCCGATGTGGAGATTGGCGTACATGATCTTGTTGCCGTAGTCGGGCGGCAGCATGCCGAGCGGGGCCGGCTCCGGGCTCTCCTTGTAGCGCATTATGAAGGTCACTTCGGCGCCGAGCGCCCCGCGGTAGAACTCCATGGCCTCTTCGCAGCGTCCGTCAAAGAACAGATAGGGTTCGATCTTCATGGGGGGACTCCTTTAGAGAAGGTGATTTGGTGATTAGGTGACTAGGTGATTAGGTGACTAGGGGTAATGGGTGGCTTCGAACAAGAAACCTCGCCCCGTTCGTTCCCCTCAGCATCTCCGCATCTCGCCATTTTCCCATCGCCGGATTCTGGCCTCTTCTTTCGTGGTCATACGGCGTTCTTGAGGGCTTCCTCGACCTCCTTGGCCAAGTAGACCTGGCGGACCTCCAGCTCGGCGCCGTCCTCCATGGGCGCGCGCTTGGCCCAGTCGACGGCCTCCTCCCTGGACGCCACCTCGACCATCCAGAAGCCGGCCTCCAGCTCCTTCGTCTCCGCGAAGGGGCCGTGGGTCACGATCCGGTCCCTGCCCTGGAAGCGGATCCGCGCCCCCTTGGAGCTGGGCTGGAGGCCCTCCGCAGCCATGAGGATGCCGGCCTCCTCCATCTGGTCGTTGTAGCGGCGCATCGCCTCATGGACCTCGCGGGGCGGAAACCTTCCCGCCTCCGATTTCTTACTGGCCTTCACGATGAAGAGGAACTGCATCGTTCACCTCCTGTATACCCCTTAGTCGTTTCGGGAAGGCCCGATTCGACACCGGGGCGCGTGCAGAGATCGGAACCGCTACGGCAGCCCCGGGATCTCCAGGACCGGCCGGACCTCGACGGTCCCCTTGCGGGCGCCAGGGATGCGCCCCGCCACGCCGATGGCCTCGTCGAGGTCATTCGCGTCGATGAGGAAGTAGCCCCCGAGCTGTTCGCGGGTTTCGGCGAAGGGCCCGTCCGTCACCAGGCGGCGGCCCTCCCGCACCCGCACCGTGGCCGCGGCGTTCGTGGGTGCAAGCCTCTTGCCGTCCCGGATGGCCTTTTCGAACTCCTTGTTGAAGGCGCGGTACTCCTCCCGCTCGGCCGCAGGGAACCCCTCCGCGATCCGCTTCTCGTCCTCGTAGATCAACAGCAGGTAGTCCATCGTTCTGTCCTCCTTGCCCCTTAGTCGAACGAGGGGCGCCGGATTCGACGGCAACCTCTACCGGGTTAACCGAGCCAGAGCATCCCCAATTCCTAGCGGGAGTGTGGAGGGCACGGAGGATGGACGGGATGAGGAGATGAGGAGATGAGGTGATGAGGTGATGAGGGCGGGGGCGGGCCTGGGCGAAACGCGAGACGGGAGACGAGAGAAGCACCCCCCATTGCGTCATTCTGTGGCATGCCCCCAGCGGTGCCGGCACAGAATTCCGCCGCAAAGAGAGACAGCGCGGCGCACGAGAGGCAGAATGGACGAGATGAGGGGATGAGGAGATGAGGGCGCCGGGAGGGAAGGAAGATGCCCTTCCCTCCCGGTGTTCGACCCTTCGCTACAACCTGATCTTGGAGGTGAAGTCCGGAATGGGGATCTCCCCCTGGTACCAAGGCACGCCGCCCACCAGGATGCGGAAGCGCGACCCGCCCCACCTGGGCGCGAAGTGCGCCTGCATGGCCCCCTCCTTGAACTTCACCGCCCAGGTCCTCTGCTTGAAATCGACGGTGAGGTGGAGGCCCCCCTGGTCGTATTCCAGCACCTTCTTTCCTTCCAGGGCCTTCTCGAAATCCTTGTGCAGGAGCAGCGGGATGTCGCAGCGGCGCCCGTTCATTTCGAATCCCATGTCGCCGAAGAATTCCGGGGCCGCGGGCAGGGTCCCCTTGAGGATAACCTCGCCGCGCCCCTTGGAGGAGTCATAGAAACCCTTGTAGCGCGTGATCTCCATGGCTCTGGGTTGGGTCGCCCGGGCCTTGAGGTCCCAGCTCACCTCGACCTTCGGGTCCACCTCGCAGAAGAAGACGTATCTGCCGTTGATGGCGAGCCTGATGCGGGAGTGGCCCTCGCAGGCCCTGAAGGCGCCGGAGAGGTCCGCCTTGCTGAGATCGAAGTCCCAGGTCTTTGCCGCGAAATCGAGCTTGAGGGCCGCCACGTCCCGGGTGACCGAATCCTTGGTCTTGAACCTCCAGGTCTGGCCGTTGCGGGTCCACTTGCCCTTGGCCTGCGACGAGGCCCAGGCGTGGCCGTTGATGGAGACCGTGACGCCGGAGGCCGGGTCGAAGCCCTCCGCCGTCATGGGGATGGGTGTCTCGTGGCCCTCCCCGTCCAGCCAGGCCAGGCGCCCCGCTCCTATGGAGTATCGGCTCCACTTGGTTGTGCCGGCCTCTCCGAGGTTCTCCTGGCCGCCGCCGGAACCTCCCACCACCGTCCCATCGAGGGTCGCCGGGGCACCGCAGAGGCCCGACTGCCCGCCCTCGTCCATGGTCTTCTGCGTCACCTGCCAGGCCATGCACCAGGGGAGCTGCTGGTTGTACGCGGTGGGGATCCAGGGGGCCCTCTCGTCCGTGGCCTTCAGCCAGAAGGGTTGGATGGTGAGGGAGCCCACGCAGCCCGCCTCCGGGGACTCGCAGGGCTTCATCCCGAGATCCGCCTGCACCTCCGAGCCGAAGCTGGTTGAGTTCTTCACCGAGGTGGTGAAGGTCCCCTCGTACCCCGCCGAGAGGTCGACCTTGAATCCCCTGAGCTTGGTGCCCACCTCGATGCCCAGCTTGTCGGAGATGTCCACGCCGGTGGTCTGGCCGGTGGTGTCCACCGTTTCCTGGTCCTGGCTGAACTTGACGTTCCCCCCCACCCCGTTGGAGTAGCGGAGGGTGTTGACCTTGGGTTCCCCCGTGGTCCCGTTACCGAGGACGGTGGTCCACGTCCCGCCGCTCGCGCCTTCCCAGCTCGAGCCCCAGTCGTCGAGGGCGGTGGACTTGGGGAAGGGGCCCATGCCCGCCATCAGGCCGGGGATGTCGTCGTTGGGCCCCCCGGGGTTCGCCAGCTCGAAGGCGTACGCCTGGACCGAGAGCCCGTCCCCGAGGACCTGCGTGGTGTGCAGGTCCTGGTCGATGTAGGTGCCCGCGTTGGTCTGCACGTTGTAATCGTAGGCGTACACGGCGTAGTCCTGGACGATGACGGTGGGGACGTTGAAGATGGCCCACCCATACTTGCCCAGGCTCTCCAGGTCGTTGGGGTTGGAGCGGGCGGTCCCCATCTCGATCTCGAAGCTGACGGTGTTCGTCTGGGTGGCCTCGTGCTCGGTCTCCCAGGCGTGTTTGTACCCCAGGTCGACCTGGTCCTGGATCTTCAGGAGGCCGTCGAAGAACCCGGCGTGAACCTGGAGCCCCGCGGAGAACATGACCTGGTTCTCCCACGTCTGCGAGTGGCTGACCTCCGAGCCGCTCTGCTGTCCGTACATGACGTTGGAGATGTCCTCGATCTCGTAATCCTCGAGGCCGTTGACGGCGAAGGGCGGCGACCCCAGCACGACGCCCACGAGGGACCAGTACTGCCTGAGGGTGGCCATGTCCGCCGGGTCGTCGGACGTGCCGGTGTCGTTTCCGGTTCCGCCCCACCCGTTGCAGCTGACGGCGATGTCCTTGTCCTGGGGGACCAGCGCGTCGGAGGTGAAGCCCATCCCCTTCCACTCGTAACCGCCGCAGTTGGAGCTGGTGCACTCGTAGTAGTTGAAGGCCAGATGCTGCCTCTGGATGTGGTCCACCTGCGTGGACTCGGAGGCCGGGTAGCACTCGGTGTCGTACCAGGCGAAGGAGACGAGGTCGTCGATGCTGTAGTGGGTGAGCTTGTGGGAGTCCACGGTCCAGGCGCCGCCCGCGGCGCTGTAGCTCCACTCGGCCCGCCGCACCTCGCGCGGCCCGTCGGACGCCGCCGTGATCGCGAAAAGCTGGACCACCGGGGCCTTGGCGCCCGCGGCGAAGCTGTTGCCCCCTGCGAAGGTGCCCTGGAACAGCGCCCCGTGCCCGTAGATGGCCTCCCCCAGGCTGATCCCGCAGCCGTGGTTCATCAGGCTGCTCCCGAACTTGCCGTTGTACATCTCCGTGTCCAGGTCGCCGTAGTAGTTGCCCCATTCCCCACCGTAGCCCACGAGGAGGAGGATCACCGGGTCCGTGTCGGGCGGGAAGAGGGTGATGGCGTCCAGCGGCTGGTAGTTGTCGCTCAGAAGCGCGGGATGCCCCGCCCACGACACGCCGTCCCCGCTGGTGTAGATCCCCGAGTCGGAGAAGACGTAGAGGGTGTTGTTGAGGACCGTGACGGCGGCGCCGGAGTTGGAGCCCCTGCTCTTGTTGTTCAGGCTGGTGGCCGCGAGGTCCCTGACGCCCACCCACTTTTTGGATGCCAGGTCGTAGGTGGCCACGTAGCAGTGCAGGGGGGCGGAGGCGGAAAGGGAGGTGTTGGCCACGAAGGCGTAGAAGATCTTGTTGTTGAAAACGGCGATCCCCTCTCCGTAGGTCAGGGCCGTATAGCGGTAGCCGCTGAAGGAGAGGCTGGCGTCCGAGTGCCCTGGCGAGGGGCTCAGCAGCCAGGTGGAGGTATCCGGGACGGTGCAGGCCTGGTGGCAGATGCTCTGCCCGCTCAGAAAGCAGAGGTGGACCTGCCCGTTGACGTACACACCCCGGGTCTTGGCGAAGGTCGGCGCCGCGAAGAGGGCCGCCGCAAGGACGACCGATAGCAAACGGAGCCCGCTCATGATCCCCTCCCATTCGGCCGCACGGGAGGCGCGATCACCGCTCCCCCTGGCGCGGTTGAGCTAAGTTACACCCGGGGCCCGAATCCGTACAGCACCTTCCCCGCGCAAGGGCCGGATTGCCGCGTGGAGGGGGATGAGGTGATGAGGGGATGAGGGGATGAGGTGATGAGGGCGGGGCGAGACGCGAGACGCGAGACGTTAGACGCGGGCCAGGGCGAGACGCGCCCCCCATTGCGTCATTCTGTGGCATGCCCCCAGCGGGCTGCCGGCACAGAATCCCGCCGCAACAGGAGACAGCGCGGCGCACGAGAGGCCGAATGGACGAGATGAGGTGATGAGGTGATGAGGAGATGAGGGCGCGGGCGGGCCTTCGAGGAATGGCCGCCGTCCCCGCACGGCCGCCTTTCCTGCACCCCCCCTTTCTCGCCGTCATTCTGAGGCCTCTTTTGCGAAGGGCTCCCCCGGAAGAATCTCAGCCGCCGTTCCCGCACGGCCACCGTTCCTGCACACCCCCCTTCCTCACCGTCATTCTGAGGCCGCTGTTGCGAAGGGCTCCCCCGGAAGAATCCCAGCCGCCGTTCCCGCACCGCCGCCTTTCCTTCACCCCACCCTTCCTCGCCGTCATGCTGAGGCCTCTTTTGCGAAGGGCTCCCCCGGAAGAACCTCAGCCGCCGTTCCCGCACGGCCACCGTTCCTGCCCCACCCTTCCTCACCGTCATTCTGAGGCCGCTGTTGCGAACGGCTCCCCCGGCAGAATCCCAGCCGCCGTTCCCGCACCGCCGCCGTTCCTGCAAGCCGAACGGCCGAGATCCCTTCGTGGCTGCGCCTCGAAGCCGCCTTCGGGATGACGCCCGCGGAGAGCAGGAAGCGGCCGCCTCCGGACCTTTTCCTTCCTAAGCGTGATTGGGCCCGATGCAGCGGGCCGCTAGGCCTCGGGTTCGTGGCAGACCGCTTCGATGTTGTGCCCGTCCGGACCGATGACGAAAGCCGCATAGTAGTTCGCGTGGTATTGCGGGCGCAGACCGGGAGCACCGTTGTCCGTGCCGCCCGCCTCCAGGGCCGCGCGATAGAAGGCGTCAACCCGCCGGCGGTTCTCGGCCGCGAACGCCAGATGAAGATGCGCCGGCTTCTCGTCGGTCTGGAACAGGCACAAGGAGGCCTTGCCCTCTGGCGCGCTGATCTCGACACCGGGCGGTCCCTCCGAGACGACTGTGACGCCGAGCGGTTCGAGCGCCTGAGAAAGAACGCCTTGCTCGCTTCATAGTCGCAGACTCCGAATACGACGTGGTCAAACATGAGTCCTCCTCAAGCGCGTGGGCCTGCACAAGGCCGAGCGCCCGCATTCCGCGGCCGGCTCTACCGCACAACCTCGCACTGCATCTCACGGACCGCGCCGTCAGACGGCGCAGATCTCAGCCCCGTCGCGCCGCCTCGATCGCGGCGATATCGATCTTCCGCATCGTCATCATCGCGTCGAACGCGCGCCTGGCGGCCGCGGGATCGGGATCGGCGATCGCCTCCATCAGGGCCAGGGGGGTGATCTGCCAGCACAGTCCCCACTTATCCTTGCACCAGCCGCAGGCGCTCTCCTGGCCGCCGTTGCCGACAATCGCTTTCCAGTAGCGATCCGTCTCCTCCTGGTCGGCGGTCGCGACCTGAAAGGAGAACGCTTCGTCGTGCGTGAACGCCGGTCCTCCGTTGAGCCCGAGGCACGGGATGCCCATCACGGTGAACCAGACCGTGAGCACATCGCCTTCCTTCCCGGACGGGAAGTCCCCCGGCGCGAGGTAGACGGCGTCGACGGACGAGTCTGGAAAGGTGGCGGCGTAGAACCGCGCCGCCTCCTCGGCGCACCCGTCGTACCACAGGCACACCGTGTTCTTGGCCATCTTCGTCATGGCGCTTCTCCCTTGAGGTTAGAGTTCGCACCGTTCACGCACGGCTTCACCGTGTCTCGCATGGGCGTCCCAACGCCCGCGTTGGGCCGCCGGGCCATCAGCACTCAGGCTGAGCCAATCGTGCGACGAAAGGCCCGCCTAGGACAATGCGCCACGCAAGGGCGGTCACGGTCGGGTGCGAGGCGCTGTGAGCTGGCCCCGCTGACCGGAGACGACCTCAGGCGCGTTTGCGGAGGATAACGTGAGCCGCCGCACGCGTTCCCGGCATCGTTTCTACGCAGTGATAGCCCAGCGCCCGCATGTTGAGTCCTTCAAAGAGGCTCTCGCCGGAACCAAGGAGTGTCGGCGCCATGGCAAGGTGCAACTCATCGACCAGGGACTCGCGCAAGAACTGCCGGATCGTCGAGACGCCGCCTCCCAGGCGGATGTCGCGGCTCCCAGCGGCCTCGGTGGCGCGCTCCAGCGCGATGTGGATGCCCTCGGTGACGAAGTGAAACGTGGTACCGCCCTTCATGTGCAAAGGCCCCCTCGCGTGGTGGGTAAGGACGAAGACGGGCGTATGGTAAGGGGGTTCCTCACCCCACCAGCCTTTCCAGGCTTCATCGGGCCAGAGGCCGCGGATCGGCCCGAACATGTTTCGGCCGAGGACCCAGGCACCGATGTTGTCGAAGCCCCGTGCCGCGATGTCGTCGTCCCGGCCGGTCTCACCACCCTCGCCGGCGTGCATCTGCTGGAATGTGCGAGTGCGGTGGAACCAATCAAACAGTTCCGGGCCACCGACCCCGACCGGGTTGTTAAGATCCTGGTTCGGGCCGGCACCAAAACCATCTATGGAAATAGAAAAGCACCTGACCAGCAGCTTAGGCATGCATCTCTCCAGAAGTTGCTTTCAACAACGTGGAGGTGCCGTTTATGCCGGCAATCGCCCTTCAGAGAAGCCACCCATTTCTCGCAACAGGAGACAGCGCGAGGCGCCAGATGAGGAGATCAGGTCGCGGGCGGGCCTGGGTGAAACGCGAGGCGGGAAACGCGAGAAGCGCCCCCCATTGCGTCATTCTGTGGCATGCCCCCAGCGGGCTGCTGGCACAGAATCCCGCCGCAACAGGAGACAGCGCGGCGCATGGGATGCCGAATGGACGGGATGAGGGGATGAGGTGATGAGGTGATGGGGGGATGAGGAGATGAGGGCGCGGGCGGGCCTTCGAGGGCAAGCATTCGCCCTACTCCCCCACCAGCCCCTTGACTTTGGCGTATCGCCGTCCTAGCCTGATCCCTCAACAGCGAAGGACGACGAGGGGGGAAGATCATGCCGATACCGGACTATCAGGCGCTCATGCTTCCGCTGCTCAAGTTCGCCAGCGACGGCAGGGAGCATTCCCTTCGCGAGGCCCTTGACGCTCTGGCGGTCGAGTTGCAATTGACTCCCGAAGAGGTCCGGCAGCTTCTCCCGAGCGGCACCCAGGAGATCTTCCACAACAGGGTCTCCTGGGCCCGATCGTACATGGGTAAGGCGGGGCTCTTGCAATCGCCCAAGCGCGGCGTCTTCGTGATCACCAAGCGCGGCCAGGAGGTCCTGTCGCAACGCCCGAAGGCGGTCAACACCAAAGTCCTGGAGCAGTTCCCCGAATTCATGGCATTCCGAAACCTCAGGCACGAGAAGGACAAAGCGGCCGAGCAGGGCGACGCCGCCTCCTCGACCCCCGAAGAGACCATGGAGGCGGGCTACCAGCGGCTGCGTGACGCCTTGGCGCAAGAACTGCTCGACCGTGTGAAAGCCTCCTCGCCCGCCTTCTTCGAGCGCCTCGTCGTGGACCTCCTCGTCACGATGGGCTACGGCGGCTCCCGCAAGGACGCGGGCGAGGCCATCGGCCGCAGCGGCGACGGCGGCATCGACGGCATCATCAAGGAGGACCGCCTCGGCCTCGACATCCTCTACATCCAGGCCAAGAAGTGGGAAGGCACCGTCAGCCGCCCCGAGATCCAGAAGTTCGTCGGTGCCCTCCAGGGCAAGCACGCCCGCAAGGGCATCTTCCTCACCACCAGCGCCTTCTCCAAGGACGCCCACGACTTCGTCCAGCACATCGAAACCAAGGTCGTCCTCATCGACGGGGCCACTCTCGCCGGGCTCATGATCGACCACGGCATAGGAACTTCCACCGCGGCGACCTACGAGATCAAGAAAGTCGATCAGGATTACTTTGGGGAGGAGTAATGAAGGCCGAGGCACAATGGGAGATCTGTGTGTCATTTCAAGATCTGACCCCGACACCCGCGTGCATCCGACGCCTTCCGGCCATCGGCTGATCGCCATGGGTGAGCTCTACCTCCTCAAATCGGCGGCCGCGCGCACCTCCACGGCAACCCTCGGCGGCTTCACGCAGCAGACGCTGGAAGACAAGTTCAGACTGGCGGCGGACGGGCTGCAAGGCTATATCAACGCGGACCAGTGGGTCCCATATGACCGCAAGCAGCACTGATTAGGGGAGCAACCATGTGCAAGTACCTTCTGCTGGTCCTGGTAAGCTTGGTTGCAATCCCATCGTGGGCATCAGGCCCGCCAGTTGTAATCCCCCAGACTCGGCTCAGAATCGTCTATAAGGAAACCAAGCAACCTGTGGAATGGGTCATGATAACCATGACTTGCTTGCGAACGAATCTCACTAAGGCGGAGCGAAAGGAATACTTTGAAAGGGCGCGCGCCGAATATGAGAAGAAACTGAGCGAAGGCAGGCAAATCCCTTACGAGGATTTCAGCGATTGGAGGGCCGAACAATTCAAATCAGAACGTTCCTGTGGTTGGCGGGACTTTCTTCACGCCGACGACGGCTGGATCACGATTCCAGAGATCTCCAACGTTCGGATGGACAGCTACGAGATCGAAATCAATCCTGCGGGCGGGATGACACTTCTCGTGAGCGATCCTAAGCGGTACGACCCGGAGGTCCTTAGCCACAACTATGGCCATATTCTGCCGTACTTCAACGAGAAGACCTTTCCCAAGTTCGCCGCCGTGCCCGAGAAAGAGCGCGTGCTCTACGCGGACTTCACCAAACAATGTAACATCCCAGCGGGTACCCTGAACGCGTCCTACGAAGAGGCCCGCTTCTTCTTGGCTACGTTCAAGATCATCATGGATCACTGGCCGGAATTCTCCGCCGCCCTGGGTTGCGGCTACGGTGGCGACGGACCGGTGTATAAGGGGTCGTATTACGGGTTCCTCAGAAACCTCTGCTTGCTTTGGATGGACGGTTTCACCGATCCGCCCTTGAAAAAAACAAAGACATCACGGATGCTCAGCGCGCTGACCTTTTTGAACGCAGCCGGCAACTCTTCTGCGGCGATATAAGGGCCAAGCAAGAACGATGGAATGATACCTGGATCCCCGCTGACCTGCGTAGCATGGACTTCTTCCAGCGCCTCCACTGCGAGTGCATGGGCGTGAATGGCCTGCCGCCCTGCGAACAAGCCGCTCCAGGTCCCGCCCCCAACGCCCCAGCGGCGCAGGCCACGCAGCCCGCCTTTGCGCCGACCTCGTCAAGCCCGCCCTCCAGCCCCCAGGCTTCCCCGTCCTCTCCGAAGCCGTCCGGCCCATGACGCAGGGCGTTCTCGGCCCCGACTACGTTCACCCGACGCCGTCGGGTCACCGGCTCATCGCCATGGGTGAGCTCTACCTCCTCAAATCGGCGGCGGCGCGCACTTCTACGGCAACGCTCGGTGGGTTCACGCAGCAGACGCTGGAAGACAAGTTCAAACTGGCGGCGGACGGGCTGAAGGCGAAGATCCTTACTGACCCGTGGGTTCCCGACACGGTCAAGGCCAAGCTAGGACCATGAAAGGAGCCCGACCAATGAACAAGAACCTACCCTTGTTGCTTCTTGCCACCCTCTTGTTCCTCGTCTCCGTCCCCTCGTTTGCCCGTCAGGTGAGCATTCCGCGTACGCGCGTACGGATCATCTACAAGGACACCAGGCAGCCTGTTGAGTGGGTTCAGCTCTCGATCAGTTGCTGGGCCCCCTGGAGAAGCAAAGCCGAGGAGAAGGCCTACGAAGAAAGCCACCTCGGCTTTCATGCTGAGAAGGAAACTACCCTTGGCGGAGGCCGATTCCTCCACGCCGACGACGGCTGGATCACGATTCCGGAGATCTCCAACGTTCGGATGGACAGCTACGAGATCGAGTTCAATCCTGCGGGGGGGGCACACGATCTACGTGGTGGATCCCCCGCGTTACAACCAGAAACCATGGGGGCACGTGTTGCCCTACTTCGATGAGAAGACCTTTCCCAAGTTCGCCGCGCTTCCGGAAAAGGACCGTGTCTTGGAGGCCCCCTATATCGCTCAATGTGGAATCCCCCCTCGTACGCTGAACCCTACCTACGAGGAGGCCCGGTTCTTCTTGGCAACCTACAAGATCATCCTCGACCATTGGCCGGAGCTTTCGGCGGCCCTGGGATGCGGCTACGGAGGCGACGCGCCCGAGTTCAAGGGATCGTACTATGGGTTTCTGAGATACAACTGCCTGCTGGGGATGAAGGGGTACATCGACCCTTTGTACAGGCTCCCCGGTGTGAAGGACAACATTACACCGGCCCAGCGCGAGGATCTTCTCGAACGATCTCGCCAGCTGTTCTGCAATGACATTAAGGCCAAGCAGGAGAGGTGGAAGGATCCGACAATTCCTCGCGACGACCCGTCTGATCCGGGTAGCGGGTTATTGCATCTGGACTTCTTCCAAAACCTCCACTGCGAGTGCATGGGCGTGAAGGGCCTGCCGCCGTGCGCGCAGGTCGCCCCCGCCCCCGCCGCGCAGCCCTCGCCGTTGGCCGCCGCACCCTCCCCGCCAACCCCGGCGAATCCTCCAACCTCGTCGCAGTCACCTGGGCAATCACCGGGCCAGCATTGACGTGGCAGGCGGGATGGCGGAGGGCTGGGGACGCTGGGGTCTGATCTTGAAATGCCACATTTCCTGATGACGCATGGGGCCACATTCTGCAATGACGCATCTTCGCCTTTCCTGCGTGCCCTCCGCGGTGATTTGAGGTGATGAGGTGATGAGGGCGAAGGCTGGCCTTCGAAGGCCCGCCCGCGCCCTCATCTCGGCATCTCCTCATCTCGACCTTCCTCCGTGCTCTCCGTGCTCTCCATGGTGAATTCCATTTTCATTGACCCCAATCGCGCTCTGGAGAGCGCTCCTACAGGGCTTTCGAGGGCCATGTTTTCCTCTGTGTCCTCTGCGCCTCTGTGGTGAATCCTTTTCCTCGCGCCTTGCCTCTCGCGTCTGGCGTCTCGCGTTTCGCCCCAGCTACATCCGGCGGTTCGGGGAACGGCTCTGGCGGTCCGGAATGGACCTCCGTCGCTCACCCATGAACGTCCGTCGGCCATCGGCAGAGGTTCGTCGGTCTCCGGAAGACCTTCGTCGGTCACCGGAGAGAGTCCGTCGGTCATCGGGGAGAGTCGCTCGCTCACCGCGGAGACTCTCTCGGTCATCGAGGAGAGTCGCTCGCTCACCGCGGAGAGTCTGGCGGTCACCGGAGACAATCCGGCGGTCTCGGGAGAGCATCCGGCGGTCACCGGAGTCCGCTTAGGCAGGGAGCGGGAGCTGGTAGAATCCGCGGGAGGCCCCGGCGGGCGGTGGGGAAAATCGGAGGGCCCGCGGGTCAGCTGGGGTCCGGTCAGCTGGGGTCTGATCTTGAAATGCCACATTTCCTGAGGACACATGGGGTCACATCCCGCAATAACGCATCTTCGCCTTTCCTGCGTGCCATCCGTGGTGATTTGAGGTGATTAGGTGATGAGGTGATGAGGGTGAAAGGGTGACCTGCGAAGGCAGGCCCGCGCCCTCATCTCGGCATCTCCCCATCTCCTCATCTCGCCCTTCCCCCGTCCTCATCTCGGCATCTCCCCATCTCCTCATCTCGACCTTCCTCCGCGCCTCTGTGCTCCAAGAGGGAGCCAGATCCCCGCGGCTCTGAAATAGACCTTGCAATCATGGGGTTCGTACGACCAGGAGGACCAGGTCATGGAGAAGGCCAAACCCAAGATTAACCCTTCGGAAGAGATGATTCGGATTGGCCCCCTCGGGATCCGGTTCCTCCTGACCTCGGGGGACTCTGCGGGCAATGTTTCGGTGTTCGAGGTGCTCGTGCCGGCGGGGCAGAAGCTGGCCGCACCGCCCCACAAGAACAACGCCTATGAGGAGGTCCTCTACGGGATAGAGGGCGTGTTGACCTGGATCGTCGACGGGGTCCGCCACGACGTGGGTCCCGGGCAGGCGCTCTGTATCCCCCGCGGCGCCGTGCACCGTTTCGAGAACGTCGGAAGCACGGACGCCAAACAGCTCTGCCTCATCTCCCCCGCCATCATGGGTCCCGCCTATTTCCACGACGCGGCCGCCGTGATCGCCGCCGCCGCCGGAGGGCCGCCCGATCGCGAGAAGATGGCCGAGGTCTTCCGTCGCCACGGCATGACGCTCGCCGCCCCAGGGCCCTGAACCCCGCGACAGCCTTGCAGGGTGGACAACATGCTGCCCCCCGTCTTTGCGTCGGTGGACGCTCGGCCGCCTTCGGCGACCTCGGGCCCACCCCGCCGGGACCTGCGTGCCTTGAGGTGATGAGGGGATGAGGTGACTAGGTGATTAGGTGACTAGGTAACTAGGTGACTAGGGTGAAAGGGTGGCCTTCGAAGGCCCGCCCCCGGCCTCATCCCGGCACCCCGGCATCTCGGCATCTCGTGCCTCGTGCTGTCCCCTTTTACGGCGGGATTCTGTGCCAGCAGCCCGCTGGGGGCATGCCACAGAATGACGCGGCTAGGAGAGTATCTCGCGTCTCGCGTTTCGCCTCATCGCCTTCCTCCCCGATCTCCCTGACCTCCCTGTGAATTCACCTTGTCCTTCCTCTGTGCCCTCTGCGCCTCTGTGGTGAATCCCTTTTCCTTGCGTCTCGCGTCTCACGTCTCGGCGCAGCGTGCGTTCCGCTACGCCCCGGCCGTGCGCCTCAGCGCCACCACCGTCCAGACGGCGCCCGCCAGGTCCACCGAGCCGAAGAGCGCGAGCTGGGGCGGCCCTAGCTTCAGCAGGGGAAACGCCGCCAGGCAGACGAAGACGAAGCACCTCACGAAGACCGTCCAGCCGAAGAACTCCCGCATCTCCCTGCGGGCCGCCTGGGTGTAGTAGACGGCCAGGCAGAGCACCAGCACCCCCACGACCCTGATCCACACCTCTCCCGTCGCCGGGATGCCGAATGCGCCCAGGAGGAGGTTGGGCACGACCATCAGGACCGAGCCGAGGCCGAACAGGTAGATGCCGAACACCTGCACGCTTCTCGCGGCGCTGCTCATGGGACCCTCCCTTTTCAGAATCAGCGTGTGCAGTGTACCACCCGCACGCCCCCGCCGGCTCGTTTCCATGTGCGGGGAGAAGCAGCGGGCGGCTACATCTCGCGTTTCATGGGCGGGAAGCTGTCGCCGTCGCTGTCGTGATAGAGGAACCCTTCGATGTGCCTCTTGGCGTCCCGTGTGAATTGGACGCGATAACGGGCCATGGTGGGGTCTTCGAACTTGAAGTCGTCGCCACCGAGCGGTACCAGCGCCTGCCTCCGCCGGTCTTTGCGCTGCAGACAGATCTGGTCGCCTGCCAGGAACACCTTCGCATCGCCGTAGACACCGACGTACTCCTTGAGCGCGATGGGGTCGAGGGCCACGGGCTCCAGGTCGATCTTGTAGAAGGCGAGCGCCCACTCGAGCGAGAGGCGCTTCTTCGGGTCGGTCTCTCGGGGCAGGATGCGCGACAGCGCCGCGACGGCGGCTGCGGCGAGGGCATTCTCGGAGGTGGCGGGAATGTCCGGCACCATGCCTTCGGTGTAGCTCTCTTTCGTGCCCGGCTTGACCTGGGTCGTGTAGGGCACGCGAATGTTGACGCCGATCTCCGGAAAGCTCATGTACTTCACGGCGTGAGACCCGCCCCGCGTGCGCTCGCCGACAACGAGGGCGCGCCCGCACTGCTGGAGTGGGAAGGCGAAATCCTCGGATGCTGAATAGGATAGCCGGTTGAGGAGGATGTAGACAGGCACGTCGGGCATGCGCGGGCCGGGGACCCATTCGAAGGTCCAGGTCTGCTGGAGGCGGCCCTCGCTTGGGACCAAGACGTCGGCGATGTGCGTCCGCTCCGCGAAGAGATAGCTGCTTATAAATTGGCCCATGATCTCGTCGCCTCCCCCGTTCCCGCGGAGGTCGAAGATGAGCGCGTCGCAGTGGGCCACGAAGTTCATCGCCGCGATCGCCGTCGGCGCCGCCAACCTCGGGTTCGCCCAGTAGGTCATCTGGATGTAGCCGATGTTGCCGGGAAGCAGCTCCACCCTCTTGAAGCCGTAGTTGTCCTGTGGTGAGCCGAGCAGCGTTTCGGCGGCCAGGTCGTCCGGGATCTTCTCGTACGGCCATACGGTGATGTGGCCGTCCTTCGAGACCGCCCGCATCTCCTTCGTCACCTGCGAGGTGAAGGCGGCCATGTCGGCGCACTGGGCGTAGGCTCCTTCGGCCTCCTGCCGCCTGAGCCGTTCCACGATCAGCTTCGTGAGCGCCGGATCGGGGTAGTAACAGCCGAAGATTTCCGAGACCTGGTCCAGGACGGCGGCCCGCTGGCCTGCGGTGAGGGGCGGTTGGGAGGGGTTCTCATGGGAAGCGGCCGCCGAAGCCAGCGAGAAGGCCAGCAGCGCCGAGAGGCTGTAGGCGGCGAGGCGGGTAGGGCTTTTTCGTGACGCCATCGGAAGGCTCCTTCGCGGGACCCGCGAGGCGCTCCCCCGGGTACCGGGCGGAGGAGGCCACGGGTCCCGCCGCAACGGTTTCTCATCGTTTCGGTCGGCCATCTCTTCATCTATTCTGACGCGTCCGGCCCGAGAAAGGCTGCACCGGCGATCGGAGGGGTGAAGGCCCTGTCGGCGGCGGGGCCTGCCCTGCTCCTCTTCTCCCTTCTTCCCCGCCAAATCCTCCGTCCCTCCTCCATGCTCTGCGTATCCTCCGTGGTGATGTGAGGTGATGAGGTGATGAGGGTGAAAGGGTGGCCTTCGAAGGCCCGCCCGCGGCCTCATCTCGGCACCCCGGCATCTCGTGCCTCGTGCTGTCCCCTTTTACGGCGGGATTCTGTGCCAGCAGCCCGCTGGGGGCATGCCACAGAATGACGCGACTAAGGGAGTATCTCGCGTCTCGCCCTGGCCTCTTCCTCCCCGATCTCCCTGACCTCCCTGTGAATTCACCTCGTCCTTCCTCCGTGTCCTCCGTGGTGAATTCTTTCTCTTCTCTGCACTTGGCTCAATCGTTCCCTCGCCCCTGCCTGGAATAGGTCGCCTCATCACCTGGTTACGGTTTTCGTAGTCATTCTGTGGTGTGGGTGAGTTGGTTGGGTGGTGCCGGGCACGAAGGTGCCCCGGCGGGAGGCAGGCCATGAAAGCTGAGCGGAAGAGCTTCTCCAAGCCGGACGAAGTGAGGGAGTTCCCGGGGGGGCGGGTGGCCCTCGTGAAGATCGCCGGCGCGATGGTCGCCTGCGCGACCTTCCAGCCCGGGTGGAAGTGGTCCGAGTGCGTGCGCCCCATCGCCAACACGCACAGCTGCCAGGCGGCCCACTTCGGCTATCAGGTCAGCGGCACCATGATGACCCGCATGGATGACGGGACCGAGATCGAGTGCCACGCCGGCGACGTCTACAGCCTCCCGCCCGGTCACGACGGGTGGGTGGTCGGCAACGAGCCGGTGGTCTTCATCGACTTCCAGGGGATGGCGGAGTACGCGAAGAAGGGCTAAGAAGCGCCCCGCCACGGGGCCTCGGGAGACCGGCCCCGAGCTCAGGGCTTCCGCCAGAAAAGCTCCTCGTCGTTGACGTACACGATCCTGTTCCCGCTGGCGGCCGCCTCGGAGGTGCCCATGAGCTCCCCGCGGTAGCCGTCGGGGATCAATTCGAAGTACACCCGCTCGGGCTCCGCCCTCTGATTGAAGAGACTCCGCTGGGGGCAGCGGATCTTGAAGGGTGCCCGCCTGGGCGTTTGAGATCCTTCCAGGGGAGCCCCCTCGGTTGGAGCCCTTCGGAAGAAACGGCTCGGGGCGGGCTCTTCGCAACATCGGCGTCAGAATGACAGCCGCGGAAGCGGGGCGGCCATGCGCATGCGCCGCACTCCAGTGGCAGAGGACGCTTTGTGGGCCGCCGTCTCTCGTTCGACAGGTCCGTCGGAAGGCGCCTGCGGAAAGCCCTCGGCTCGCCGTCTCGGCGGCCCCTTCAGCTTGATGTCTACAGCGATCGGGCCCTCAGGCCGGGGAAAAGCCCCCCTTGCCCTCTTTCTTGGCCTTCTTGTCGGCCTTCTTCTGCTTCATGGTCTTGGCGGGTTTCTTCTTGGCTTCTTTCTTGACCTCTTTCGACTTGCCCATGGGACCTCCCATCTCTTGGAGCAGGCCCGGGGGCCGCTCCAGGAACGATGTAGGTCATAGAATATCACGATCCCCGCTTCCTCCCCCGGCCAACAGTCGCTGTGGAGAGAGAAAGTGAATGAACGCAAGCCGTCACCGCCTGCGTCCCCATCGGCAACTCCTGGCGCGCCGCGTGGATTGTCCCGCCGGGACGGGGCCGGCTATACTGGAGCCAGACGTCCAACGAAGAGCGTGATCGCCGAACCCGCCGGAGCGGACAGGGAGGTCGTGCATGGAGAAGACCGAGGGGGTGCGGGTGTTTTGGCTGAAGGTGCTCTGCTGGTACACGGTCCTCGGGGCGGGGGCCGTGGGGCTCTGGATCCTGCTCGCGCCGGGGAGCTTCATCGCCGCCTTCGGGATGCCGGGCCAGGACCCGTTCATCCTGGGCGTGGCGGGAAGCGCGTGGCTGGCCTTCGGCGTCGTGGCGGCGGTGGGCCTCCGCTCGCCCGTGGCCTTCGCTCCCATCTTCCTGGTGCAATTGGGCTACAAGCTTCTCTGGCTGGCGGTGGTCTTCCTGCCCCAGGGGATGCGGGGCGCCCTGCCTCTCTACTCGTGGGTGCTGGCGGCCATCTTCGCGAGCTAGGTCGTCCTGGATCTCATCGCCATCCCCTTCGCCAGGCTCGCCCGGGGCTGAAGCCGGCCCCTCATCGGCCGCCCGCGATCCGGCCCTCCCCGCCCGATCAGGAGGACCGGTCCGCGCGAATGGGGTCTACGGTCCGTTCTCCCGCGAGGGTGAAGCGGTGGCCGAAATGGGTCCGAACGCGAAGCCACGGCAGGCCGGCCCGCTTCGCCAGGGTCCGGGCCTCGGCGATGGTGAAGCCACGTCGGACCGAGAGCGGGCCATCCTCGCGCACGTAACGGTTCGCAAAGAGGGTGAATAGGCGGATCCAGAGCAGGGCCCGGCGGCGCCGGAGCAGATCGTTCACGACGATGCCCCGCCTCGCGACCCGGTCGAACTCTCCCAGGGCAGCCACGGCCTCCTCGTCGGTGAGGTGGTGGAGGAGGTGCGTGGCGATGACGTAATCCACGCTCCGGTCGCGGAAGGGAAGGCGGCGGCCGTCGCCGACGACGCGCGGCAATCCGGTTGCGAGCGAGAGCATGGCCATCGACGCATCGAGCGCCATGGGCCGCAGGTGCGGCCGGTGCCTGGCGAGGCCGAGCACCAGGTCGCCCGCGCCCGCGCCCACGTCGAGCACGGTGGCATCCTCCCCGGCGGCCCTCAGGTGGAAGGCCACGGCGCGGGTGCCGCCCAGCCACCGGTTGACGAAGGCGAGGTAGCGCGCCACGCGCCTGAGCTCTTCCGGCGGCGGCGTGACGTCGTCCAGCAGCTCGCGCTGCATCGAGCGGGCCCTCACGCCCAGATTCCGCCATAGAAACGCGCTCGGCACAGGGGGGGTTCGGGTGCACGGGGGGAAGGCGCTCTCTCTTGAACGGGGAGGGGCATTCCCTCCCCGTCCCACGGGCAAAGCCCGATGGGGCCCCACCCCGCCCATGGGGCTTCCTCCCCCGGATCAAGTCCGGGGTCGGAGGCCACGCAGATCCCTTCGCGGTAAACATCGCTTTTCAGGGACGGATGGCCACGCTCTCCATTCATCGACATGTGCCCCTCCAGTCGTGGGATTTGCGTCACAGGGCGAGCCTCGCGAGGTCGGCCAACGTCAGGTCCCGGGGAGAGGAGCTACCGACGGCGATCCCCATCAGCTTCGCGAAGAGCGCCGGGTGCTCGCCCAGCGCCGCGATCACGCGGTCCGCCAGGGAGGGGCGCCGCGAGGCTTTCAGGATCCAGGCCGAGAGCCACTGGGCGTTGAAGGCGAGGCGGCGGCGCTCGCGCTCGTACTCCTCGGGCCGGCCCGAGGAGAGCGCGTCGGCCAGGGCCCGCGCCGAGAGGATGGCGAGGGACATGCCCTCGCCCGTGACCGGGTCCGGCGCTCCCGCCGCGTCTCCGATCAGGATCACGTCGCCGGAGGCCAGCCGGTTCAGCGAGAGTCCCAGGGGCCCCGCCCCGAGCACGGGCGTGGTGAAAGCGATGGAGCCGATCCGTCCGCGCAGCGCCTCCAGCGACCGGAGGGTGGCCAGCACGCGCCGCTCGTTCGTGGGTTCGGAGGGCAGGGCGTCCTGGCGGTAGAGGCAGGCTACCAGCGCCTCGTTCCCGTCTGAGGGCGCGAGGTAGACCTCTCCTCCAGTGTGAAAGATCACCTCCACCCGCTCCCGGTCCACCTCGAGCCCCAGAACGTGCGTGCTCAGCCCCACGCGGCGAAGGCGCGGCCTCGCGGCGCGCAACCCTGGCCTGCCGTGAAACTGGGACTTCAGGCCATCGGCGCCGATCAGCCAGCGCGCCTTCCACCGGGCCGGGTCGTACGGGGTCTGTGGGCAGGCCTCCACGTTCGGGGTGGCGGCCGCCGCCTCGAAGAGAGACAGGTCAAAGCGCTCCCGCCGTACGACCATCCCTTCGCCCGCCGGGAAATCGGCCACCGCGGTGAGGCCGCGCGGGGAGACGTAGCGCAGGCCCCTCACCGGCACGCCGGGGAAATCGAGGCCGGAGGCCCGCAGAGCCGCCGCTCCGTGGGGCAGGAGGCCCTCGCCGCACGGCTTCGGGCGGGGGTGGCGGCATCTCTCCAGCAGGGCCACCTTGAGGCCTCTCAGGCCGAGTTCTCGGGCCGCCACCGAACCCGCCACGCCGCCGCCGACGACCACCGCGTCGAACATCACCACTCCAGCACCAGCATCTCCATCCCAAAGCCAGGCCCCGGCGCGGCGACGAGGGCCTTCTCCCCTCTCCTGGGCCGAGCCTCGTGGAAGACGTCCGCCAGGACGAAGAGCACCGAGGCGCTGGAGAGGTTGCCGACCCGGGCGAGCGAATTCCGCGCCCACGCGAGCGTCTCGGCGGGGCAGTCGAGCGCCTGCTGGTAGGCCTCCACGATCCGGCGGCCGCCCGGGTGGAGGACCCAGTAGGTGATGTCCCGGAGCGTCATCCCGGCGGAGGCGAGGAAGTCCTGCACGACCGGCCTGAAGCGGCGCTTCAGCAGCTCCGTGATCTCCCGCGAGAGGACCAGGCGCATGCCGTCGGAGGTGAACCTCCAGCCCATGATCTCCTGCGAGTTCTCGAAGAGAACGCTTCGCCGCGCCACGATGGAGGGGCCGCCGTTCGGCGCCTCGGACGATGAGAGGAGGAGGGCCACCGCGCCGTCGCCGAAGAGCGACCCGCCCACCGCGTCCACGGGGTCGTTGGCCCGGCGCGTGAAGGACTGTCCACAGAGCTCCACCGAAATCACCAGCGCCAGGCCATCCGTGCCGCCCCGCAGGATCTCCTCCGCCCGCACGAGGGCACCGGCCCCGCCGGCGCATCCCAGGCCGAACAGCGGCCAGCGGCGCACGTCGGGACGGAGGCCCAGGCGGGGCACGAGGAGCGCGTCCAGGCTCGGCGTGGCCAGTCCCGTGGTGGTCACGACGATCAGGTGGTCCACCCGCTCCGGCTCCACGCCCGCCTCCCGCAGGCACTGCCTGGCGGCCTTTTCGGCAAGCTCTCTCGCCCCGGCGATGTAGTCCCGGTTCCGCTCGTCGAAGCTCTTGTCGGCGAGGTAGTAGTCGGGCGGAAAGGAGAAGTGCCGCTGCTCCACCCCACAGCGGTCGAACAGCTCGGCCAGCCTGGAGACCTCGGGGTGGCCCGAGAACATCGCCGTGAAGGCCGCCTTTGCAAACTCTTGGGGGATGACGTTCGGAGGAAGAGCGGTGGCAATGGACTCTATGCGCGACATGACGGCCTCCTGTCTTGACCGGTGGAGGAACGATGGCTGGGGAGCGCGAGAGGCCCCGAGGAGCGCGGCAAGGACCGGCGCGGGCGGCGGGTTGCCGTGAGGGCGGGGCGCTTCACGAGGGGAGAGCGGGCGGGCCGCCGGCCGGAGCGCGGGGCTGGCGGACTCGGACACGGCTGTCGCGAGGCCCCCTCCCGGCTTGCCTCATCACGATGCTGAAGCCCACTGGCCGGCATGGGCGGGCCTCCCATCTGCACGTGGCATGAACATAGGGCGTGAAGCCCGCTTCGGCAAGACCCCGCGAGTCAGCCCCCCCCTGTGCCGATCTGACTCGGCCACCAGTGGACCCTCGCGACCCGCGTCGAGAACGTCTCCCCCGAGGAGCTGACGCGGCGCGCCATTGCGCAAAGCAACGGCTGATGATGCACCGCGCACGGCCCCCGTGGTACGCGCTGGGAGCCCTCGCCCGAACACGCCCCGTCTTTACTTAAGCCCGGCTACTGCTGGACCAGCTCCACGCGGCGGTTCTTGGCCCGCCCCTCCTCGCCGGCGTTGGAGGCCACCGGGGCGAAGGGACCGCACCCGAAGGCCTTGAGCCGATCCGCCGCGATGCCGTGGTCGCGCACGAGGGCCTGCTTGACCGACTGCGCGCGCGCCAGGGAGAGCTGCAGGTTGTGGTCCACCGCCCCGCTGTTGTCGGTGTGGCCCACGACGAAGATCCTCAGGCCGGGATCGGCCTTCAGGAGCTTGGCGATCTCTCCGATCGCCGGGGCCGACTCGGGCTTGATGGCGGCGCTGTCGGTGTCGAAGAGGATGCCGTAGACGGCCGCGTGGCCCGTCGCGCGGATGTCGTTCTGGAAGACCTGCGCGTTCGCCTCCACGTCCTGCGTCATGGCTTCCTTCTGGACGATGAAGAAGCCGTACTTGCCGGTGAATTCCGCCCCCAGGTCCACCCAGATCTCCTTTCCGTCCTTGAGAATCTTGAAGGTGGCCCTCCCCTTGTCGCTCCAGACGACGGTCCCGCCGATCTTCCGAACGGCGTTCTCGTAGTTGCGGATGATCTGGAGATCGCTCGGCTTCTGCGTCGCGGTGGCCTGGGGGTAGTAGCTGATCTTCCAGAGATGGCCTTCCACGCGCTGCGTGATGAACCCCTTCTTGTCCTTCCCGACGACGAAATCGTGCGCGTCGAACTGCTTCTCGTCGCACGAGTGGATCCAGTAGGTGGGCATCCGCGTGAAGAGCGGATGGTCCTTGCACCCCGTGGTGTCTTTCTGCTCGGCCAACGTTCCCCACGACAGTGCCAGACACGCGAGACTCACGAGCACGATCAACAGCTTCTTCATGGTCTTTCCCTCCGCAATGGTCTTCAGTTGAGAGCCTCCCCCGGCCCGTAGTGACTAATCCGCGTCGCTGAATTCGGCCTTCGCCAAGCTGGCCAGGACCTCCGATGCCGCGGCCTCCGCTGCCGCGGCGCTGATGAACCCCTCACTTTCAGCGCTCATGACCCCGAGGGCCAGAAGACACAACCCCATGCCGACGACACGGTAACGCCCCGATTTCATTCTTACCCCCCTTGAGACCCCTCCCGCCCCTTTGAGTGCCGCCTTCGACCAGTGACTCTACCATAGAACGCTTCGGGCTGTCCGGCAATCGGGCGCTCAAGCGATTTCCCCGGCCGATCGCACCCTCGCGGCAAAGGTCCTCGATACCGTGGCTCCGCCTTGAGAGGTCCTGACTACACTCCCTCCCCCCCGCATGCCTTTCTTGCCGCCGACCGATGGGGGTCTGCGCGGTGTACCTCAAGGATGAGAGGGGTTCTCGCGAAAACGAAAGGGCCCGGCCCCATCGAAGGCCGGGCCCTTCATGGCGGCGTGCGCTGTCGGTCAGCGCTTGCTGCCTCCGCCGCCCTTGGCGGCCTTGAGGAAAATGTCGATGTAGGTCACGTTGTTCACGGGGTCAACCTTGGCCATGAACATGAGGTCGGCGGGTGCGACGGCGGGAGGTGGCGGTGTCAGCACCGTGTCCGCTCCAATGAGAATGTTGTTGGCGCTGGTCGAGAAGGTCAGCCGCCACCAGCCTTCCTTGGTCTCGCCCACGCTCATCACCTCGCGCTTCAGATTCCAGTTGTAGCCGTAAATGGCCTTGCCCCCGACGTTGATCTCGGCGGTGTAGGGCTCGACGCGGACCGTCTGGCCCGCGACGTTATCCCACTTGTGCGCCGCCGCATTCCAGATGTACCCGCTGGTATCGGGCGGTGCGCTCTGGCTGCCGCCACCGGCCTCCAGTTTCTGAAGGGTCAGCCAGGCCTCTGTCGAATAGATCGTGGCGTAGTTCGGCGAGAAGGGATACTCGGTCGGCAACGGCGGGTCGGCGTTGGAAGTGCGCGCTCCCCAAACTTCATCAATGCCCTTACCGCTCGCCCACCACATCTGGAAGCCCAGCGCCGCCGGCGTGGAAGCGAAGGGCACGGTCTCCACGCGGACCACCGAACTCGCGCTCCACAGGGTGGCCTCCAGGTTGTCGCTCCAGTCGAGATAGGCGGCCGCAACAGGGTCGCCCGACATCATGTGGGCCGCCTGCCAGACGCTGTAGGCATCTTTCTGGATGTAAATGCGTGAAACCAGCGAAGGATCCACATCGGGCGGGGGGCAAGGCAGGAGGGCGGGGTCGCAGGCGACCTGAACCCCCATCGGATCGATCCATCCGTACCAGTAGTACCCCATCAGGCTGTAATCCAATCCGGCCGGGGGCTCACGGAACGACAGAGTGCCGCCGCCGACCAACACGACGGGGTACGAGAGGTTGTTGCCCGTCGTCTCGACCTCGCCACCGCCGCCGCCGGGACCGCCGCCGCTGCCACCAGAACCTCCTCCGTAGCCCTGTGCCAGGGCCGGCGCACCAAAGAGCAGGACCGCCAAGATCGCCAACAGAACCGAGCCGAAACGAGCATGAGCCCTCTTAATCCTTGGTGACATCATCGTCTTCTCCCCTGCCAGCCACCGGACCGCGACAACCGCTATGGTCCGCTAGGCCAGCATTGTGTCTTCTTTCCTGTCTTGAAGACCGCCATAGGACCGACCCATCAGCACCGTTGTTCTCTCATCGCACCTCCTGTCTAGACACCAAGGCCGGCGCCACTCATCGCGCGCCGGCCGGTTTCACCACTGGCTCCCCGGGGGCAAGGTGACCACTTGCATCCCCCGGATCACTGCCTCCGGGCGTTCTTGGCTCCACACCCTTTGATCTCGACTCCGCCAGACCCCGCTCGCAGCCAGGGCGGATAAGCAGGCCTCCCCTTCCTTAAGGCCGCGCGGGTCCTTCCACCTTATAGACACCAAGGCCGGCGCTGCTCATCGCGCGCCGGCCGGTTTCACCACTGGCTCCCCGGGGGCAAGGTGACCACTTGCATCCCCCGGATCATAGCCTCCGGGCGTTCCCCAATATCAGCACTTCGGCTGTCGATGGTTCCTGGCCGTTCCGGCCGCCGAAACGGTCAGACACTCCTCCGCTCTCCCAGAAATGCTCAGACACTCCCGCTTCAGGAAGAGCGTGGACGGAGCGTATAACCCTCCTCTGCCCATTTCCTCCCGGGGGACCTCCCGCCTCGGCTGGGAGACGACACAACCGCCGCGGAGCGCCATCCGGTGACCGTCATCTTGCGACCCTCGCACTCCACTTCTCAACGCGGGAGCACATTGGGGGCCCACCTTCACGAATTTCTGCATGGATCGGTGCAATCCAAGTGCCACCGAGAGAAGACGGCCGCATGAGGCAGGGGGGGGCGTCGGGTGACGTTGGTTGTCGTTTCCGGGGAGACAAATTTTGACCAAAGTAGCAAAAACGCCGAAACCCTATATCCAGCTCCCAGCTTTTCTAGCGTCTTTTCGTGGAATCCTTAACCCCAAAATCCGTGATTGAAATGCGGGTGGCTTCGGCCAAGGTTCAGGTTCACGGGGGGAAGACATTGTCTTTTGGACGGGGAGGGCCAGTCCCTCCCCGCCCCACGGGCAAAGCCCGATGGGGCGCCACCCCACCCTTGGGGCTTCCTCCCCCGGATCAAGTCCGGGGTCGGAGGCACCCCAAATCCCTTGGCGGGTGAAGACCGTCTTTCGCGAAATCCACGTTCCATCTGCCTTTCGGCACCAGTCCCATGTCCCATCGCGGGATTTGGGTTAACGCTTCCTGTTCAGAAGTCCAGCGTGGCGAGAAGGAAATTCGCGGCCCCCCAACCGGCGGCTCGTCGGTGCGCATTGGGCGAAAGACCATGCTGGTCATGGCCCCCTTGGCCTGGATGGTCTTTGCCGACAGGCGCCCGTTCCGATGGCGGCGCGCGGGGGCCCACCCCATCGCAGGTGGGCGGTGACGTTCACTCGCTCCTTTCAGACGGGCCTTTCTGATCACGCTGGAGGCTGCACCGCTTCACTGCGCTAGCCCGAAGCATTCGCCTGCCTCGCGCGCCGGATGCCGCGGCTGACCATCACGCTTGGGGGCGGGGTCTCGAGCGCCAGACCCTCGGATCAGGGGGCGAGAGCGGGCCCGAAGGTTCGGCCGGCGGCGGCGGAGAAAGCCCGCGCGTATCCGTCCAGGAGGGATGTGACCACCTCCTTCACGGTGGAGATCTTCTCCGCCCTGTAGGCGTTCGACCCGGCGAAGGCGAATCCCAGCTTCATCCTGTCCCTCACCGCGTTCATCAGGGCGAGGGCGATGCAGTAGGGGCTCTTCTGGTAATCGCAGCTCACGAGGCAGTGGTAGGGGCACTTGAAGGGCGTCCGCTTTCCGGCCGCCACCTCGTCGAGGAAGCCGTTGCGGATGGCGCGGCCGGGAAGGCCCACGGGGCTCTTGATGATCACCATATCCTCGGGGCCGGCGTCGATGTAGGCCTGCTTGAAGCCGGCCGCCGCGTCGCACTCCTCGGTGGTCACGAAGCGGGTGGCCATCTGGACCCCCGAGGCTCCCGCCGCCATGGCGCCGTACAGGTCCTCTCCGGTGTAGATGCCGCCCGCGGCGATGACCGGAATGGACCGGCCGTCCTCCTTGCCCGCCGCCTCCGCCTCCTTCAGCACGGGTTCGAGCAGGGCTTCGAGGGCGAAGGCGGGGTCTTCCAGCTGCTCTTCCTTGAATCCGAGGTGGCCGCCGGCCTTCGGCCCCTCCACCACGAGGGCGTCCGGGCGGTAGCGGTACTTGTCGAGCCACTTCCGGACGACGATCCGCGCCGCCCTCGCCGAGGAGACGATGGGCACCAGCTTGGTGGTAGTCGAGCCCTCCAGGAAGGACGGCAGGTTCAGGGGCAGCGCCGCCCCCGAGAAGATGAACTCCACCTTCTCCTCGATGGCCGTCCTCGCCATGTCGGCATAGTTTGAAAGAGGCACGAGGATGTTTACTCCCAGGAGCCCCTTGGTGGCCTCGCGCGCCTTCCGGATCTCGGCCCGCAGGACGCGGCGATTGGCCTCCAGGAAATTTGCGAAGTAGTCCGACTCCTCCATGCCGATTCCGGCGGTGGCGATGACCCCCACTCCGCCCTCGTTGGCGACGGCGGAGGCCAGACCGGAGAGGGAGATGCGCACGCCCATGCCTCCCTGCACGACGGGGAGCTGGGCGGTGTATTGACCGATGCGAAGGGGCGCTGGTTTCATGTATTCACTCCAGCAGGGTCAAGCGGCGGGCGGTTCGGAACCCCAAGGGCCTTGAGTTCCGATTGGATCGGGGCGCCGGTGGGGATCGGCCGTAAACCGATTGCCCCGGGATACCCGATTCGAAAAGTTCTTCGCACCGCGGCGAAGCACCGGGCTTCCCGTAGCCGACGGCCGTAGTAGATCACGAATCGGCCTGCTGGGCAATGCGGAAGATTTCCCTGAAGGGATGGCGGACTGAACCCGTAAAATCCTTCCCGCGGCCGAATGTCATCCGTGCGCCATATCAGCCAAGGTCTGCCTCCTCACCCCTGCTTGGGCGTACGGGCTCGCTGAGTGGTAGGATGGCTGCGGCTCCTTCCCCCGTTGGGTAGGGAGGGCACGGGAGACCTTGATGCCTGAAGTCTTTGTGGACGCGGACGGCTGCCCGGTGAAGAAGGAAATCTACCGCGTGGCGGGGCGGCACGGCTTGGATGTGACGCTGGCGTCGAACTCCCGGATGCAGGTGCCGGACGAGACGTGGATCCGGCTCGTGGTGGTCAGCGGCGGATTCGATGCGGCGGACGATTGGATCGTGGAGCACGCGGCGGCCGGCGACATCGTGGTGACGGCCGACATCCCGCTGGCGGACCGCTGTCTCAAGAAGGGCGTGCGGGCGCTGACCCCAACCGGCAAGGTCTTCACGCAGGACTCCATCGGGGAGGCCATGGCCAGCCGCGAACTCCTCTCCTACCTCCGCGAAATGGGCACCGTCACCGGCGGTCCCGCTCCCTTTTCTCCCAAGGACCGCTCCCGCTTTCTCCACGAACTGGACCAGCTCATCAAAGACGCGCTCAAGAGGGCGGAACCTTAGTCCGGAGGCTCGCGAGCAGCCGTATGCCATCCTTGCCTTTCATCACTATCGCTGGAAGGCGGACCTGGGCCTGCGGAAGAACTGAGACAGCCGGGGGCTGGTGAAACGACGCGTCACGGGGTATCTTGGCTCCCTGGTGATGTGTCGTTCTGACGAAGAGGAGGCACTATGACCCACCCGAGGACTCTCCTGAGAACCCTTTCTACGCTGACGCTGGCGGCCGCGTCCGTGCTGGCCCTCTCCACGGCGATCAGGGCCGACGAGGGGATGTGGACCTACGAACATCCACCCGTCCAGCTTATCCAGAAGCGGTTCGGCTTCACGCCGACCCAGGCGTGGCTGGACCACCTCCGCCTCTCCTCCACCGGCATCGGCGGGGGCAGCGGCTCCTTCGTGTCGCCCGACGGGCTCATCCTCACCAACCACCACGTGGCCCGCATGTACCTCCAGGAGCTCTCCACTCCCCAGCACAACTACGTGGAGGACGGCTTCTACGCCAAGACCCTGGCCGACGAGATGAAGGTTCCCGGCGCCATGATCGAGGTGCTGGTGTCCATGAAGGACGTCACGCCCGAAGTGACCGGGGCGGTCAAGCCCGCGACCACGCCCGCCCAGGCCCAGCAGGCGCGGGAAGCCGAGATGGCGCGGATCGAGAAGGAGTGCCTCGCGAAGACCGGCCTCCACGGCAGGGTGGTCACCCTCTACGGCGGCGCCCGCTACATGCTCTACCGCTACAAGGAGTACACGGACGTGCGCGTGGTGATGGCCCCCGAGGAGAAGGCGGCCTACTTCGGCGGCGACGAGGACAACTTCTACTATCCGCGCTACGACCTCGACTTCAGCTTTCTCCGGGTGTACGAGGACGGCAAACCCGCGCACACCCCCGATTACCTTCAGTTCGATCCCGTCGGCGTGACCGACGGCATGCCCATCTTCGTCTCGGGCCACCCGGGTCGGACCGACCGCTTGGACACCCTGGCCCAGCTCTCCTATTTCCGGGATGACAGCTATCCCGCCATGCTCTCCCATCTCGCGGGCTTGGACGCGGCCCTCACGGCCTACGGCAAGAAGGGGCCCGAGCAGGCGCAGGAAGCGCAGTCCATGCTCTTCTTCATCCACAACGCCATCAAGGCCCTCACGGGCGAGTACGACGGGCTCAAGGACCCCGACCTGATGGCCGAGAAGGCCAGCCAGGAGAAGGCCCTGCGCGAGGCGGTCGAGAAGAATCCGGCGCTGCGGCATTACGGGGACGCCTGGAAACAGGTCGAAAAGGCGGTGGCCTGGGAGCGCGCCCACTTCAAGGAGATCACCTACGAGGGCCAGGTCTTCGACGGCTACGGCCTGACGGGCGCGGCGATGAACGTCCTGCGCTACGCCGAGGAGGTGAAGAAGCCCGACGCCGAGCGGCTGAACGGCTACCACGACTCCCAGCTTCCCGGCCTCATGAGGCGCCTGAAGGCACCGCGGCCCTACTACAAGGGGATGAGCCAGGCCGTCATGGCCTTCGAGCTGACCACCCTGCGGGACAAGCTCGGCCCCGAAGACCCCTTCGTGAAGTCTCTCCTTCATGGCAAGACCCCCGACCAGCGGGCCGCCGAGGTCATGGGCGGCACCCGCCTTGATGACGCTGCCTACCGCGCCTCGCTCCTGAAGGACAACGGCGCGGCGGTGAAATCCTGCAAGGATCCGCTCATCGCCTTCGTCCGCCTCATGGATCCGACCCTCCGGCGCGTCCACAAGGCCATCAAGGACGACGTGGAGGCGGTGGTCCAGCCCGCCCTCACGGAGATCGCCAAGGCCCAGTTCGCGGTCTACGGCGACAAGGTCTACCCCGACGCCACGGGCACCCTCCGCCTGGCCTTCGGGACCGTCAAGGGCTATCCCTTCGACACGAGCGAGGTGCCCTACAAGACCACCTTCTACGGCCTCTATGACCGTGCCTACAGCTTCAACAACCAGGGCGATTTCCAGCTCAGCAAGATGGAGGAAGCCAAGCTCGGCCAGCTCGACCTCAAGACCCCGCTGGACTTCGTCTGCACCGCCGACATCACGGGCGGCAACTCGGGGAGCCCCATCGTGGACAAGGAGGGCAAGCTCGTGGGCCTCGTATTCGACGGGAACCCGCAGAGCAACCCCAACACCTTCGTCTACTCCGAGAAGGTCGCGCGCTGCGTGGCCGTGGATACGCCCGCCATCCTGGAGGCCCTCACCAAGCTCTACGGCGCGGACCGCGTGGTCCAGGAGCTGACGGCCGCCGCCAAGGGCCAGGGCTGAGGGGCTTCGCCCCACAGACTCTCCGCAACACAGAAGGGGGAGGGCCGGTTTGGCTCTCCCCCTTTTTGGTGGAGGGTGGAGGGTGGAGGGAAGAATGGGAGGGCAGCTTCCTTGAGGCGCCCGAACCCCGATTCATCTCAGGCGGCGTTCTGGCCGCCCTGCGCCTGGACCTCCCTGACCAGCTCGCCGACGAAGGACTTGGCGTCGCCGAAGAGCATGAGCGTGCGATCGAGGTAGTAGAGCTCGTTGTCCACGCCCGCGAAGCCCGGGTTCATGCTGCGCTTGATCACCATCACCGTCCGCGCCTTGTCGGTGTCGATGATGGGCATGCCGTAGATGGGACTCCCCTTGTCGTGCCGGGCCGCGGGGTTGGTCACGTCGTTGGCGCCGATGACGAGGGCCACGTCCGCCTGGGGGAGTTCCGAATTGGCCTCCTCCAGATCCACGAGCGCGTCGTAGGGGATGTTCGCTTCGGCCAGGAGCACGTTCATGTGGCCGGGCATACGGCCCGCCACGGGGTGGATGGCGAACCTCACATTGACGCCGTTCCTGGTGAGCAGGTCGTACAGCTCGCGCACCTTGTGCTGGGCCTGGGCGGCAGCCATGCCGTAGCCCGGAACCACGATGACGGAGGAGGCGTTCAACAGGATGCCCGCGGCCTCCTCCGCGCTCGCGCTCCGGTAGGTCTTTCTCTCGCCCGTCTCCGCCACCACTCCGCTGACCTGCCCGAAGGCCCCGAAGAGGACGTTGGCGAAGGAGCGGTTCATGGCCTTGCACATGATGATCGAGAGGATGAGACCCGAGCTGCCGTCCAGCGAGCCCGCGATGATGAGCAGCTTGTTGTTGAGGACGAATCCCATGGCCGCGGCGGAGAGGCCCGCGTAGGAGTTCAGAAGGGAGATGACGGTGGGCATGTCGGCGCCGCCGATGGGGACGATGAGCAGAACCCCGAACACCAGGGCCAGCGCGGCCATGAGCAGGAACAGGGAGTGGCTCCCGGGATGGATCACGAGGACGACGGCGATGGTTGCGGCGGCCCCCAGGATGCCCAAATTGACGAAATTCTGGCCCCTGTAGGTGATGGGCCTCTGCGGGAGGATCTCCTGCAGCTTGCCCGTGGCCATGAGGCTGGCGGTGAACGTCAGGTAGCCGAGGATGACCTCCAGGGTGAGCGCCCCCATCGTGAAGCGGTCCATCTCCTGGTGGCCCGCCCGCAGGAAGTACTCCGCCGTCCCTACGAGGGCCGCCGCCAGGGCGCCGAAGGCGTGCGAAAGCGCCGTCCGCTGAGGCACGGCCGTCATGGGCATCATGGCCATGGGGATGCCGATGACGGTGCCGATGACGAAGGCCACGGCGATCCACTGGTAGTGGGCCACCTCCGGACGAAGCAGGGTTCCCCCCACGGCGAGCACCATGCCGACAACGCCCGTGATGACGCCCCGGCGGGCGGTAGGCACCGAGCTCAGCCAGTGCAGGGCCAGAATGAAGCAGACGGCCGAGAGGACGTAGACGAGCTGGATCCAGTGGTCGATGCCCATCACTTCACCCGCTTGTGCTTCTTGAACATGACGAGCATGCGGTAGGTGATGAGATAGCCCCCCACGATGTTGATCATGGAGGCCGCCACGGCGGCGGTCCCGAGCACCGTGCTCAGCGTGGACTCCTCCTTGCCGGCGACCACGATGGAACCCACGACGGCGATGGCCGAAATGGCGTTCGTGAGGGACATGAGGGGTGTGTGGAGCAGCGGCGAAACCCGCCGGATGACGAGCAGGCCCACGAAGGTGGCCAGCACGAAGATGTAGAGGTGTGATACGAGAACGTCGAGGCTCATGGGGCGGAACCCTCCTTGGACAGCGCCTGAGCGGTGGCTCCGTGGATCACCTTCCCGTCGTGGGTGATGGTGGCCTCCCTCAGGATGTCGTCCTCGAGATCGAGTTTGAAGGCACCGTCCTTCCAGAAGGCCGTGATGAAGGCCGTGAGGTTCCGCGAGTAGAGCAGGCTGCCGTGGAAGGCCACCTCGGAGGGCAGGTTCAGGGGGGCCAGGATTCGCACCCCGCCTATCTCGACGGTCTCCCCCGGCCGGGTCAGCTCGCAGTTCCCGCCGCCCGGCGCGGCGAGGTCCACGATGACCGAGCCCGGCCTCATCTTGCCCACCATCTCGGCCGTGATCAGCTTTGGCGCCACCGCGCCTCCGATGAGGGCGGTGGTGATAACCACATCGGAAGCGGCGCAGCGTTGGGCGATGAGCTCGCCCTGCCTGCGGTAGAACTCCTGGGACAGCTCCTTGGCGTACCCTCCCGCGTCCTGCGCCTCCTCGCCGGTCTCGACTCCCACGAATTTGGCGCCCAGGCTCTCGATCTCCGTCTTCACAGCGGGACGCGTGTCGGTGGCCTCCACCGCGGCGCCGAGCCTTCGCGCCGTGGCGATGGCCTGGAGCCCGGCTACTCCGGCGCCGATCACGAAGACCTTGGCCGGAAGCACCGTTCCCGCGGCGGTCATGAGCATGGGGAAGTACCGGGGCAGGGCATCGGCCGCCATGATGACGGCCTTGTACCCGGCGATGGAGGCCATGGACGACAGGACGTCCATGGCCTGGGCCCTGGAGATACGCGGGATCGCGTCGGTGGAGAAGGCGGTCACCCGCCGCTCCAGCAGCTTGCGGACCAGGTCCAGGTTGCGCGTGGAGGCGAGGGGCGCGAGCAGCATGCCGCCCGGATGCATCCGGTCCGCTTCATCCAAGGTTGGGGTGTGGACCCTCAGCACGAGGTCGGCCTCCGAGAGCGCCGACGGCGGATCGGCCGCCACGGTGGCTCCGGCCTCGACGTAGGCGGAATCCGCGATGAAGGAGCCCGCGCCGGCCCCGGCCTCCACCGTCACCGTCACACCCGCCTTCACCAGCTTCTTGACCGATTCCGGAACGAGCGCCACGCGGCGCTCCCCCTCCCGGCATTCCCGTGGCACGAACACCTTCATGGCTCCTCCGACAACGGCGGCCGCATGCTCTTTCCCGTTCCGGGCCCATGGTTCTTCCCGAACAGATTAACCCACTCGCTCCCGACGCGGACATCCCCCCCTGCCAAACAGAGACTCCCTCCTTCACGGTGCACGCCCTGAGCCAGGCGGAGCTCCGCGCCAGCATTCACGCGAGGCACCCCGCCGCTTCCCACGGGACGCGGCGAGCGATCCCCTGGCCCGAAGGGTCAATACGGGCGCATCGGTCATTCGTCCCTGAAATCCGCGGCGCGCCCGCGCCGTCCCGCGACCGGGGTCCCGCATACTTCGTGCAGCAATTCGCCGGTCTGCTTGAAGAGCCCGTCGCCCTTGGGCTTCTCTGAGGTCCAGATCATGGCCACGCAGTCCCCCTTCCCCGGAACGAACGAGAGGATGCTGTGGAATCCCTCCGTGGCCCCGTTCTTGGTGACCACCGAGAGGCCGCCGACCCTCTTTTCGAACCACCCCGGGGTGCCCGAAAAGGCGGGATTCACGCGCGTCGTCATGGTGCGGAAGGCGGATGGGCTGAGCAGGCCTCCGGGCTGGATGCCTTCGTAGAACCTCAGCAGGTCGGCAACCGTGCTCTGGAGGTGGCCCGACGGTATCCCGTACATCCCCTTGAGGCGGTGGACGATCGGCACGGGCCGCCCTCCCTCCAAGCGATACGAAGTCGCTTCATCGGCGCTCCGGATGCCGTAGCCCGTGTGGTCCATATGCAGCGGGCCAAACACCTCCCGGTGCATGAAATCGAGGTAGCTCATGCCGCTGATGGCTTCGATGATCTTCCCCACCACCGCGTAGTTGAAATTGTTGTAGACCTGCTTCGTTCCGGGCTTGAAGGCCAGCGGCATGGAGTCGGCCGAGCGGAGCATGGCCTCGAAGGTCGGGAGCTTGCGGTTCAGCTGGGGGATGCCGCTCTGATGAGCCATGAACTGGTCCACCGTGATGGACCGCCAGCTTTCGGGCAGGTCCTTGAGATAGCGGCTGGCGGGGGCTTGCAGATCGAGCTGGCCGTGCTCTACGAGGACCATGGCCCCGGCGGCGGTCAGAGCCTTGGAGAGCGATCCGATGTAGAAGACGGTGTCCTGGTCCGGAGGCTGGGGCGAATCCAGCGACCTCACGCCGTAACCCCGCTCTACCGCGACGTGCCCATTCCGGACCGCGCCCAGGACCAGCCCCGGCAGGTCCTTTTCCCTCATGGCCGGTTCGATGATCCGGCCAGCCACGGCGTCCGGAGCCCTGTGGCGCTCTACCTCGCGCGGGCCGCCCTCGGGCCTGGGTCCGCGGCGGGCCGTCGCCGCGAGCGGCACCGCCACCACGAGGGCCGCCATCAGCATGCTCGTGATCGCCGATCTCCCCCTTCCTCCACCGGCAGATGATCTCGGCTCACTCGTCATTCTTCGCCTCCAGTCAAACAGCCTCAACAGACCGGCCGCCCGGTTTATTCGTCGGAGAGACGGTGCAAGGGTGAGCTTGAAGCCGGCTGGCAGGCGAGGCGCACGGGAGGCCCTGACTGTCGTACAATGGAGGGGCGCCACATGGAGAAGGACACTGGGGACTGACGAGACGGCAGAGAAAGGGATGGCCATGAGCGCGAGAGATCTGGAGGAAATGAGGCGAGGAACCACATTCCATCCGCCGCCCCTTCTCGCCCGCCCTCTGTCCCGAAAGACCTTGACCCAACGCACCGCTGGAATGGGATGAAGGAGATACGATGATGACGAGACGAAGCCTTTCCCTCGTGATGGCCCTGGGGCTCCTCGGCGCCTCCGTCCTGCCCTTCTCGGCGCAGGCAAAATCCGCCGAGGCGAACAAGATCGTCGAGGCGGCGAAATCCACCCTGTCCGACTTCCTGGCCGACCCCAACATGAAATGGTTGAAGGAACACTTCCAGGACGCCAAAGGGGTCCTCATCGTCCCCGATCGAAACAAGGGGGGATTCATCTTCGCCGGCTCCGGCGGCGTGGGCGTCCTCCTGACCAAGAACGCCGACGGGCGCTGGAGCCAACCCGCCTTCTACAGACTGGCCGGCTTCTCCGTGGGCTTCCAGATCGGGGGCGAGCACTCGGAGGTGATCCTCTTCATCCGGTCCCAGAACGGCGTAGATTCCTTCCTCAGCTCCAGCGTCAAGCTGGGCGGAGAGGCCAGCGTGGCCGCGGGTCCCGTAGGTGAAGGCACCCAGGCGGCCACCGCCGACATCCTCTCCTTCTCACGGTCCAAGGGGGCCTTCGTCGGCGCCGCCTTGGCCGGCACCGTGGTGAAACCCGCCAAGGACCTCAATGAGGGCTTCTACGGCAAGCGGGTGAGCCCGGTGGACATCCTCGTCAGGGGCACCGTTGAAAACCCGCGGGGCGACGCCTTGCGGGACGCCGTATCACAGGTCGCCAGAAAGGAGCCGTAGCGCCGCTGATCCTCCCTCCCGCGCTGGCACGTTCGTTGCTCTTTCCACACATGAAGGCCTCATAGGACGCCTGGGCGCCCTTAAGAGGATCCTTTTGGCCATGGGCCTGCCAGAATGGCCGCGACTTTTTGGCGCGGGGGGGCATTGTGCAGGGTTCACGGGTCACCCGAAGAGTGTGGTCTTCACCGTCTTGGCGTGTCCCTTCCAAGCCTGGTAGGGCCGTCCCCTCTTCACCGCCCACAGGCGCCCCCCCTTTCTTGCCCCGCATCGCCACGTACGAGAGTTCAATCGGCTGGCTTCCAGTCCCGGCGCCCTTCTGGCCGGTGAGCGCCGGAAGCCGGCGCATCCGCCGCGCCTCCGGCAGGCAGCGGCCGGAGGCCATGCGAGAGGAGGCACGACCCGTGGTTCGCCGATAGGACCGATCCTTACATAGAGCAGGGGGGACAATGCCAACACTCGGAATGCCTGAAATGCTGGGGCTCTCCATCGCCGCCGGATTCGTGGGCGCCATGTCCGGAATGGGTGGGGGGGTCGTTCTCGTCCCAGCTCTCACCTTGATGGGGCTGGACATCAAACACGCCATCGCCATCAGCATCGTCTCGGTCATCGCCACATCGAGCGGTTCGGCCTCGGCCTATGTCCGGGACCGAATCACCAACCTGAAGGTCGGAATGTTTCTGGAGGTCTTCACCATCCTGGGCGCGGTCGTGGGCGCCGCCGTCACCCTGGCATGCAGCGAGCGGCCGCTCTTCATCGCGTTCGGGGCGATTCTCCTGGCCATCTGGCTCACGATGGTCTTTCAGGTGGGCAAACAGTGGCACCCCATGGCCTACCAGGACAGGTTCTCGAAGTGGCTCGAACTCAGGGGCAGCTATCACGACGAGGCCCAGAAAGAAACGATCCACTACCACGGAGTTCGCGCCTACTTCGGCGGTCCATTCATGTTCTGCGCCGGATTCATCGCGGGCCTCCTCGGCATTGGCGCCGGGGCGCTGAAGGTCCTGGTTCTGGACCTGGGCATGCACCTGCCTCCCAAGGTCTCCACGACCACGAGCAACCTGATCATCGGCGTGACCGCCCTCGCGGGCACAAGCGTCTACCTGGCCAACGGTTTCATCGATCCGGGCCTCGCCGCGCCGGTCATCCTGGGCGTCGTAGTGGGGGCCTTCATCGGAACGCGCGTGCTGGTGAAGCTGAGCAATTCCGCCGTACGCAACTTCTTCCTGGTGGTTCTGTTGATCCTGGGCGCCGAGATGATCATTCGCGGGATCAGGGGGTAACCATGAGCGAACATGCGATTGCCGACGAACTCTCTCCTGAGCTCCAGGCCTTTCAGCACAAGATCGAAGGGCTCGTGGGAACCATCCTCCTGGTGGGGGTGCTGGCGAGTTGCGCCCTTCTCCTGGCTGGGATGGTGTGGCGTTTCGCCGAGTCGGGAAGCTTCCTCTTCGATTACGAACTGAACAAGATGAATCTGTTTCAGTTCCTGGTCAAGGAGCTGAAGCTGACGGTCGAGGGAAGGTTCCGTGCGCGGCTCCTGGTCAGCTTGGGAATCGTCACGCTCCTGCTCACTCCCTACATTCGCGTCTTGGCCTCCATGGTCTACTTCGCCTTCGTGGAAAAGAACCTCAAGTACACCCTCTTCACGGCCTTCGTGCTGACGGTTCTCAGCTACACCCTGTTCCTGCGGTGATCTGCCACGAGGTTTGAAAGGTTGGTGCTCAACCACGTTATAATTATGGCTTGGTCCTTCGTTTGCGAAACCGACGCAGGGGGGTCTCCCCACGGAGGCTCTCGTAGAAGGGGGCGAAATGGCTATCATCACGATTTCCAGGGGAACTTTCTCGGGAGGCAAAGATCTCGCGCTGTGCCTTGCGCAGCGCCTGGGCTACCGCTCCATTGACCGCGAAACCATCATCGCGAACGCCTCTGCGTGCGGGACCTCTGAAGAGAAGCTCCACGAGGCGATCGACAAGCCGCCGGGGTTCCTGGATCACTTCACCGAGGAGAGGCACCGGTACATGACGCTCTTCCAGGCCTGCTTCGCCGAGGAGGCCCGCAGGGACAACCTCATCTACCTTGGCAACGCGGGCCATCTGATGCTCCACGGCGTGCGCCACGTCCTGAGGGTTCGCATCATCGCGCCCATCGAACACCGCGTCCGCGTGGTGCAGGAGAGCCTCCACGTCAGCCGCGGCGAGGCCTTGGCGTACATAGAAAAAAAAGACCGCGATCGGGCGCGTTGGACCCGCTTCCTGTACGGCGTCGACTGGAGCGACCCGGTTTTGTACGACCTCATCATCAACCTGGAGCGAATCTCCATCGATGAGGCCTGCTCCACGGTGAGCAGCCTGGCCGCCGAGGAGTCCTTCCGCCTCACTCCCGAATCCCAGGCCTCCATCGAGAACCTGGCCCTCTCGAGCCGTGTGCGCGCCGCCCTGCTGACGCATCCCGAGACGGCCACGCTGATACTTGATGTGGATGCGCACGGAGGCACCGTGGCCCTGCGGGGCAAGGTCCGCAACCACAGGCAATGGCAGGCCGTGGAAGGCCTCGTGAAGGGAACGCCGGGAGTGCAAAGCCTGGTCACGGACGACCTGGTGCAGGTCTTGGATAGCTGAAGCGGGCGAGCCCATCGCCCGCTCGGATGGGGCAAGAGGCGACCGCTGGCTCCGGGAGGACCGGGGCGGCGCGTCGCAGAGGGATAGAGCGAGGGCAGGTTCGGCGCCGGGGGGGGCCGCTTGATGGACCGCACACCCTAGCACTACTTCGGAACGCGAGGCGCACCGTGGCGAGAGCCCGGTGATGGCCAAGACGTTCGCGGCTCCCGCAGGGCACCTCGTCTCGGCGAGGCGAAACGGCATTTCCCGCCTCTCCCGCACGGGAGAAAAGGCGGGGAAGTATATTTTAGGAGCGACGGGGGGGAGCCATGCAGACACCATTGAGCCTATTTTCGGAGAGCAAGGGGTACCGGTGGTACGTATTGGGGACGGTGCTCATCGGCGCCTTCATGTCGGCGCTGGATGCCAGCATCGTGAATATCGCGCTGCCCACCATGAACGTTCACTACCACACCCGCCTGGAGGTCGTGGAATGGGTCTCCCTCGCCTACCTGTTGACCCTCACGCTGCTCCTCCCGGTCATGGGCCGCCTCGCCGACATGCTGGGGCGAGGCCCCTTGTACAACGCGGGCTTCATCGTATTCGGGATCGGCTCCTACCTCTGCGGGGCGGCCAGCGGGATCTTCGCCTTGATCCTGTGGCGGGTCGTTCAGGCGGTGGGCGCCTCCATGCTCCAGGCCAACAGCCTGGCTCTCATCACGCAGGTCTTCCCAGAAAGGGAGAGGGGGCGCGCCATAGGCATCCAGGGCGCCATCCAGGCGGCGGCCATGTCCTTCGGCCCCTTTCTGGGAGGCCTTCTCGTCGAGAAGTTCTCCACCCAATCCATCTTCTACATCAACGTCCCCATCGCCCTGCTGGGTACCGTCGTGGGATGGCTGATCCTGCCCAAACCCGGCGCCAACAGGCCGAAGTTCTCTTTCGATTATCCGGGCGCTTTCGCCTTTTCGGCGGGATTGCTGGCCCTCATGCTGGGCCTCACCCAGGTGACCAACCACAACTGGTTCTCGGCCCATGAGCACGTCCTATTCCTCACGGCGCTATTCTGCCTCGGGGCCTTCCTGGCCATGGAGATCGTGGTTCCGAAGCCCTTCATCAAGCTGGGACTATTCCTGGAGCGCAACTTCACCATCGGCAACATCTCTGGGATGCTCTCCTACATGGCCCTGTTTTCGCCCATGTTCCTGCTCCCGTTCTACCTTGAGCGCGTGCTCAAGCTCGGCCCCAGCCATGCGGGCACGGTCCTCACGGTGGTGCCCCTGACCCTCTCCGCCGTGGCCATCCTGGCGGGGTATCTCTCCGACAAGTTCGGCGTGCGGCCCTTCACCGTGGGGGGCATGCTGGTAATGGCCGTGGGACTCTTCGCCATGGCCACCCTGCACAGCAACTCCAGCGCATTCGACGTGGCCTGGCGGCTGGTGATCCTCGGCCTGGGCATGGGCACCTTCACCCCCCCCAACAACCGTTCCGTCATGAGCGCGGCGCCCGAGGCCGACCTCAGCGTGGCCGGCGGCCTCCTCAACATGATGCGCAGCCTTGGGATGATGGGAGGCGTGGCCTTCGCCCAGCTCATCTACGCCCACGAGCTGCGGCTTATCACGGCCAAGCTCGCCGTGGAGGGGCTGACGCCGGCCAAGATGGAGAGAGCCCACCGGCACGCGATGATGGTGGGCTACGACAAGGTCTACATCGTCATGATCGCAGCGGCCCTGACCGCCGCTCTTCTTTCCCTTGTTAAGGAGCGCGAGGAACGCGCGGGCCGCATCGCCATGCATATTTCGCTCGGCGAGTAGCACGGACCCCACGAGCAGATCGCCGCCTTCCCGCAGCCGCGATGGTCTCGCGCTTCATGCCGGGAGGGTCAGGCACCCTCTGGACGCAGCCACCCTCTGGCCCCAGAATGGCCTTTGCCGCGCCGCCCGTCCTCGGCCGGGAAGGGCTGGCGCAGAGCCTCAGGAGGCTGAAATGACGCGAAGAAGCGCAAGAGTCTTGGGCGCGGCGTTGGCTGCGGTTTGCTTCTTGATGATGGCCTCCGTGATCGTGTCGGCGACTGCCTCGCCCCCCCCTCTCACCTCCGTTCAACAGGCATGGCTGGCCAAGTCGAACCGGCACGAGAAGGCCGGCTGGATCTACCTTCACATCGAGGGAGGGCCGCGTGAGCGCGGGTTTCAGTACGGGTACCTCCTGGCGCCCGAGATCGCCCAGGGCCTGAAGGGCGACCGCGTCACCTGGGAGTACCAGACCGCCATGCCCTGGGGTTGGCTCGTCAAGAAGGCTTCCGCCATGTTCAGCGACAAGGTGCCACCCGAATACTTGGCCGAACTCGGCGGCATAGCCGAGGGGATGCGGGCCGCGGGTGTTGATGTTTCTCGCGACGAGATACTTGCCTACAACGCCATGTACGAGCTGAGCTGGTACTGGTGGCCCAAGGAGCAGAAGAAACTCAAGAAGGGGCCTGTCACGCCCCCCCTTCAGGAGGGCTGTAGCGCGTTCATCGCCACGGGGAGCATGACGGCGGACCACGGCATCGTCATGGGCCACAACAGCATGCAGGACTACAGCTATCCCCTGCCCGACGTGATCCTGGACATCGCTCCGGACAAGGGCCACCGCATCCTCATGCAGACCTACCCGGGGTGGATCCACAGCGGGACGGACTTCTTCGTCACCGATGCGGGCCTGGTGGGCCTGGAGACGACCCTCGGCGATTACGAGGGCTACGAGGAGGGCGGCGTTCCCGAATTTGTCCGCATGAGGCGTGCCACCCAGTACGCCGACTCGATCGACCAGTGGTGCGCCATGATGAAGGAGGGCAACAACGGTGGCTACGCCAACGCCTGGCTGTTGGGCGACGTGAACACGGGAGAGATCGCGCGGCTGGAGCTGGGCCTCAAGTACGTCGGCTTCCAGAAAAAGCGCGACGGCTACTTCACGGGATCCAACGTGGCCGTGGACCCCAAGATCCTCCGCTTTGAGACCAACGAGAGGGAGACCGACATCCGCATTTCTGGCGTGGCGCGGCGCGTCCGCTGGCACCAGCTCATGGCGGAGTACGCCGGAAAGATCGACACGAAGTTGGCCGAGCGGTTCGAAGCGGACCATCTGGACACCTACCTGGGCAAGGAGCAGCCCGACGGCAGGACCCTCTGCGCCCACAACGACTTGGACGCGGATCCCAAATTCGGCGAGCCCTTCAGTCCGTCGGGCAGCGTGGACGCCAAGGTCCTGGACAGCGCCATGGCCAAGAAGATGAGCTTCGCGGCGCGCTGGGGCGCCCCCTGCGGCCGCGCCTTCGACGCCGCGACGTTCCTGGAGGCACACCCGCAGTTCGACTGGATGAGGGACATCCTCCCGAGCCGCCCCTCCGAACCGTGGGCCCTCTTCACCGCCGGCGAAACGAAGTGACGTCCTCTCCGTGAAGTCTTCGCCATAAAGGTTCAAGGGCACAAAGGGACGAGGCTCCGGCAGTCTTATGCGATCTCAGTAGTGCAATCTGAGGCTCAAGAGGCCAGGAGGCGAACGGCTGGTGTCTCAGGCAGGTTCGCCCGTCCCCGCGGCCAGTCCGGCGGACCGCCCCGTAGCCCAGGCCCACTGGAAGTTGTGGCCGCCTATGGGGCCAAAGGCGTCCAGCACCTCCCCGCAGAAATGGAGCCCCGGGTGAATCCGGCTCTCCAGCGTGCGCGGATTCACTTCCGCCAGGTCCACTCCCCCGCCCGTCACCTCGGCCTTGGCGTATCCCTCGTCGCCCGTCCACGGTAGGGGGTAGCGCGCGAGGAGCCCCACCAGGCGGAGCCGCAGGTCGCGCCGGAGCTGCGCCCCCATCACCTCAGGCCCCACCCCCGCCTCGCAGCACAGGGTCTCGGCCAGGCGCGTGGGGAGGTGCCTGGCGATCAACCCCACAATGGATCCCTTGTGCCGCAGGACCAGTTCCTCCCAGGAGGGTCCGTCCAGTTCGGTCCACCGCACGTAGATCTCCTGCCTCGGGCCGCCGTGCAGGAGGCTGCGCACCGCGCTGTGGGAGATGTCCAGGACGGCCGGACCGCTGTAGCCCTTGTGGGTAAAGAGGAACCCTCCTTGGGCCACGGTTTTTCTCTTGCCCCCCGGGGCCTCGAGGGTCACCGCAAGAGACACGCCCGCGAGGTGGGCGTGCACCGCGGGCTCGGCCGTGAGGGGCGTGAGCGCCGGATAGGTGGGGCGGACGGTGTGCCCCAGCCGCCGCGCGATCTCGAAGCCCCACCCGTCGCTCCCCGTGGCCGGCACCGAGAGCCCCCCCGATGCCAATACGACTCGTGTGGCGGACACTTCGGAGCCGTCGGCCAGAGTCAGCCTCCACCCGCTCCCGGAGGGGCCGAGGTCGGCCACACGGACGCCGAATCGCAACTCGGCCCCGCGAAGCCTGGCGAGGCTCACGAGGCGCTCGCGCACCTCGCTCGCCCTGTTGCCCTCCGGGAAGAGCTTGCCCGTCTCCGGCTCCAGGACCAGCCTCAGGCCGAGCTCCTCTTCGAAAAACCGCACCTGCTCGTCGAGGGGCCAGGCTCGGAGGACATTGCGGAGGGTATTGGGTGAGGATTCGGTGACGAATCGCTCGGGCGCGGGGGCCGAGGGAAGGACATTGCAGCGGCCCCCTCCGCTGATTAGGATCTTTCGCCCGCCGTCTCTCGTGCCCTCCAGCAGGACCACCCGGCGCCCCGCCGCACCGGAGGCCCAGATGGCCGCCATGAGGCCCGATGCCCCTGCGCCGATCACAACGATGGACGGATCGCTCACGGCTTCCTCTCCCTAAACCGCCTCCGTGGTCGGAGCACGTTCATGATACCAGCCCGGATGCGCCCCCGCGCCCGGCGGCGCGAAGGGGGTCTATACTGTGCGCAGCCGGACTCGCGTTCATCACCGAACGGCGTCACCTCGATGCCGGGAGAAGACCACGATGCTCCTTCACGTCGCCATCGTACTCCTTGGGGCCGTCGCCATCCTGGCTTTGGTGAGCGCCGATCTCTGGCTGCCGCCGATCCTCGGGCAGCTTGATCGTGTCCTGACGCGGCTGGGCGTTGGAACCTGGGCCGCGGGCTTTCTCACGTGGGCTGAGAACGGCCTTCGCCGACGCAGAGAGAGGCGCAGGAGGCGCGCGGCCGGGGCCGAGCACCCCGGAACGCACGACGCGCGGAGTCAGCGGGGGTCTCCATGATGCATCGGGTTCCGTGCCGGGGATGCATTGGCGTGCGGGCAGGCCGGTCCCCCTTGCCACGGGCCTTCAGCGCCGCCTCCCGGTAAGCACGCTGACCGCCCCTTCACCGCTTGGGCCGCGCCTTCGGCGCCGGCATTCCCACCAGACGAAGGGTCTCCCTGGCGATCATCAGCTCTTCGTTGGCCGGGATCACCAGAACGGAGACACGGCTGCCATCCCGGCTGATGATCTTCTCCGAGCCGCTGGAGGCGTTGCGCTTCCCGTCGATTTCCACTCCCATGAACTCCAGTTCCGAGCACGAGCGCTCCCTCACGGATGGGTCGTTCTCCCCGATGCCGCCCGTGAAGACGATGACGTCCAGCCCGCCCATGGCGGCGGCATAGCTGCCGATGTACTTCTTGATCCGGTAGCAGAACATGTCGAGGGCCACGGCGGCACGCTCGTTCCCGGCGTCGATGGCCTGCTCCAGCTCCAGCATGCCCTCGCTGACTCCGGAGACCCCGAGCAGCCCGCTCTCGGTGTTGAGGATCGTCAGCACTCCCAGCGAATCGGTCTTCTCGATCTCGGCGAGGAGCGGGATGAGGGAGGGATCGATATCTCCGCTCCGCTGTCCCATCATGAGTCCGTTTAGGGGGGTGGTCCCCATGGAGGTGTCGAGGGAGCGCCCCCCGTTGACGGCGGTAAGGCTGCAACCGTTGCCCAGATGGATGGTAACCATCCTGAGCTCCTCGATGGGGCGCCCCAGGATCTCCGCGGCTCGGTTGGCCGAATACTGGTGCGAGAGGCCGTGAAAGCCGTAGCGCCGGATGGCGTGCTTCTCGTAGTATTTGTAAGGAATGGCGTACAGGTAGGCGTGCTTGGGCATGGTCTGGTGAAAGGCGGTGTCGAACACGGCCACCTGGGGCACGCCGGGGCACAGCCCCTGCGCCGCCTCGATTCCCATGAGGTTCAATGGGTTGTGCAGCGGTGCGAGGGGGATGCATTCCTTGACGGCGTCGAGAACCTCCTGGTTGATGATCACCGAGTCCGAGAACTTCTCCCCTCCATGGATGACCCGGTGGCCCACCGCCGCGATCTCCCCCACCTCCTTCACGACCCCGTACTCGTCGTCCTTGAGGGCCGCGACCATGTCCTCCACGGCGGCAGCGTGGTCGGGAATGCCCGAGCGCACCGTGATCTTGCCGAGCCCGACGGAGTCGTGCCTGAGGATCGCCCCCGGCGTTCCGATGCGTTCGGCAAGACCCTTGGCCACGACGGTCTCCCTCTCCATGTCGAAGAGCTGGTACCGCATCGAAGAAAGCCCGCAGTTTACGACCAGTGTCTTCATCGGCCCCTCCTAGCTCATTGGCGCCAGTAAGCACGGGTGTTGGAGGCAATTCAAGGCAAGGGCGCAAGGGCGACGGGCGGAAGGGGCAAAACGAGCCATCGGCTGGCCCACCCGATGGGGGGCTGAAGGATGGCGGGGCGGATGGCGACGCGGGGGATTTCCGGCAGCCCCTCCGGGGAGGTCCCTCGCCGACCTCCGCTGGGCCTCACCCATGCGAGGCGGAACCAACCTCCTCTCAGCCCCCTAGACAGAGTTCGGGCCCATCCGTCTAACCTGATAGAGGGCGGCAGCCACACCGCTCCTCAGCCTCCTCCTTTCCATACCTCCCTCCCTCAGCAAGGTCCGCCTTCGGGCGGACCTCTGTCTTCTCGGCCTCGCGCAGAGCGAGGGCGCTCCTGAGGACGGTGGAGAAACGAAAAGCGGACGGGAGGCCTGTTAGCCCGCCCGTCCGCATTCTTGACGGCTCTGCTTGCGCCAGCGGGAGAGATTTTCCGCTTACCAGCTCCAGGTCAGCGTGACGGAACCCCCGTCGGGATTGAGGAAGGTGAAGGTGGTCGACACGCCCTTGGGGACCAGGCTCTTGAGGTTCTTGCCGCCCTTAATGATGAGCTTGCCCGTGCTCTTCCACTTCACCTCGCTGTAAGGGCTTCCGTTGATCGAAACCTGGATGCCATCCTGCAGGTTGCTCCCCGTCACCAGGAGCCGGAAGGGATTCGCGGCCTTCTTGATGCTGGAGATGACGGGCGGGTTCACGATCGTGATGGTGTACGCACCCAGTCCCGAGCAGCCCTCCGCGTCGGTGGCCTTCACATCGAAGCCGTAGCTCCCCGCCGTTGACGGAGTCCCCGACAACTCCCCTCCCGAACTCAGCGAAAGCCCCGAGGGAAGAGAGCCCGAACCTACGGCAAATGTGTACGGACTGGTTCCGCCGCTCGCGGTCAAGGTCTGGCTGTAGGCCGTGCCGGGGGCGCCGTTGGAGAGCGAAGAAGGAGACAGGTTGATGGTGGGGCAATTGCTGGAGGACCAGGCGTTCACGAGCGCGGCCCCGTCCACCGAGCCCAATCCGGTGGCCTCGTCGTAACCCGTGCCGCACGAAAAGCCCGTGACGCCCGGCACGGAGTTGTCCCCCGTGGTGACGTCGTTGAAGACGACGGGCCCGGTACCCGTGTACTGGGCGTTGCCGAGCTGGTAGAGGCGAACGTTGGCGTTGCCCTGGCGTTCGGCGGTCTTCTGCACCACCAGCGCCATGATGCCCGCGAAGGAGGGAGAAGAGGCCGAGGTACCCCCGGCGATGTACAGGTTCCCTCCCGAGGCCACGATGTAGCCGTCGTAGGTGGCTGCGTTCAGGGCCACGTCCGGCACGTCCCGGAAGCCGTCCGCGGGAACTCCGGGAGAGACCTGCCAGGCCGGCTTGCCGTAGAGGGTCGAGGCGCCTCCCCCGGTCGCCCACAGCTCGGAGCACGTATCGCCGCTGGGGCAGGTGGAGGAGGCCCCGCTCTCGTTCCACGCCGCCTCGGGGATGTAGGAGAGCGCTGAGGCACCCGTGGTGGGGTTGTTCGTCGTGCTCCAGTACTGCCCCGGGTTCGAGGAGTCCATGAAGAGTGTGCCACCCACGCAGACGTCGTAGGGAGTGGAGGCCAGGCCGCTGACCGCGACGCCGCTGCCCGTATTGGCGCTGGCGCTGTCACAGCCCGCCGCGCCGTTGTCGCCGGAGGCCACGAGGGAGGTGATCCCCTGGGCGGCGGCCTGCATCCAGAGGTTGTTGTAGAAGTCGTTGCCAGCGCTCCCGAGGTCGGCCTCACAGAGGCCGAAGCTCGTGCTCATGACGGGGGCGAGGTTGTTGTCCACGATGTACTGGGCCGACAGGTCCACGCCGTCCGCCGTGCTCGTGGAGGCCGAAATGACGAAGTCGATGGTGGCCTCGGGCGCCACGGCCCCGGACCACTCCACGTCCAGAACCGCCTCGAAGTCCTCGTTCTGGCCCAAGTCTCCCGGGTCCGTGCCGTTGACGATCACGTTCAGGGTGCCCGCGGAGAGACCGAAGAAGCTCCGGAAGCTGCTCCAGTCCGTGAGCAGGGTGGAGGGATGCGTCCGCCCTACGATGGCGATGGCGGCGCCGCTCCCGTTGATCCCCGTGCCGTAGAGCGGCGCCAGGTTGTAGATGGTGGCGAAGTCGGCGGGCGCCATGTAGTGGTCTCCCGTGGAGGAGGTGTACTCGGGAGTTATCTGGGATGGCTGCACGGGGCGGAAGGGGGTGTGCATGGCCTTCCTCGGGAAATCGTTGAGGGAGACGATGCCCGATACGTAGGGGCCGAGGGCCGCCGGGATGGAGGGATCGCGGTCGTTGGCGTGATACCGGGTGCCCTTCACGAGGTACTCGTGAATCCTCGTATGAAAGGCCCGTTCCACGCTCTGAACGTCCCCGCTGAAATTGATCCAGAGGCCGCCGTTGGCCACCGAGTCGACGCGGAAACCCCGGGAGCGCAGCCAGCCCTTCGTTGCGGCGAGGACCGACGGATCGGCCCCGAACCGCGCCCCGAATTCCTGGGGCGTGAGCCACTGGTGGTAGAGGGGCGAGGAGGGGTCCTGCTGGTCGGCCAGCAGGTTCTTCAGCGCCGCCCGTTTCTCCCCGCTCATCTTCAGGGCCAGGATCATGCGGTCCATGGGCAGCGACGGCGAGGCCGGCCCCACGTCGTACTCCGGTCGCGCCAGCGGATAGACGTTGCCCGGCAACACGACGGTCTGGCTGTTGTCGATGGCGAGGGGGGATCCGCCGCGAGCCCCCGCCGCCTGGGCGCCGCGCGCCACGGCGACCACCAGGGCGAGCACGATCACGAGCGCGAACAGCGGCCTTCTAGCGTGTGCATTCATCCAATAGACCTCCTGCCCTTTCAAGGCCAGATCCAACCGAGCCGAACGTGAAGTTCACCAACCTCGTTTGCACTGGAGGAACCGCACCGTCTTCGGCGGAGGGCGATGATCCCCGCCGATCTCGAAGCAACCCATCATCAGCCTGCGGGCGGCAGGAGCGGCGTCCCGTTGGCCTCGTGCCAGTGCAGGATTCCCTCCCAGATGTCCGTCGCGCTTTCCGCGTACCAGAAGAGTTCCGGATCTTCCGGGTCGATCACCCCTTCTCCCACGAGAAAATTGACGTCGAAGGCCCTGCGCCAGTACTCCTCACCCACCAGAACCACCGGAAGGGGCCGGATCTTCCGGGTCTGAATGAGCGTCAGGGTCTCAAACAGCTCGTCGAAGGTGCCGTACCCGCCCGGGAAGGCGACCAGGGCCCTGGCCCTCAACAGAAAATGGAGCTTCCTCAGCGCGAAATAGTGAAACCGGAAGCAGAGCTCCGGCGTGATGTACGGGTTGGGATACTGCTCGTGCGGAAGCGTGATGTTGAGGCCGATGGAGCGGGCGCCCGCGTCGAAGGCGCCGCGGTTGGCCGCCTCCATCATGCCCGGCCCCCCACCCGTCATGATCATGAGCTGGCCGTCGCGCGCCCTCTTGCCGGCTTCCCCCACGATCCTGCCGAACTCCCGTGCCACTTCGTAGTAGCGGCTCTTGGCCAGCAGACGCTGGGCCACCTCCAGGCGGCTCTTGAGCGCCTCGTCCCCAGGGTTACCTTGCAGGGCCTCGGTCAGTTGGGCGACGCACCGGCGGGCCGCTTCGGGCTCGCGGATTCGCGTGCTTCCGAAGACCACGATGGTGTGCTCGATGTTCTGCCGTTCCAGCTCCTGCTCGGTTTTGAGGTAGTCGATCTGGAGGCGCACGCCCCGGGTCGCATCCAATCCGAGGAAATCCACATCCTGGTCGGCTTGGCGGTAGGTGGAGCTTCTGGCGATGGTCTCGAGCCTCTGCCGGGCCGCGGGGTCCTCATCTTCCGGCTTCGGTCTCTGCCATGGAAGCGGTTCCTTCCTCTTGGCGGGGTGCGCTGGCACCGGAATTCGGCATGGTGATTTCGTAGGGGTCGAAGGTCTTTTCGGCTCGCTCACGGGAGGCTCCTTCCGAGGTACGGGACCGGCGCGGCGGACTTCCAAGATAATGCCGGCAGGCGAACCAGGCAAGAGGGCGCCTGCGAGGCGATCGGGCGACGTTGTGCTCAGGCTCGGGCGCCGGTACACTGAACTGCACCTGGGGGGGAAATGGTGGCGCGGCAATTCCAGTTCGACCTGACCGCCTTGCACGCCTATCGCCAGGGACTTCGGCAGACGCTGGATTATCTGCTGTCCCGCGACGATCTCATCCCCTCCAGCACCCTGCGAGAACGGCGCGTCCTGCCCAGGGAGCTCAAGGAGGAGCTGTGGCGCACCTGGCTCACCCTCCTCGACTTCGTGGTGGCCCTGGACGCCCTCGCCCAGCCGCACAGGAGCCTTTCTGCGCTGAGGGATCCGGCCCGCAGGGCGCGGGCGCTCTGCCTCCTGAGAGGGGCCTTTCTCGCCCAGTACCGCTCGGCCCTGGAATTCATCGAGGCGGCGGAGCGCGACCCCGGCCTCGACGTGGTCCTCGACGATCCGGCACCGCAGGTGGGCCTTCCTCCGGGCAGCTACGGCCGGTTCAAGCTCCGCTTCCTGAACGTGGCCAGGGCCTCCGAATTCGCCGCGCTCGAATCCCTCGCGGGGGCCGCCTCGCATTCCGCCGACTGCTCGGCGGCGAGGGCGGCCGAGGAGGATGCCCGTGCCATCTGGGCCATGGGGGCCGGTCCCGGACCGAGCCTCACCATCAGGAACGCCTTGGCTCTGGTTCGGAAGGCGGGATTCGCCTCCTGGCTGCCCATACAAAGGGGCGTCTCCACCTGGATGAGCCGCGTCAGGCTCCGGCGGCCCGATGCTTGGCTCATCCAGCGCCCACAGGCTCGCGAGCTCTTGGGACGAGTCCTTCCGGGCGACATCCTGCTCGAGCGCCGCGAGTGGTGCCTGACCAACGTGGGGATTCCCGGTTATTGGACGCACGCGGCGCTGTACGTGGGCACGGCGGAGGAACGGTCATTCCTCGCTTCGGACCCAGGGGTTGCGGCGTGGGTCCATGGCCACGGGATCCCCGAAGGAGAGCTGGAGCTGCTCCTGCGCCGCAGCTTCCCGGCGGCGTACGCCAGGAGCCTGGAGCCCTCCGCCGACGGAGAATGCTCCCGGATCATCGAGGCCCTCCGTCCCGGCGTGATCTTCAACTCCCTGGAGGCCTCGGCGGCTTGCGACGCGCTGGCGGTGCTGCGGCCCCGGCTGCCCCTCGCCGCCCGGGCTGCCGCGGTGGCGAGGGCCTTTCAGTACGCGGGGCTCCCCTACGATTACTCCTTCGAATTCCTGTCCGACTCCGCCATGGTGTGTACGGAGCTGGTGGCCAAGGCCTACGCGCCCAAGCCCGATGCGGAGGGGCTCCGGCTACCCCTTCTCGAGGTGGCGGGCCGCCGGGTCACGCCAGCCAACGAGCTGGTCCGCCTGTTCGATGATGAGTTGGGGCGCAAAGGCCAACAGCTGGACCTGGTGGCCTTCCTGGACGGCAGCGAAAAGCTCGGAAGGGCGGTGGAAAAGGACCAACGGGCCTTTCGTTCCAGCTGGCGGAGGCCCAAGTGGCACATCCTCATGCAGGACCTCGCCGACCGGAGCTGAGCCGCGGCCCCTGTCCTCCGTCGGGAGGCGGCCCGGCCTCCACGCCCGTTTCGACCAAATAAGTGGGTGCCTCGGAGCGTTGCAGTCCTATTAGGCGGAGGCTGAGCTGCCTCCCGCCGCGAGGGAGACCCGACATGAAGCAGACCGTCCTGATCTCGGGTTGCAGCCGTGGAATCGGCCTGGAGTTCGCGCGGCAATATGCCGAGGCGGGTTGGCGCGTGCTGGCCACCTGCAGGCGTCCGCAGGGATCCGCCGCCCTCATGGGCCTCCGGGAGCGACACGGGGAAGACGTACAGGTTCACGGGCTGGACGTGCGAAGCGCCGAGGACATCGTCAACCTGGCGCAAAGCCTCAGGGAGCAGCCCGTAGACATCCTCCTGAACAACGCCGGTGTCTACGGACCTGAAGACCAGGGCCTGGGGTCGGCGGAGCAGGAGGCCTGGATCGAGGTGCTGAAGGTCAACACCATCGCTCCTCTCCTCATGGCACAGGCCTTCCTTCCCAACGTGGAGAGAGGTTCACGAAGGATCATCGCCACCGTCACCAGCCTCATGGGGAGCATCGGCGACAACGGCTCGGGGGGCTACTGCCTCTACCGCTCCAGCAAGGCCGCCGCCAACATGGTCGCAAGGAGCCTGGCCATCGACCTCAAAGGCAAGAAGATCATTTCGGTGGCGCTCAATCCCGGCTGGGTGCGCACGGACATGGGCGGTCCGCAGGCCCCGACCGGGGTGGAGGAGAGCGTCTCCGGCATGCGCCGCGTCATCGACGGGCTGACGATGAAGGAGAGCGGCGGCTTCTTCCACTTCGACGGAGAACCCTTGCCCTGGTAGACTAGCACTCGCCATGTGCCTGCTGCTCCTCGCCATCCGACCCGACCCGAGATACGCCCTGGTGGTGGCCGCCAACCGCGACGAGATGTACGCCCGGCCGGCCGCTCCCCTCGGCTTCTGGGAGCAGTCGCCCGGGCTCCTCGCGGGGCGCGACCTGGAGGCCGGCGGGACCTGGTTGGGACTGACCCGCGGCGGCCGCTTCGCCGCCCTCACCAACTTTCGGGAGAAGGCCCGAGACAGAAGGGAAGCCCCTTCGCGAGGGACCCTGGTGGCGGAGTTCCTGTCGGGCCAGCAGGATGCCCCCTCGTTTCTGGACCGGCTGCGCGCAGAAGGCCATCGCTTCCGGGGATTTTCTATGGTCTTCGGTACCGTCGAGCGGCTTTACTACTTCTCAAACCGCGAGGCGCGCTCCGGGCCGCTGGAGCCGGGCCTCCATGGACTGAGCAACGGCCCGCTGGATGCGCCCTGGCCGAAAGTGTCGGGGGGCAAGGAGCGGCTTCGCGCCGCCGCCGCCGGCCCGAGCGGCGAACTGTGCGCCGGGCTCTTCCGCCTCCTGTCGGATCGGTCTGCCGCCCCCGACTCGGAGCTGCCCGACACGGGAGTGGGCCTGGAGTGGGAGCGGCTCCTCTCCCCCTGCTTCGTTGTGACCCCGATCCACGGCACTCGCTGTTCCACCGTGGTGATGATCACTTCCCAGGGGGGGGCCTATGTCGAAGAACGCACCTTTGATTCCGACGGCGCATCGGGGACCGTGAGACAATTTGAGTTCGATCTGAGGATGCCCGCGGGCGTCCAAGGGCCCGCCTGATCCCCCCATGGCGTCCGCGCAGCCTCTGCGCGAAGGTCCCCCTCAGCGCCTGATCCCCATCAAGAGCCCATCGCCGGTCCCTATGCAGACCGTCTCGAAGAATTCCCGGGCCTCCTCGTGCAACCGCCGCACCGCTCGCGCCTCCCCCGAGTCCTCCATGAGCTGGCCGAAGAGGAATGCGTTGTCGGCCAACAGGAGGCCCCCTCTCCTGAGATGGGCCGCCGCCCATCGCCCGTATCGGTCGTAGCTGCCCTTGTCGGCGTCGATGAACACGGCGTCGAAGGGGCCCTCCTTCTCCAGCTTCGGCAGGATGTCGAGGCCTTCGCCTTCGAGAACCGTAACCCGATGGGAGAGCCCGGCCTTCTCGACGTTCCGCCGCGCAATGGCGGCATGGATGGGCTCGCACTCGATGCTCCACAGGCGGCCATCCTCGGGCAGCGCCCGCGCCAGCCAGATGGCCGAATAGCCGGCCAGGGCCCCGATCTCGACCACCCGTTTGGCCCCCACCATGCGCAGGAGCAGGTGCATGAGCCTGCCCTCCGAGGGGCCCACCTGGATGGGCGGCATGCCGTTGCCCTCGGGCGCATCAAAGGCCCGTTGAAGGGCCTCGTCGTGGGGCGCATGCAGACGCGCGACATACTCCAGGACCCCGGGCGCGCCGTAGCGGAGTCCAGAACGCGAAGCCTTGTCGGCCATGGGGCTACTCCCAATCTTCAGTGCGGATGGCGCAGCAGCGTCCCGGGCACTCTTCCGCCGGGGTTGCGGCAGGTGCCCTCGGCCGGGCCATCGACCAGCCACTCATTCAAGAAACACGAGAATGGTCAGAAGTATGTCCCTACCAATGCTCGGGCGGGGTGATCTTCCTCAGCGTTCGCCCGCTCATGTGGGCCACGAAGCCCCTGGGGAAGATGCGATCCACCAGGACGACGAGCTTGTTGGTCACTCCGGGCACGTAGACCACCTTGCGCCCCAGCGCCCGGATGGCTCCGCCCACCACCTTCTCGGGGCGCATGCTGATGCCCCCTCCCGTGGAGCCCGCCACCTTTCCGAATTCGGTGGAGGTGGACCCCGGGTTCAGCACCAGCACATCGATACCGCTACCGCGCACCTCCTGCGCGAGGCCTTCTCCGAAGAGGAGATCGAAGCCCTTGGTCGCCCCGTACACCGACATCCAGGGGGTCGCCTGGAACCCGGCGAGGGAGGCGACGATGATGATGCCGCCCCTCCCTCTCCTCTTGAAGCGCCCGACAAATCGGTGGGCCACGAGCATCACGCCGGTGCAGTTCAACCGGATCATGGCCGCCAGCCGCTCCGGGTCCTGCCCGTCGAACCTCCCGAAGTAGCCGGCCCCGGCGTTATCCACGAGCAGTCCCACGTCCAGATCGGCCGTCGCTTGATCGAGGGCGAGATCCGATCCCTCCTGGGCGAGGTCCAAGACCGCGTACCGCGCCTGTACGCCGTGGGCCCGCTTGAGCTGGTCGCAGAGCACCTCCAGCCTCTCCTGCCGACGCGCCACCAGAAACAGGTTGAGGCCCGACGCGGCCAGCTGCCGCGCGAAATGTTCTCCCAGCCCCGCCGACGCGCCCGTCACCACGGCCCAGGGGCCGTGCTTGGATGGATTCACCATGAGATTCCTTTCCGTCGAATGGCTGCTCTCGGACTCGTCAAGGTCGCTAAAGGAGTTCCGGCTCCTCTTTATTCCGCACGCTCCTGGCCACTTCCAGGGCGGCTTGATAGAGCAGCTCCGTCGCCGCTCCCGTGCCGAGTCTTCCCGTGTCCAGGCAGACGTGGTACTGGTTCGGATCCAGCCAGTTAGCGCCCACGGCGGCCTTGACGAAATGGCCCCGCTCCCGGTCCGACTGGTCGGCCATGTCCCTGGCCTCTTCCAGAGACCCCAGGCTGTACAACCGCCGGATGCGGCGGGCACGCAGATCGAGGGGCGCGTGGAGAAAGACCGAGAGGTGGCCCGGGAGGCCCCTCAACAGGGCGAAGCCGCCGCGGCCGACGATGACCGCGGGGCCCCGCTCGGCCGCCTCCTGGATGATCGTCTTCTGGACATCGAAGAGATCCTTGTCGTCCACGGTGACGGGAGGGGGCGCGTAGGGAGAGTCGGGGGCGCCGAAGGCGTAAGCCATGCGGGTGCGCTCCCAGAAAGTCAGGTGTCGCTCGTCGAAGGCCTCCAACGCCTCGGGGTCCCGCCTGAGGCGCCGTGCGGCTTCGACCAGAATCTCCCGGTCCAGGTAGCGGCAGCCGAGGCGCTGAGCCAGACGCTTGCCGATAAAGCTCCCCCCGCTGCCCATCACGCGCGCGATCGTCACGATCACGTGTGCACCGTGCTTTTCCTCCATGGCAGGCCCCCTTTCGTCCGGCGCCCCTGGCTCGCGGAGTCCGGCCGAGGGAGCTGGTGGTCTTTTGATCTTCAATATAGAACCTGCCGGGGCCCTTGGAAAGGTCCCGCGCGCTTCCTCCTGCCCTCACGCTCCGATGGGGGATCATGGCTGCCCAAAACAATTTCAGCTTGCACCTGTGCGTTTGGCCTTCCGGTGCGAAGCAGAGGAAGGCGCGTCCGAGACCCAGCCGTGGTTCTGAGCCGGCAAGGTGGTCTATTTTTGGACAGGCATGATTGGGGATATACTTCGCTTCCGGCGCGGGAGCGGACCAGCGGCCCTCGGTGGCCTCCGGTCCCATTTCAACCTTGTAGGGACAAGCAGGAGATCAGATGATGACGAATCTAGCGGGTCGAACCGTCGTAGTCACGGGGGCGAGCGCGGGCATAGGCCGCGCGGTGGCCCTGGCCTTTGGCGCCGAGGGCTGCCGCCTCGTTCTGGCCGCACGGCGGCGGGAGAAGCTGGCCGAGCTGGAGAAGGCGCTGAGGGACCGCCACGGTGCCGAAATCCTGACCATCGAGCTGGACGTCAGGGACCGGGGAGCAGTCGAATCCACCCTGGGAGCCCTCCCGCCGGCCTGGAGCGAGGTGGACGTCCTCATCAACAACGCCGGCCTCGGCCGGGGCCTGGACAAGCTTCAGGAGGGGAACCCCGACGAGTGGGACGAGATGATCGACACCAACGTGAAGGGGCTCCTCTACGTCACCCGAGCGCTCCTCCCCGGCATGGTGGCGAGGAAGCGGGGCCACGTCATCAACATCGGCTCGGTCGCCGGGCGGGAGGTCTATCCCGGCGGCAACGTCTACTGCGCCTCGAAATTCGCGGTCAAGGCCCTGACCCGCGCCCTCAAGGTGGACCTCCTGGGCACGCCCATTCGGGTCAGCACCATAGATCCCGGGATGGTGGAGACCGACTTCTCGGTGGTGCGCTTCCGCGGAGACGAGGAGAGGGCGGCGAAGGTGTACCAGGGGATCAAGGCTCTGTCTGCAGAGGATATAGCCGACATCGCCCTCTGGATCGCCTCGCGCCCTCCGCACGTGGACATCACGGAGCTGGTAGTCATGCCCACGGCCCAGGCCACGGCCATGCTCAACCACCGGGAACCGTGACGTCCATCCCGCGCTGCCGCGACCGAGGCGCCCCACGCGCCGGGGGCGTTCCCGTTTTGCTACTATAGGTGGGCCGCGCGGCCGTCACGGACGAGAGGACAGCCGGGGTGGCCAGCAGCGACTGGGGAGAAATCATGAAAATGCGCGTGGGCATCATCTTCGGCGGGCGGAGCGCTGAGCACGAGGTCTCCATCCAATCCGCGAAAAACATTTGCGAGGCGCTCGATCGCGAGCGCTACGAGCCCGTTCTCCTGGGGGTCGACAAGGGGGGCGCATGGCACATGGGGGCCGACTCCTCCATGATCCTGAATGCCACCAACCCCAAGCTCATCGCCCTCAACAGGTCCGCCCCGGAGGTGGTCCCCCTGGAAAGGGAGGGCCAGGGGCTCGCCCTCGTCTCGCCCACCTCGGGAGCGCAGCTTGGAACCATCGACGTCTTCTTCCCCATCATGCACGGCACCTATGGCGAGGACGGGTCGCTGCAGGGACTTCTCAGGCTGCTGAACGTGCCCTACGTGGGAGCCGACGTCCTGGGCTCCGCCGTCGGCATGGACAAGGATGTGATGAAGCGGCTCCTGCGCGAGGCAGCCCTGCCGGTTCCCCGGTTCACGGTGGTGCACGCACGGGATTTGTCTCACTGCAACCTCGACGCGCTGGCCGAAGACCTGGGTGGCTTCCCGCTCTTCGTCAAACCATGCAACCTGGGCTCCTCCGTGGGCATCAGCAAGGTCAAGGGGCACGATCAGCTTCGCCCCGCCCTGGAAGAGGCACTGCGTTTCGACCGAAAGGCGCTGGTGGAGGAGGCCATCGAGGGCCGCGAGATCGAGTGCGCCGTCCTGGGCAACGATGAGCCGGAGGCCTCCTTGTGCGGCGAGGTGGTACCCACCCACGAGTTCTACTCCTACGAAGCCAAGTACATCGACGAGAATGGGGCGCGCCTGAAGTACCCCGCCGAACTGGACGGGGCCACGTCGGACAGGATCCGGACCCTCGCCGTGAAGGCCTTCACCGTGCTGGAGTGCGCCGGCATGGCCCGGGTGGACTTCTTCCTCCGCTCCGACGGCGTGGCCCTCATCAACGAGATCAACACCCTGCCCGGCTTCACGCGGATCAGCATGTACCCCAAGCTCTGGGAGGTGAGCGGGCTGCCCTATCCTCGGCTTCTGGACCGGCTCATCGAACTGGCCCTGGAGCGCCATCGAAAAGAGTCCGCCCTCATGAGGCAGGCCTTTCCCGAACCACGATGAACAACGCCGGAAAGGGGTAGAAGGGCTTCCGGCTCCCGAGGGCCCCGTGGGCTGAAGGGGGCCTTTCGGCCGCCCCCAGGAGTAAGAGGGACCGGCCGGGTGTTAAGATGTCGATGCGGTGATCACCGCACGTGGAAGCGAGGTCCCATGTCTGCTGGCGCCCGCAAACGGTCGGTTCAGGTCAAGGTCGGCGAGGTCCTGGTGGGAGGGGGCGCGCCGGTGGTGGTCCAGTCCATGACCAACACCGACACCGCCGACGTGGAATCCACGGCCCGCCAGTGTCTGGAACTGGCCCGCGCGGGTTCGGAGATGGTGCGCGTCACGGTGAACGTCCCCGAGGCTGCGGCCGCCGTTCCGGAGATCAAGCGGCGGATGCTCGATGCGGGTGTCAGCGCGCCGTTGATCGGCGACTTCCACTACAACGGCCACCTGCTCCTCACCCAATTCCCGGAGTGCGCCAGGGCCCTCGACAAGTACCGGATCAACCCCGGCAACGTGGGCCACGGCAAGAAGCGGGACGAGCAGTTCGGCACCATCTGCAAGATCGCCGTGGACAACGGAAAGCCTGTCCGCATCGGGGTCAACGCCGGCTCCCCCAATCAAGAGCTGGTGACGGCCAAGATGCAGGAAAACACGGAGAGGGCCCTCGGAATGAGCTCGGAGGAGGTTCTGGGCGAGTGCATGGTTCTCTCCGCCCTCCAGTCCACCGAGCTGGCCCTGTCCTGCGGCCTGCGCAGGGATCAGATCATCATCTCCTGCAAGAGCTCCCGGCCGGCCGAGCTGTTCAGGATCTACAGGAACCTGGCGACAAGGACCGATCAGCCGCTCCACCTGGGACTCACGGAGGCGGGCATGGGGACCAAGGGGCTCGTCTGGTCCACCGCGGCGCTGGCCATCCTGCTCGAGGAGGGCATCGGAGACACCATACGGGTCTCGCTGACGCCCCGTCCGGGCGGAGACCGGCGGGAGGAGGTGTACGCCTGCCTGGAGCTTCTCCAGGCCCTGGGGCTGCGCTCCTTCGCGCCGAGCGTCACGGCTTGCCCGGGTTGCGGCCGCACCACCAGCTCCACCTTTCAGGAGCTGGCCCAGAGGATTCAAGGCTACGTTCGCGACCGCATGCCCGACTGGAAGGTCCGCTACGAAGGGGTCGAGACGCTGACCTTGGCGGTGATGGGCTGCATCGTGAACGGGCCCGGCGAATCCAAGGCCGCCAACATCGGCATCAGCCTGCCCGGCACAGGAGAGACGCCCAAGTGCCCCGTCTTCATCGACGGCAAGCAGTTCACCACCCTTCATGGAACCTACGAGGAGTTGGCGCAGTCCTTCCAGAAGCTCGTGGACGACTACGTGGAGCAGAAGTTCCCCCTCCGGACGCCAGCCGCCACCTGAGCCGGCCGCCTCGAAGGGAAGGACGGCCGCCACCCTTTCCGCATGACGCGCTACACCCCGTCTATCGGCTCGGAGTCCGAAGGGGACGTGCCACCCCGACCACCGAGCCAGCCCTTTCGTCTGAAAAATAGGAGCATGCCCCCCGCCATCAGGGCCATGACCCCGATGGCGAATGGGTACCCATAGCGCCACCGGAGCTCGGGCATGTTCCACCGCGAGGCCTCGGGGTTGAAGTTCATGCCGTAGAGGCTCGCGACGAAACTGAGCGGGATGAAGATCGTGGCGATGATGGTGAGGACCTTCATCACCTCGTTCATGCGGTTGTTCACGCTGGAGAGGTAGACGTCCATCATGCCGGAGGCCATCTCCCGGTAGGTCTCGATGAGATCGACGATCTGGACGGTGTGGTCGTAGCAGTCGCGGAGGAAGAGCCGCGTCTCCCCGGCCACGAGGGTGCTGGGGTCGCGGTAGAGGATGCCCAGGGCGTCCCGCTGCGGCCATACGGCGCGCCGGATCGTCAGCAGGTCCCGCTTGACCTCGTGGATTTTCGCCACCACGCCCTGGCCAGGCCGGAGGACCACCTCGTCTTCCAAGAGCTCCAGTTGCTCGCCCAGGTCCTCCAGGAGCGGGAAGTAGCCGTCGAGCAGGGCGTCCAGGATGGCGTAGGCGAGATAGTCCGGCCCGCCGGACCTCACCTGGGCCGAACCCTTTCGCAGGCGCTCGCGGACCGGCTCCAGGAGCGGCTCCTCTTGTTCGAGAAAGGTGATCACGAAATTCTTCCCCAAAAAGAGGCTGACCTGGCCCGTCTCCAGGTGCTCGGCTCTCCGCACGGCCCTCGAGACGATGAAGTCGTAGGCCCCGTAGTGCTCGACCTTGGAGCGCTGGTGGACGTTCACCACGTCTTCCAGGGCCAGCATGTGCAGCCCGAAGGATTCGCCGATCTGCCGCACCGTCTTGAGGTCGCCGAGGCCGGTGACGTTGACCCAGGTCACCGGCCATTTCTCCAGATAGCCCGGAAGGGAGGAGGCCTCCTCTCCCTCCTTCTCCCGCAGCTCATGCGGGCCGTACGACATCACGCGGACGTGAGAGGGGCTCGCCTCCGGGTCCGCTATGAGGGTTCCCGGAGGGGCCCCCGGCGGTGCCCTTCGCTTGAGGTGGTGACGCCGCGACTTGCGCCCGTGAGATTTGCTCATCTTCAGGCCTCCGCTTCGAGCCGTCCTCCTCATTCCTGATCCCGGCCGCCTTGTGGATCTGTTTGTATTCTACCGCATCCGGGATGGGCATCCGCTCCCTACGGGGGGAGCCGCGAAGGTAGGCCCGCAGAACGTCGGCTCCCCGCGCGAGCCGGGAGCCGGGGAGCGGGAGGCAAGGCTGGCCCCTCAAATGCCCGCGATACCTAGCCCCTGGCCTCCTCGCACGTTCAGGATTCACCTTGTGCCGCCATGAAGGGGAGCGGCGGGCGATTGTCAGGGAACCGTCCGAACAGGTACAGTGAGCCAAGCGGTGCCTTCCGCCCAGGAGTGCTCCCCGTCCATCCGTCGGGGGTGTTGGGGGGACCGCCCTCTGGCAAGGGAGCAAGGACGGCATGCCGGACGACAGGGAATCGCTGGGGGGGGGTGGATGGGCGCGCCCCGTCAGGCTCATCGCCGGGGCTCTCCTGCTCATGTTGTACTTCGCGGCCCTGGGACGCCCACCCCTCCTCGAACCCGACGAGGGGCGCTACACCGAGATTCCCAAGGAGATGCTGGCGAGGCACGACTTCGTTACGCCCCACCTGGACGGCGTGCTCTACTTCGAAAAGCCGCCCCTCTATTACTGGTTTAACGCCCTCTCCATCCGTCTGTTCGGGATCAACGAATTCTCCAGCCGGTTCTGGAGCGCCGCCTTCGGCCTCCTCGGCCTGGGCCTCGCCTACCTCCTGGGGCGCAGATGCGGAGGACGGGCCGCCGGCGCATGGTCCGCCCTGATTTTGGCCACCTGCCTCCTCTACCTGGCCCTGTCCCACCTCGCCATCATCGACATGACCCTCACCTTCTTCTTCAGCCTGACCATGACCTGCTTCTGGCTGGCCTGGGAGGCCACGGGGGGCTGGAAAGAGCGGCTTCTCTGGTACGGCATGTTCCTGGGAGCGGCTCTCACCGTGCTGAGCAAGGGGCTCATGGGGATCGCGCTGCCGGGGGCCATCGCCTTCCTGACGATCCTGCTCACCTCGGGCTGGGCCGTCCTGAAGCGGGTGCCGTGGGTCAGCGGAACGCTCCTCTTCCTCGCCGTGGCCCTTCCCTGGCACGTGCTGGCCCAGATCAGGAACCCCGACTTCTTCAGCATCTACATCGTGCGCGAGCACTTCCTCCGCTACCTGACTCCCGTTTCCGACCGGCAGGAGCCCTTCTGGTTCTTCCTGCCCGTTCTCGCCCTGGGGCTCCTGCCCTGGTCCGGTCTGCTGCTGGGGGTTCCATCGCTCCTCGGCGGCCTGCCCCCTCGCCGAGCGCTTCGCGAGCGGCGCGCCGTGGTCTTTCTGCTCTGCTGGGCGGGATTCCTGGTCCTCTTCTTCTCCGCCTCCCAGTCCAAGCTCATCCCGTACGTCCTACCGGCCTTCCCCCCCCTGGCCGTGCTGGCAGCCATGGTCCTGCTCGGCCAGGGTACGCCCACCCGCCTCTGGCGGGGCCTGGAGAGAGCGGGGATCATTCTCGGCTGCCTGTTGGCTCTCCTACTGGGCGCCGCCTTTGCGGCGGCGGGGCTCGGGAGGGTGCCCGCATTCGATCCGTCGGGCCGGCTCCATCTCCTGCTCCTGGCCCTGGGAATTTTGACCGTCCTCACGTCGCTCTTGGCCGGGGCGGCCTGGCTCGTGAAATCTTCCTCGACCGCGCGGGCGTACAGCCTGTTCCTCGCCGGGACCCTCCTCTTCGCGGCGATCTGGGCCGCCGCGCCGCAAATCGCCGTGGGCCGTAGCTCAAAGGCCTTCGTGCCCTATTTGGAGGCCCACCTGCGCCCGGGCGACCGCCTCTTCTCCTTCAACTACTACCCCCAGACCCTGCCGGTCTACCTGCACCGGCTGATGGACGTGGCGGACTTTCAGGGAGAACTGGCCTTCGGCATCTCCAAGCTCCCGCCCCAGGTGCGGGAGGACCGTTTCCCAGATGCCGCGCAGTTCAAGAAAATCTGGGACTCCGGGCAGAGGGTCTACCTGGTGACGGATCATGAATCGCTTCCCCGGATGAAAGCCGACGGCCTGGACCACGCCACGGTCCTGGAGGAGCAGCGCACGCTCCTGCTGCTGACCAACCACCCGGAGGGCCGGTGACATGGAGGGATCTGCGGAAACCGCCGCCCATGTGCCCTCGCGCCGGGTATTGCTCCTGGCCGGCCTGCTGTTGGCCGCCTTGGCCTTTCTCGGCCTGAGCCGGGACCTATGGACGCCCGACGAGCCCCGGGAGGTTGAGATGATCCGGGAGATGTACCTGGCTCCCTCCGTGATCCCCACCCTGGACTTCTCGCCCTTCTACGAAAAGCCGCCCATCTACTACTGGCTGGGAGCGGGACTCTTCGCCCTGGCGGGCGGGCCTTCGGTCTGGGCCGCCCGCCTCCTCAGCGCTCTCTGCGGCCTGCTCACCCTGCTCGTTCTCTACCGGTGGGGCGTCCGCGCAGCCTCCCCGGCAATCGGGCTGGTTTCAGTGGTCATGATGGCCACCAGCTCCGTCTTTCTCTACGCCACCCACTGGATCATCCTGGACCCCCTCCTCATGCTGTGGATGACCCTGGCCGCATGGGCCGGATACGAGCTCATCGCCGGAGGCGGCCGGCGCTACCTGGTCCTCTTCTACGGCGCTCTGATTCTGGCCCTCTGGACGAAGGGGCTCGTGGGGCCGGCGCTGTTGGGAGTGGGGCTCTTCCTGTACTTCGTGGTGGAGAGACGAAAGCGGCCGTGGACGAGGTTCCGCCCGCTCTGGGGGGCCGGAATCTTCATGGCGGGTCTGGCGGGTCTGGCTGGGGCCATCACCCTGGCCGGAGGCTCGGAGGCGCTCTACCAGTGGGCATGGGTCAACCACGTGGACCGCTTCCTGCACCCCGTGGGCACCGGCCACGCCCAGCCCATGCTCTACTACACCTGGACTCTGATCCTGGCGGTCCTGCCGTGGCTGGTCCCCTTCTTCATGGTGCTCCGGCCATCGTTCTGGAAGAAACGCCTCGGCGGCACCCGCCCCCTTCCGGACCCCGCCGTCTACGCCGCGGCGCTGGTGGCGGGCGGCCTGCTCATCCTCAGTTTCGCCTCCACCAAGCGCGAGATCTATCTCCTTCCGCTGCTTCCCCCGCTCTTCCTTCTCATGGGTTGGCAGGCCGCGGAGCTGGCGGCGAGGGCCGCCATCCCCCGCGCCAAGGGCGGCGCACTGCTCTGGCTCCAGGCGGCGGTTCTGATCCTCTGGGCCCTGGCCCTGCCGGCGGCGCTGCTCGTGTATGGCGCCGGCGGTCGGGTGGTTCCCCTGCTCCTGCTGGGCGTGGGATTAGTTTGTTCCGCTGGACTCCTGGCGTCGGCGCGCCGGGGGAGGCCGCGGCACCTCAACGGCTGGGCCTCGGCCTGCGCGGGGGCATTCTGCCTGGCGCTCTTTTTCGGCGCCGTCCCCGTCATCGCCGTGCAGAAGAACATGACCGTTTTCGTGCAGCGGCTGGATGGCCATTTCCCGGCGGGAGCCCCCGTCTACGCGCTTGGTGCGGATGAAACGCTTCGTGGTATCATCCCGTTCGTGACGGGGAGGCGGGTGATCGCCCTGCCGGACGACTATTTGAGCGAGAATGAGCCCGGTCTCCACGGACCCGCCGACCTCCTGGTCCAAGGCCAGGACCCGGTTCAGGAGCAAACGCTCCGCCGGGAAGGGTACAGCCTCGTGGAGTCGCACACCTTCGGCCGGAACCGCACCATCGCCCTGTGGAGCCGGCCGAATTGAGAGCCAAGGAGAATCAGCGCATGAGCACCTCCTTCCAGAAGCGACCCGATTTCCTCCCCTTTTCGCGCCCAACCATCCGCCAGGCCGAGATCGACGAGGTAGTGGACACCCTCCGCTCCGGCTGGATCACCACGGGACCAAAGGCCCAGCGTTTCGAAGAGGAGTTCGCCCGATTCACGGGCTTCCCCATCGCCCTGGCCCTCTCCTCGGCCACGGCGGGGCTGCACATCGGGCTCATGGCCCTGGGGCTCAAACCTGGCGACGAGGTCATCACCACGCCCATGACCTGGGTCGCCACCGTGAACATGATCGAAGCCCTGGGCGGCCGGCCCGTCTTCGTGGACATCCACCGCGACACGCTACAGATCGACGAGCAGCAGGTGGCCGCCGCGGTGACACCCCGCACCGTGGGGCTCCTGCCCGTCCACTTCGGCGGCGCCCCTTGCCACATGGACCCGCTTCTCCAAACCGCCCGAAAGCACGGCCTCTGGATCTTCGAGGACGCCGCCCACGGCGTGGGGACCCACTACAAGGGCCAGCACGTCGGCTGCTTCGACCGGCTGGGCGTCTTCTCCTTCCATCCCATCAAGAACATGACCACGGGGGAAGGGGGCGTGCTCGTGCTCAGGGACGAGGAGCTGGCGAGGACCCTGCGCGCCCTCCGCTTCCACGGCCTGGAGAAGCAAGCCTGGAACCGCTACGCGGAAGGCGGCTCGCCCCAGGTCGAGGTGACCCGGGTGGGATTCAAGTACAACTTCATGGACCTTCAGGCGGCCCTCGGGCTTCCCCAGCTCGCTTCCGTGGAAGAGTTCAACGCCCGGCGGTGCGAACTCGCGGCTCTCTATCAGGAGCTCTTGGCCGAGGTGGAGGAGATCCAGAGGCCGGCGCTTCCCGCCTATCCGCACCGGGCCACCTGGCACCTCTACGCCGTCCGGGTCACGGAAAAGGCGGGGATGAGCCGGGACGCCTTCATCGCCGAGCTGAAGGCGCGCAACGTCGGCACGGGCATCCACTTCAAGGCCGTCCACGAACAGCCCTACTACCAGCAGAAATACCCCGGGTTGGCGTCCAAACTGCCGCACGCCTCCTGGTCCTCGGAGCGCATCTGCTCATTGCCGCTCTTTCCGGCCATGAGCGAGGAGGACGTGCGCTACGTCGTGACTGCGGTCAAGGACGTCCTGGCCCGGCGTTCCTAGGGGCGAGAGCATGCCGGAACCCTATATCTCGGTCGTCATACCGGTCTACAACGAGGAGGAGAACCTCCCGGAGCTCCTCGCGCGCCTCAAGACCTCCCTGCAGGCCATCGGGCAGCCCTTCGAGGTGATCCTCGTCAACGACGGCAGCCGAGATCGCTCGCTGGAAATCCTGCGGGAGGCGGCCGGCCAGGATCCCCACCTCGTGGTGGTGGACTTCAACCGCAACTACGGCCAGCACGCCGCCGTCTTCGCCGGCTTCGAGGCGACCAGAGGCGAGATCATCGTCACCCTGGACGCGGACCTCCAGAACCCGCCCGAGGAGATCGCCAAGCTCGTGGCCAAGATGGAGGAGGGTTACGACGTCGTGGGCTCGATCCGGGTGCAGCGCCAGGACTCGCTCTTTCGCAGACTGGCCTCCCGGCTCATCAACCGCGTCACCTCCATGGCCACGGGAGTCCAGCTCCACGATTACGGCTGCATGCTCCGGGCCTACCGGCGCGGCGTCGTCAAGACCCTGTGCGCCTCCAAGGAGATCTCGACCTTCATCCCCGTGCTGGCGGACATGTTCGCGGGGCGGGTGACGGAGATCCCGGTGGCCCACGCCGAGAGGCTCCGGGGCGAGAGCAAGTACAGCTTCTTCAAGCTGATCCGGCTGCAGTTCGACCTCATGACCTCCTTCAGCCTCCTCCCCCTGCGCGCCACCATGACCGTGGGGGTGCTCACGTCAATCCTCTCCATGGCGGTCGCCGTGGTTTTGATCGCCGGCCGCCTCATCATGGGCCGGGATTGGGCGGTGAGCGGCGTCTTCACCCTCTTCGCCGCCCTCTTCTTCTTCATGGGCGTCCTCCTCTTCGGAATCGGCCTTCTCGGAGAATACGTGGGCCGCATCTACATGGAGGTCCGCAAGCGCCCGAGGTACGTCGTCCGCCAGGTCATCGGCCGGGAGCCGGAGGCGAAGCTATGAGGGCCCTCGTGATGGGGTACCACACCATGGGCTGCCTGGGGTTCGACGCGCTACTCCGCCACGGCTTCACCATCCCGGCGGTGTTCACCCACGAGGACGACCCCGGGGAGGAGATCTGGTGGGAGTCGCTGGCCGAGAGGGCCAGCGCCCGCGGCATCCCCGTGCACACCCCCGCAAACCCCAAGGATCCGGCCTACGCCGAGTTGGTCCGAGGCTACCGCCCCGACTTCCTCTTCTCGTTCTACTACCGGTACATGATCCCCCAAGCGGTCCTCGACCTGGCGCCCCGCGGCGCCCTGAACCTCCACGGTTCCCTCCTGCCCCGCTACCGGGGACGCGCGCCCGTCAACTGGGTCCTGGTGAACGGGGAGAGGGAAACCGGCGTGAGCCTCCACACCATGGTGGCCAAGCCCGACGCGGGTGGGCTCGTGGACCAGGAACCGGTGCCCATCGCCTTCGAAGACACAGCCTTCACGCTCTTCCGCAAGCTCGAAGCCGCCGCGACGAAGCTGCTGGACCGGAGCCTGCCGCTTCTCCGCGATGGCCGGGTGGTCTCGCGCCCCCTGGACCTGGCGGCCGGCAGCTACTTCGGCGGCCGGAAGCCGGAGGACGGGCGGATCGATTGGAGCTGGGACGCCGAGCGCATCTACAATCTCGTCAGGGCGGTGACCCACCCCTACCCGGGAGCCTTCACCGAATGGGGAGGAAGCCGGCTCTACGTCTGGTGGGCCTTGCCCGTCGAGGGGCCGTGCGCCGAACCCGGCTCCGTCACGGCGGTGTCTCGGGACGGAATCGTCGTCGCCTGCGGCAGGGGGGCCTTGAGACTCATCACGATCCAGAAGGGGAGCGATCCCGAGCTGCCCGCATGCGCCCTGGCCCGGCTGGAAGGAATGGAAGAGGGGACCCGGTTGGGCCCGACAGGAGATCAGAGATGAAGATCCTCATCCTCGGCGTCAACGGTTTCATCGGCAACGCGCTCACCCGGCGAATCCTGACCACCACCGACTGGGAGGTCTACGGCATGGACCTCTCGGCCAACAAGCTCGAACACTCCCTCGGCCATCCCCGGTTCCACTTCCTCGAAGGGGACATCACCATCAACAAGGAGTGGATCGAGTACCACGTGAAGAAGTGCGACGTGGTCCTGCCGCTCGTGGCCATCGCCACGCCCGCGACCTACGTGAAGTCGCCGCTGCGGGTCTTCGAGCTGGATTTCGAGGAGAACCTGCGCGTCATCCGCCAGTGCGTGAAGTACGGCAAACGCGTGGTCTTTCCCTCCACCTCCGAGGTCTACGGCATGTGCCCCGACGCCGAATTCATCGAGGACGAAAGCCTGCTGGTGCTGGGGCCCATCAACAAACCCCGGTGGATTTACTCCTGCTGCAAACAGCTCATGGACCGCGTCATCGCCGCCTACGGCCAGCAGGAGGGTCTCCAGTACACCTGCTTCCGCCCCTTCAACTGGATCGGCCCCAAGCTGGACGACATCGACGCCGCCAAGGAGGGCTCCTCGCGCGTACTCACCCAGTTCATCGTGAACCTCTGCCAGGGCGAGCCCATCCGCCTCGTGGACGGAGGCGGGCAGAAGCGATGTTTCACCTGGGTGGAGGACGGCATCGACGGCCTCATGAAGGTCATCGAGAACCGGAACGGCGTCTGCGACGGAGAGATCTTCAACCTGGGCAACCCCGACAACGAGTGCTCGGTGAAGGAGCTCGCGGAGAAGCTCGCCGTCCTCTTCTCGGCCCGAAAGGGGCGCGTGCCGCGTTACTCCCCTCCCCGCATCGAAGGAGTGGATGCGGGCAGCTATTACGGCAAGGGCTACCAGGACATCCTCACGCGAAAGCCCTCCATCGCCAAGGCCCGGGGAATTCTGGGCTGGAACCCCGCGACGACTCTCGACCAGGCCCTGGAATGGACCCTCGACGCCTTCCTCGAAGAATGGGTCAAGGCGGAGGGATGAGAAGGGGCCTTTCCGGCGGCGGGAGCCTCTCGTGAACGCCGCCCTCCAGCCCCTGGGCATCCGCGTGGACGTGGACACGCACGAGGGGATGCGCGACGGCGTGCCCCGCCTGCTGGAGATCTTCGACCGGGCCGCCGTGCGGGCGACCTTCTACTTCGCCATGGGGCCCGACCGCTCCGGGCGCGCCATCTTCCAGGCCCTGCGGCCGGGCTTCCTCGCCAAGATGCGCAGGACCGGCGCGGCCCGCATCTACGGCTGGCGCACCGTCCTATCCGGGACCCTGCTCCCCTCTCGGCCCATAGCCACGGCCTTTCCCGAGATCGCGCGCCGCGCCAGGGAGCGGGGGCACGAGACGGGCGTGCACGCCTGGGACCACCGCTCCTGGCAGGACCGGTTGCTCCGATTCTCCGACGGGCGCGTCGAGGAGGAGCTGTCGCGCGGGCGCGCGGCCTACCGTGAGATCTTCGGCGAACAGCCGGCCACCTTCGCCGCCCCCGCATGGTTCACGGACGAGAGGGCCCTGATCGTGCAGGAGAGCTTCGGGCTCTCCTTCGCCAGCGACTGCCGCGGCACCGAACCCTTCCTGCCGGTGGTCCGCGGCAAGAGCCTCGCGACGCCCCAGGTCCCATGCACCCTGCCCACCCTCGACGAGGCGCTGGGGTGGACCCATGAGAACGCCGGAGCCTTCTTTCGATCCATGGCCGAGGAAGGGAGCCGGGGCGGCTGGCCGGTCCTCACGGTGCACGCGGAACTGGAGGGGGGACCCTACGCGCCGCAGTTTGAGGAATTCCTGGGCGGTTGCAGGGCGCGCGGACTTGCCCCGGTTGCCCTGGGAGAACTCCTCGCCCGGAGAAGGGCCGAGGGCACTTCCCTGCCCCCCGGGCGGCTCGAACTGCGCCCCGTGCCCGGCCGCCACGGCCGCCTGGCCACGCAGACGCCGACCTGATCCCGCCCGCCGTCCCCTGCGTCACCCGCCTGATTCGCGCGCCGCTGACAGCGATGAGGCGTCCAGTACCTCGATGCTGTTGCCGTCCCCGTCCGTGAGGTAGATCGAGCGGATGCCGTCCCGGTGGGCTTCCAGCGGGCCGAACCGCGCGGCGTCCTCGCGCGGGAAGGCGATGTGGGAAGGATGCCTGCCGGGCGCCATCAGGGCCAGGCGGGCGTTCCTGAAGGCCAGCATGGCCCAGGTCTCATCCTGGTAGATCACGCGGCAGCGGAAGGTTCGCGTGTACCAACCGACGGCCACGGCCACGTCCTTCACGAGGAGCGCCACGTGATCAAGGGTGTCGAGGACGCCGTTCGCCCCGGCCTCAGCCTCTTGCGCTGTGTTCGTCATGATCTCGCCTCCTTCCCGGACCGCCGCCCCCCACCCCACGCGCATCATCATCGCCAAGCCCGCCCAGGGGGGAGGCTCCCGTGATCAGCCTGGCCGAGCGGTTCCAGGTCAGGTAACTCCACATCCATTGGAAGAGAACCAGGATGCGATTCTGGAATTCCACGAGCTTCATGAGGTGCACGAAGAGCCAGGCCAGCCATGCGGGAAAACCCGAGAAGTGGAGCGGCCCGATGTCCGCCACCGCCGCCGCCCGGCCGATGGTGGCCATGGCCCCATAGTCCCTGTAGCGAAACGGTGCCAGCGTCCTTCCCCGCAGGCGAAGGCGGATGAGCCTTGCGGCGTAAACCCCCTGCTGCATGGCCACGGGCGCCACGCCTGGGAGCGGCTTGCCCTGGGCATCCCGGCAGAGCGCCAAGTCCCCGATCACCAGGAGCTCGGGATGCCCCGAGACGGTGAGGTCCGGCCCCACCTCCACGCGACCCGCTCGGTCCAGCACGGCCGAGGCCTCTTCGGCCAGAAGGCGGCCCAGGTTCGATCCCGCCACGCCCGCGGCCCAGAGGACCGTGTGCGCCGGAATGCGAATCAGGCGCTCCCCCCGCCTCACCGTGACCCCGTCGGACTCCACGGCGGTCACGGCACAGCCCGTTGCCACCTTCACTCCCAGCCGCCCAAGGGTCTTCCGGGCACTCTCGGAGAGACGCTCCGGATAGGCGGGAAGCAACCGTTCCCCAGCCTCCACGAGGACGATCTGGGCCTTGGTGGGATCGATGGCGCGGAAATCCTTCTGCAGCGTATGCCGGGACACCTCGGCCAGGGCTCCGGCGAGCTCGATCCCCGTCGGTCCGCCGCCGACGATGACGAAGGTCAGGTAGGACCTGAGCCTCCGCGGATTCCGCCCCCTCTCGCGCTCCGCCCGCTCGAAGGCAAGCAGCACCCTGCTCCGAATCTCAATGGCGTCCTCGACGGTCTTCAGGCCCGGGGCGAGGGGGGCCCACTCCTCGTGTCCGAAGTAGTGGTGGTGCGAGCCGCTCGCCACGATCAGGGTGTCGTAGCCGAGATCGAGCCCCCCGGCCAGCCGCACCCGCCGGGCGGCCACGTCGAAGCCCACCACTTCGCCCAGGAGAACCTCCGTGTTCGGCTGCCCCTTCAGCACGGCCCGGAGCGGGGCCGCGATGTTGGCCGGAGAGAGAGCGCCGGTGGCCACCTGATACAGCAGCGGCTGAAAGAGGTGGAAGTTGCGCCGGTCCACCAGGGTGACCCTGACCCGGGCGCGCCGGAGCGCCCTCGCCGCGGCCAGGCCGCCGAAGCCTCCCCCCACGATGACGACGCGGTGCTCGTTGGGCATCTTCCCGTCCTTCCATCGCACAGGCCGGTGGATGGAACTCCGCAGACCCCCTCCCCTATTTCACGATCGCCGCGCCATCGATAACGGTTGACCCCGCCTCCCGGCCCGTCCCTTTGTGGCGCTGGCTGGACGAAACCACCCCTTGGTGCGCGGTGGCAACCGGCGCCGCGGCGACGGACCCGAAGACGCTAGAAGCGGATCACCGTGCCCGCCACGATCTCATACCCATTCGTCAGCGGTGTCTTCACGAGGGGCACGGCGACGGTGAGTTCGAGGACCTGGGCGGTGCGGGCCTTGAGGTTCCCGAAGCGGATTCCCGCACCCACGTCCGAATAGGTCTTGCCCCAGCCGGACGCTCCGAAGGCGCGGATGGCCCCCGCGTCCACGTAACCCACGAAACCCACGCGTGCGAGTCCCCAGAGGCTCCAGGGCGTGATGACGCGGTCCTCGAAGGAGAGAATCCACCGCCGGTCCCCGGCGAGGAAGTGGTTGGGGTAGCCCCGCATGCCGTCGATACCACCGAGGTAGAGCCAGTTTTCGGGATCGGGCCTCAGTCCCCAATCGACGCGCAGGTCCCCGGCGAGCGTTTGGTAGGGAAAGCTCTGGTTGTACCAGGTGGTTTCCTGGGTGAGGAAGAGATTGCGCCAGCGGCCAGTCTCGCGCCGCCCGGCGAGCGAGGCCTTCTCCAGCAGGAGGTTCTCCTCGTCCGGTGCCCAGCCCTTGGTGGCCGCGAGGCTGAAGAAGGGGCCGGTGCCCGCGCTGCCGAATGTGCGGCCGTAGTAGCCGAGGGCCGCCTGGACGTCCCATCCCAGGTTGTAGTTCTCTCCCCGGCCGATGGTGGCCATGTCCCTGAAATCGCGGTATCTGTCCTGGAACCACTCCCAGGTGACCTCCGGCCCCCGCAGCCGCCGGTCGGCGACGTCGAGGGGCGGGAGATAGCCTGGCCGGTAGGTGGCGAAGTTGTAGTAACGGCTCTGCTGCGAGACGAGGCCCAGTCCGATGCGGTAGGCGGTGAAGCCCTCCACGCGATAGGCCCAGGCCGCCGTGGCGGTGACGCTCTGATCCAGGTTCCGCATGGCGTAGACCGAATGGGTGAGGTTGTACAGGGTCAGCGTCTCCAGGGCGTCGGTGGCCTTGATCTCGAAGGAGAAGGGCGTGTCCACGGTGTAGAACGGGTAGGCCACGTCAAAGAGACGGGCCCGCCCGTCCGAGAGCTGCTGGTAGTTGGCGTTCAGCGTCCAGAGGCTGCCGAAGATCTGAGGGTCGTAGTAGGCGAATTCGTTGATGCTGCGCTCGAAGGTGCGCTGGTGGCTGATGAGGAGGCCCTTGCCGAGGCCCAGGAAGTTCCGTTCGTGGATCCGAAAGGTATATTTGTTCTGTCCACCCACGTGGCCGTAGTTCACGTCGAGGCCCAGGGTCCAGGCGTCCTTGAAGACCACCAGGACCCAGACCTTTCCGCCCTCCACGCGCTCCGGGAGGATCGTGGCGTCCCGCGCGATGTCCAGGGAATTTCTCAGGGCCCGCTCGGAATCGATGATCTTGGAGGCGTCCACGCGGTCGCCCACCTTGAACTGGAGTTCGCGGCGGACGACGTGCTCCCGCGTGGTGATGTGAATGATGTTGGCGGCGCGAGCAAACCAGTAGCGCGATTCCGGCTCCGTCGGATCGAAGACGTTGATGATCCGGATGTCGATGCCCGCGATCACCGCTCCCTTGGCCTGCAACTGCTCCCAGACGGCCTTTCCGGGATCCGGCGCCTCAGCCGCCCACAGGGAGGCGAAGGGCCACAGGCACGAGAGCGCAGCCGCCACCGCCAGGACGCGGAGGGGAACCTCCTTACGGTCCATGCTGCATACCCCTTTCCAGCGGACATCGCCGCAGACCGCTCCTCCGCGTCCCGATCCCATGATGCATTCGAGCACGGCCCCGCTCCGGGGTGCCTGGAGGCATCCCAACTCCCGTGGGGCCGCGCATCAGCCGGCGGCTCCTTCAGCTTCGCCGACCCTTCCGCCTGAACAGCCGTGCCAGCTCCATGCGAGCCTCTTCATCGCCCCAGCTCCGCGCGCAACGCCCCCTCCAGGGTTGGATGGAGATGGGAGAACCCGCTCTCCGCCAGCCGGCGAGGCAGGACCCGCGCGCTCTCCAGCAGCAGCGCCCGGCCCATCTCTCCGAAGAGCAGGCGGACGGCCGCCGCGGGCAGCGGGAAGAGGGCCGGCCTGTGCAGCAGCCGGGCCAGGATGTGCGTGAACTCCCGGTTGGTCACGGGCGCGGGCGCCACGACGTTCACGGGCCCCGACAGGCTCTCCGTGAAGAGCGCGTGCTGGATCGTCCCGACCAGATCCTCGAGCGCGATCCAGCTCATGCCCTGGCTCCCACTGCCCACTACGCCCCCCAATCCCAGCCGGAAGGGGGTCAGCATGCGGGCGAGGGCCCCTCCCCTGGCGGAGAGGACCACCCCGATACGAAGGTGGACGACCCGGATGCCAGCCGATCGCGCGGGATCGGCGGCCGCCTCCCAGGCCTCACAGACTTCGGGGAGAAATCCCCTGCCCCTCGGGGCGCTCTCGCCCACCTCGCTCTCGCCCGTGTCTCCGTAGAAGCCGATGGCGGAGGCGCAGACCAGCACCCGCGGTGGCCGCTTCAGGGAGGCCAGGGACGTGGCCACCAGGCGGGTCCCTTCGACCCGGCTCTCCCGGATGGCGGCCTTGGCCGCGGGGCTCCAGCGTCCCTGTGCGATGTTGCGCCCGGCCAGATGCACCACCGCATCCACGCCCTCCAGGGCCGCGAGGTCCACGCGCCCGGAGGCGGGATCCCACGCGATCTCCTGATCGGACATGGCTGCCCGACGCACCAGACGCTGAACGCGGTGGCCCCCCGTGGAGAGGAAGGCCGCCAGTGCCGAGCCGACGAGGCCCGTGGCGCCCGTGATGGCCACCCGCTGCGGCCCAAACCGGGCGAAGGCGGCGTGCCGAGCGAGGTCGTCCCGCGTCCTCTGGTGCCGAAAGGGGAAGAGCCGATCGAGCATGGACCTGGTAGCGCCCCCAGCGAGCGCCCCGCCGAACCACCCCATGGGCAAGCGGTAATCGACGTGGTCCTCCAGGATGCTCCCCCCGGTCTCTTCCGGCAGGAAGCGGTGGGTATGGACCCATCGGGCGTAAGGACCTCGCTCCTGCTCGTCGACGAACTGTACACCGGGGACCAGGTCTCGGTGAAGGGCGGTCCACCGGAAGCGGAGGGGTCCCTTGCGGATGGCGAAGCGGAGCCGGCTCCCGTCGGCCAGCCCCGTCGGCTCCCCCTCCACGCGCACCGACTCCCATGGAGGAACGAGCCGCTCGAACGCACCCGGGCGCAGATGCCAGGCGAACAGGGCCTCCGGGGAGATTCCCCCGATGTGGCTGCGGTAGGTGAATTCGGCCATGCTCAGCCCTTTCCCGGAGCCGCTTTCAGGATTGCCCCCATCCGCCGATGCTTACCCTCAACAGCTCCCCCGTCTTGCCCCGGAAGAGGAGATAGCCGGCCTCAAGCCCTTTGCGGTACAGCATGCCGGTCAATTCCACGTCCCGCTTGCAGTATTGCTCGATGAGGTCGAAGCGCCCCTCCCTGTACCACTGGACCGACTGGATGCCGTCGGCCGACTTGGACTCGCCGAAATTGGACTCGGCCAGGCTCGCCAGGGAGAGCCGGAAGCCCAACCTGCCCTTCAGCACCTCCAGGAGGTCCAGCGTCCGGACCTGGCGCAGGTCTCGCGAGGTGTAGGGCCGGACCACCTCCAGGTCGAACCGGTTGATGTTGAACCCGATCACCAGCGGCGACTCCAGCAGATCCTCGACCAGCTCTCCGGCTTCCTCCTCAAAATAGGTCCGCCAGGCGTCCCGGTCCAGGTCCCAGGTCACCGCCAGGGCCAGCCCCAGGGCCCGGATGTTGCCCCAGCCGCCCACCTCTCCGGCCAGCCTCTGGGTCTCCACGTCCCAGACGAGCCGGCCAGGGGCGATCCGGCGTTTCTGGGGCCGATGGCTGGGGCGCTCCGCGGGCGCCTCCGCAGGGGGCTGGACTGGGGAGAGCACGTCCAAGGGAAGCCTCCCCTCGAGAACGTCCGCGATGGCGAGGGCCGCCGCCTTGTCCAGGGGCTTGTTGCCGTTGCCGCACTTGGGCGATTGGATGCACGCCGGACAACCCAGCTCGCAGGGGCAGTCGCGCACCACGCGCGCCGTGGCCTCCAGCAGGGACTCGAAGAGATCGTACCCCTTGCGGCAGAGCCCGGCCCCGCCGGGATAGCCGTCGTAGATGAAGACGGCTGGCCCTCCCACCTGCGGGTGGAGCGGGTAGCTGATCCCTCCGAGATCCCAGCGGTCAGCCAGGGCCAGCAGGGGAAAGATGCCGATGAGAGCGTGTTCGAGGGCGTGAATGCCCCCCATGAGGTGCAGACCCCGCCCGCTGAGCAGCCCCGTGATCCCCGGCGGGATCGAGATCCAGAGCCCCTCCGTTTCCAGGATCAGCGGAGGCGCTTCCAGGGGCGTTTCGGCGAAAGCCTCGCCCCCGGCCATTTTCCTCTTAACGAAGGAGTGCAGGATCTCGGTGACCTTCAGGCGGCCCAGGCTCAGTTGGTAAGCGCCGGCGGGCCGACTCGCGGTCACCTCGATGATTTCCGTCTCCTTGTCGCTGTGCACCTCCGTGTAGTAATCGGTGTGCACGGCCTCCACCACCACCTTCCTGTCCTTGGGGATCAGCGAGACGGCCCGAAAGGTCTGGCCCTGGTGGAGGTAGATGGCCCCCTCGTGGCACTCGCGGTAGACCCTGTGGCCGTCCACGTTGCCCACCGCCTTGCCGGAGGCGAGCTGGATGGTGAACCCCTCGCCGATGGTCCGGAGGTTCACCTCGCGGTGCGGGTTCCGGCGCAGGGAGTGCCAGTGGGTCCCGGGGGCGTCCAGGAGCAGTTCGCCGCGTTCATCCAGCGCCTCCAGGGCCTCCCGTTCCGCTCCGCTGGAGGGGATGGCCGCATCCTCCAGGGGAAGCTCCCGGGCCGCACAGAGCAGGTGCGAGGCTACGATGTGGGGATTCGCCGGGTCCAAGACCAGTTCCTCCATCCGCCGGTCCAGCAACTGGTCGGGATGGGCCACGAAGTACTGGTCCAGGGCATCGGGCATGGCGATCAAGAAGATGTCCGCCTCCCTCTCGCCACGCCCCACCCTGCCCATGCGCTGATGCAGGGAGATGAGCGAGCCCGGATACCCGACCAGGATGCACGCGTCGAGGCCTCCCACGTCGATGCCCGTCTCCATCGCGGACGTGCTCACCACGCCGAGCAGGGATCCGTCGAAGAAGGACTGCTCTATCTTCCGCCTCTCGGAGGGAAGAAAGCCGGCCCTGTAAGAGGAAACGCTCTTGCGGTAGGCGGGATTCCTCTGGCAGAGCCACGAGTAGACCAGCTCCGTCACCCGGCGCGCCTTGGTGAAGGCAAGGGTTCGCGCCCCTTCGGCCAGCAGACGGTCCATTACCTCGCAGGCGAGCGTGTAGGGGCTGCCGCTGGCGTTCATCAGGAAAAGCCGCCGGCCCGGCCTGGGGGCCCCACTCACCTCCGTCAGGGCCGCCTCCCGCCCCGTCAGCCGGCGGTAGAAGTCCAACGGAGAGGCCATGGTGGCCGAGGTCGCCACCCAGAGAGGACGGGCCCCTTCGTGTTCGAGGATCCTCTGGGTCCGCTTCAGGACGTGGTGAACGTGGGCGCCGAACACGCCCCGGTAGACGTGCGCCTCATCCAGCACCAGCGCGCTCAATCGGCGGAAGAAGGGCGTCCAGTTTTCGCAGTAGGCGAGAAAGGCGAGGTGCAGCATGTCCGGGTTGGTGAAGAGCACCGGCGGCGGGTCCTTCTGGAGCTTCCGGCGCTGGCCGGAGGGGGTGTCCCCGTCGTAGATGGCCGCCGAGAAACCCTCAAAGCCTAGGCGTCCGGCCAACTCGTTCAATTTGATGCACTGGTCCTGGGCGAGTGCCTTATAGGGGTAGAGGAAGAGGGCCCTCGCCGAGGGGTCCTTCAGCCAGGCATCCAGGGCCGCCACTTGGTAGATGAGGCTCTTGCCGCTGGCCGTGGGAGTGCAGACCAGCAGGTCCCGGCCGGAGAGGAGGTGCTCGATGCCCTCCACCTGGTGGGAATAGAGACGGGCGAGGCCAACTCCCTCAAGGGCTCTCCGCAGGTCGGGGTGGAGACCCTCCGGCAGGGCCGCTCTCCGCCCTCCGCTGGCCGGCAGGTCGTAGCGGGCGCGGATGTTGGTACCCAGCTCTGGATCGTTCTGAGGGTCTGCAAGAAAGGCGGCTCTGGGGGCCCTCGCGCGTCGCACGGTGGAATCCTTTGCCCGGAGGCTCACGCCGCCCGCGGCGGGAGCTACTCCTCGACCTGCAGCATCTTGCGGAAGTAGAGGATGTCCCCGCGCTTTTCGTAGCCTTCGGCCTCGAAGAGCTCCATGCTGGCTTCGTTCCAATCTTCGATGAGGCAACAGCAGAGGACCCTCTGCCGCTTTCGGAAGACCTGCTCGCAGTAGTCCACCAGCGCCTTGGCGACACCCTTGCGGCGGTAGGCGGGACGGACGGCCATCCGGTTGATCCAGCCCTTGCGGCCATCGTCGGTGCCCAGGGCCACGCCTATCATGGCCTCGCCCACGAATGCGCCCACGAGGAAGGTCGAGCCGCCCGCCAGCTCCTGGGTCATGAGGCCGATGGAATCTCTTCCCTTCGGCTTGAAGGGAAGGCCCGATTCCTTCCAGAGCGAGAACACGTCGATGAGATCGTTGGCGCCCAGGGGGCGCAGCTTCAATCCTTCCATGCCCTGACCTCTCCTGGCCGAGGCCGGCCGCATCCGCCTTGGGGCGCGGGGCCTCAGCCCTGCTTCCGACGCAGGAAACTGCGCACCACGCGGCCCTCCTGCCGGTATCCGAGCCACTCGTGGCCGGTGCTCGCGCACAGAGCCGGGAAATCCGCCTTCACGCCCTGGTCGTCGGCCAGCACCTCCAGAAGCTGGCCGGGCCTCATTCCCGTCAACTGCGCCGAGGTTTTCACGACGGGCAGCGGACAGAGAAGACCGCGCAGGTCCAGGAGGAGGTCACCAGAGCCTGGGCTGGGGGGTTCGCTCCTCTTCGTCTCCACCACGCTGCACCTCTTCAGCCTGGGCCGGCCCCGCCGGTTCTGCGTTTCGCCGTGCGCTTCCGTCGCCTCCGTCGGGGCGGACCCGATAATAGCTCTTGCGGATGGGCCCGTTCCAGGGCGATGTAAATTCGCCGGCGGCCCCCGTCTCGTCCGCCCCCTCCAGCGCCGTCAGGCAGTGCTGGAGCTTGGCGTCCAGGTTATCCAGGTGATGAAAGAAGATGGCCTCCGGGGTAGAGGGATCGGCGGCGCTCCCGAAGCCCAGGTTGCGATCCCCCTGGTGGCTGAGCACCAGGTGAACGAGATGGCGCCGCTTCTCCTCCGGGAAGCCGAGACAGCCGTCACACAGCCGCTCGGTCAGCTTCGCACCCATGTAGATGTGGCCCAGGAGCTTGCCGTCGGTGGTGTACTCGAAGCCGGGATCGGAAGAGATCTCGTAGACCTTGCCGATGTCGTGCAGGAAGCAGCCGCAGAGGAGAAGGTCCACGTTCAGCCCGGGGTAGTTGGGGGCGAGGGCGCGAACGCCTCTGGCCAGGGAGAGGGAGTGCTCCAGCAGCCCCCCGATCCAGGGATGGTGGATGGCCTTGGCCGCGGGCCCGGCGCAGAGGAGGGGGAAGGCCTCCTCATCGGCCAGGAGGCTCTCCAGCAGGGCACGGTAGTGTGCGTCCTGCATGGATCGGATGAGACCCTTAAACTCCACGGCCATCTCGTCGGTGGTTCGACGACTGCGCGGCGCGAACAGAGAGGGGTCCACCGAGCCGCGCTCGACGGGCCAGACAGCCTGGAGGTTGAGCTGCGTCGAGCCCTGGAAGGCGTCCACTCTAGCCCTCAGGCGGATGGGTCCCCCGGGTTTGAGCGCGGGCTCGCTCGCCGCCACCCGCCCGCTCTTGCCGCCGGCGCTGTCCCAGAGCTTTCCGGACATGGACCCGCTGGCATCCTGGAAGGTGCCCTCCCAGTAGGGATCCCCGTTCTTCGTCTTGCGCACCGCCCCCGAGACCAGCCAGAGAACTCCCTCGAAGCTCTCACCCTCCCGCAGGCCGCGCAGGCCTTCCTGATTCATCTTCTCCTCCTGCCGCCGAGTCTAGCACACGAGACGGATCAAAAAGCGGCGCTCCTCGTGCCACCTGGCCCCCCCGTTGCCGGAATGACCGGCCATCACGAACGAGTTGGCAAGGTGACGATTCGACCCACGGCTATTGTTTTCAGACTCTTATTGAAATTAATGCGGTTGGCATAACAATTTCATGTTGGGCAGCGAAAGGAGGTCCTTCACCATGAAGACCAAACTTGCCAAGCTGCTCGGAGGCGCTACCCTGGCGGCGATGGTGGGCCTCTCCCCTGCCTTGCTCGCCGCACAAGTTTCCAGGGCCTTTCCCAAGGCT
>JBAWEQ010000203.1:0-24023 GCA_049591295.1 Acidobacteriota bacterium
GTTTGCTCCACGCTTCCTTCAGACCCCACCTCGCGGTGACGCCCTTGCGCTTCGCTAGCCCTTCACCTCCATCAGGTTGGGCAGGGGACTTTCACCCCCAAGCTTCCGAACATGCCCGGCACACCAAGGGGATCGCGGCCGAGGGCGGCCGCGCCACAGGGCCTGGGGCTCGGGGGCCCTCGCCTATGGGGACCGCTCGTACACCACCGCGGCGGCGACCGTCCCGATTTTCCGATATTGATGTCGGATCACCGCGGCCACGGGGGAGCGCGGGTCCAGGTAGTCCTTCTCCATGGCCTCGGGCATCAGCACGAATCGCGGCCGGTTCTCGGTCATCTGCGCCGCCGCGATCTCGTGGTCGCGCAGGTCGTTGTAGTCCCTGTCGAGCGGCTGGAAGTAGGTGTAGCCGATGGCGGCGGGCGCCGTGTAGAGGTAGACCTCTCCGCCCTCGGGGAGGGCCACCAGCGTGTCCCCCGGGTGCAGGACGCCGGGTGCTCGCAGGTACCGGTTGATGAGCGATTCCCGGAGGGTCCGGTCGGCGTCGGTGAACTCCCAGGCCGCGGGCCGGTAGAACCACCACCCCCTCAGGGCGTAGGCCGCCCCGGCCGCCAGGAGCACGGCCGCGGCGGCGACGACCGCCCCGCGCGCCCTGGGCGAAGGTTCCTCCCGCCCCATCCACGCCAGCCAGAGCAGGCCGAGGGGACCGAGGGCGAAGACCAGGTGCAGCCAGTTCGCGTTGCCCCTCAGCAGGAGGCCGAGGGCGAGGAAGGTCACGGCGACGGCCGCGGCTTCCCAGGGGCTCCCCATGCGGTGCCGGCGGAGCCATGCCGCGAACCGGACGAAGGCCCACACGACGAGGGCGGCGAAGGCGGCCAGGAGCATGCCGTAGAGAAGAAAACCGGCCAGGCTCGTCACCGTCTGGCCCACGCTGGGCCGCTGGAGCCAGTGGTTCCACAGGTCCCCCAGGCGCCAGGGCACGTCCTGAAAGGGGAAGTGGGCGTTCTCGTTGCCCAGGCGGCTGTAGTTGTGCATGGGCCAGCGCACCACGTCCCGCCAGAAGGCTCCAAGGCCGCCCAACCAGGCCATCGCGCCGAGGAAGGGAAGCCAGAGGAGCGAGAAGCCCGCCGCGAAGGCCGCCCCCTTGCGCACCCTGGCCTCGGGCTCCAGGGCCCACAGGATGCCCGCCGAGAGGAGGGCCAGGACTCCCTGCGGCTGGAGGGTGAAGGCCACTAGACCCGCCAGCAGCCCCTCCGCCGCCCAGCCTCGGGCGCCGAGGCCTCCCGGCCTGCAGAGGAGCGCCCACGCGCCGATCAGGAAGGCGTTGGCGAGCCACTGGTGGGAGGGAATGGGCCAGAAGGCGTAGAGGGCCACGGGGTAGAGGGCGGCCAGCAGCCAGGCGGTGCGGGCGCTCCAGCCGCTTCGCTTCAGAAGCAGGGCGGCCAGCCACCAGGAGATGAGGATCAGCGCGAGGCTCGCGTAGCGACCCCGCGTCAGCGGATGGTCGCCCCCCGCTCCCACGACGGGTGCCAGCCACAGGAAGACGTCGGGCGGGGTGAAGTTGAAGAAGTCCCGGTAGGGCACCTCCCCCGCCGCCACCCGGCGGGCGTCGTAGTCAACGATGCACTCGTCCCACTTGGGCGGGTTGAAGACGGGGCTGATCAGGCTGAGGAGCACCGCCCCCACGACCAGGGCGAGGAGAACGCCGCCGAGCCAGCCCGAGAACCTCCGCCGCGGCTCGCCCGCCACCGCAACCGCGCCTTCTCCTCCTGAACTCATGGCCGCCTCTCACCTCTTCTCGCAGGGCCGGGCGCCCCGGCCCGCCCCGTCACTTCTCACGATCCTCCCTATAGATCACCGTGCTGCCTACCACCACGTAAGGGCGATAATGCTCACGAATCACTTGGCTCAGGGGGCATTCAGGCGCCAGGTAGGAGGCGGCCGTATCGCTGGTCATGAGAATGCAACGCGGCCGCCTATCGAGGATCTGACGAGCCACTTTCTCATAATCCTCGCGTCCGTAATAGCGTTCGCTGGGCGGATAGAGCAGCGTGTAGCCCACCGCTGCGGGGCGCACGTAGAGGTATACTTCACCGCCCTCGGGGAAGGCGGCGAGGGTGTCGTCGGGCTTCAGCCACGTCTGGGCCCGCAGATAGCGGTTCACTGGGGCTTCCCTCACGGGGCGTCCCACCTCCGTGAACTGCCAGAGTGCCGGGGGGCGGAAGAGCATCCAGCCAAGGCCGAGGGCCGTTCCGCCCGCCACCAGCAGGCCCAGAACCCAGGGCCCCGCTCTCCGCCACACCCGCGAAGCGTTGAAGCTGGAGGAGGCCAGGAGCAGCCAGGCCGGAGCCATTCTTCCCAAAGCGTAGACGAGGTGCAACCAATCGGGCTTGCCCATGAGCCAGAGGCTGCCGTCCACCACCGTGAGCATCATCGTGCCCCAAACAACGGGTGGGAGGCTCCGCCCTTCGCGAAGCGTCCGGGCCGAGAAGCCCAGCAAAGTTCCGAGGATGCCTCCTACCGCGACCAGGACCCCAACGTAGACGACACTCCCCAGCAGGGAGAGAGGAATCCAGAGCCAGGGCGAAGTGCCCGCGGGCACATCCCACAGGGCCGCCAGCCTCCCCGGAAGATCCTGGAGCAACGGCACGGCGTTGGGGCCCGCGGCGATCCGGTAGTGGCCGGCCGTCCAGACAAAAACATCCTGGATGAAGTCACCCAATGCTCCTCGGCTCCAGAACCAGCCAAAGAGGGGCACGAGCACAGTAGCCACCCCGGCCGAGCCCCAGAGCGCCGCCGCCGTCTTCTCGCGCCCCTTCGGCCCCAGGAGCCAGACGACGCCCCACAGGGCCGCCAGGTCGACGGCCGCCGTCGGTAGAAAGAGGAAGGCCAAGCCCCCGCAGAGTCCCACCCAAAGCCAGCCTATCCTATCCTTGATGCTCCCGCGCTCAAAATCGAAGGCCTCGAAGGAGCCCAGCACGCAGAGGTTGGCAAACCAGTGGTGGGAGGGGATGGGCCAGAAGGTATAGAGGAGAAGAGGGTAGAGACTGCTCACTGCCAGAGCCGTTTGTCGTGCCCACCCTGCCCGCCGGAGAGAGCGCGCGAGCCACAGCCATGAAACCAGCGCCGTCAGAGCGGAGAGGTACCGCCCCCAGGTGAGGGAGGAGTGCCCCACGAAAAGCCGGAACCAACCCGCGAGAAGGAAGAGGTCGCCCGGCGGAGTGAACTGGAAGAAGTCGCGGTAGGGCACTTGTCCCGACAGGACCCGCTGGGCGTCGTACACGTAGATGCACTCATCCCACTTGGGGGTATTGACCACAGGGCTGATCTTGGCCACCAGCACCAGGAGGACGGCCGCCGTCACGAGCAGGCCTGCCGTCCTGGCGCCCCGGCTCCCTCGCTGGGCAGGGCTCGCGCTCACGGGGCGCTCTTCCTATCGCCGCCAGGCCTCATCGCTTGGCCCCCGTAGAGGTGGGGCTCTGTGAAACCGGATGAGGCGGCACAAGGTCCCGCCTGAGGTAGAGGGTCACCGCCGGGGTCTGGCTCCACGGGACGTAGTTTCTCCGGACGACGCCCGACAGCGGATCGCTGGGCGCCAGGAGATCTCCCTCGTTGATGCGGTCGATGACGATCAGCTTGGGCCGCCTCGCCTCGATCTCCTGGGCGGCGCGTCGGTGGTCAGCCCGCGTGTACTGGCCCTGCTGGAGCACGAAGAGCTGCGTGTAGCCGATGGCCGCCGGGAAAGCGTAGAGGTAGTCGCTCCCGCCCGCGGGCAGCACTACGATGGTGTCGCCCTTGTGCATGAAGGGCATGGCCCGCAGCGAGCGGATGAGGGGGGCCTCCCGGTCTACCCGGTCCACGTCGAAAAACTCCCACGCGTGGTGACGCGTTCCCCAGTAGCCGCGCGTGAAGAAGAGGACCCCGCACGCCAGCACCAGCAGAAGGATTCCTCCCCCCGTCCTCCGCAAGGCGGCGCTCCCAGCGCCCGAGAGCACGATGGCCCACAGGAGGAACACCGGCGTGGCGGCGTATATCACGTGCACCCACGTCGGGTTGACGTGCGCGTACATCCCCAAGCCGGCGAGCGTCAGGATGGAGGCCGTGGTGAGCGGCGGGCTCATGCTCCTGCGGCGGAAGACGACGGCGGCCAGGGTGTACAGCGAAAAGGCCGCGGCCGCCGCCAAGGCCGCCAGGATGACAAGATACAGCAGTGTCCCCGCCGCGGCCGTGACGAACCAGAAGAGGTGACCCGTCCCGGTGCCGGGCGCCCATAGGGCCTCCAGACGGCCCGGAAGGTCCGACAGAAAGGCCCTGTCCACGAGGTTGCCGGGTTTCCGGTAGTTGGCTAGGGGCCAGAGGAGGGCATCCTCGACGAAGGCCCGCCCCGCCCCCAACAGGAGGAGGGGGCCTATCCATAGGGCAAAAGCCAGAACCACGCCCGCCACTGCCCATCCACCCCGGGCCGCGGCTTCCCTCACGGTGCCACTCGCGCCCAGGACCGTGAAGAGCATCAGGACCGCGGCCAGAAGGCCCTCCGTCTGCATGAAGCAGCCGGTGGTTCCGGCGAGGGCGCCAAGCCCCAACCAGCCCCAGCGGTTCTGCGGGGCCTTCATGAGGGCCAGGGCGGCCATGATGGAGGCCCCGTAGAGCAGTACGGCCATCCAGTGGTTGCCCATGAAGGGGGCCATGGGGAAGAGGACCAGGGGGAGAACCGCCGCCAGGAGCAGGTTCCAGGGCCGCTTCTCGCGTAGCAGGGAGGCGAGCGCCAGGGTCTCCGCCAGGACCAGCAGCACCTGGAGGTAGCGCGTCCCGGTCTCGGGCCTTCTCCACCAGCCCCAGGGTCCGCCCGACAAGGGATAGAGCGCCCCGGGCGTCCACATGCTGAAGAAGTCCCGGTAGGGTACCTCCCCCTGGACGAGGCGGTGGGCGTCGTAGACCACCATGCTCTCGTCCTCCGTCACCCGGTTCACGCGGGGGCTGACCTGCAGGATGAGAAAGAGGGCCACGAATAAGGTGATCAGCCCCGGCAAGAGCCAGTGGGCCACCCTCGGGCGGTCACCCCACATGCCGGCCTCTCTTGCGCCTGCTACGGTCCCAGAGCCCCATCCCCAGCATCCCCGCGCAGCCCAAGAGGCTGAGGGTTGCCCCAGCGGTCACGGAGAAGGGTTTGTACACGAATCGAACCTCATGTGTCCCCGCCTCCACCCGCACGGCTCGGAAGGCGCCGTCCGCAGGGTGGATCGGGACTGGCCGGTCATCAACCGTCGCCCGCCACCCCGGCCAGTAGAGGTCTCTCAAGACGAGCCACCCGGCCGCCGGGGAGGCGACGCGCCACGCGGTGCGGTTGCAAAGGTCCTCCAGCCTGGTCACGCGGGCTCCGTCGGCAGGAGCGGGTTGGGGCGGGAGAGGACGGGAGCCGGCCGCAGGCTTCCAGCCCTCCAGGTAGGCGGTGGTGCGCCAGGAGTTTCCCGCCAGGGCCCGGGAGAAGGCCTCTCGTTGGGTTGCCGCCCCTTGCGCCGCCTGGACCCAAAAGGCCCTCCCCAGGGGCGAGGGATTGGGCTCCGGCCGGAGGACGCCTCCAACCTCGCTCCAACGCAGACCGACGCCTGAAAAGTCCATGACATCAGGATTCCAATCGAGAAAACCCGTGAACCCCAGCCGAAGGTTTCCCGCAATGGGCAGGAGCCGCCTGGGGGTGAGGGGTGAGACGTAACGGATGTCCCGAACTGCGAAGGCCGCCGAGAGATTGGGCGACAGGCTCTCTAGCAGACCTTCATGCGGGAACCACTCCCGGAGCCCATCGCCGGGGCTGGCGGCGGCAACGGCGGGGGCAGGGGCTGGGTTCGATCGGTTCCAGAGGGCCCACGTGGAGGGCGGAAGGAAGAGACACCCTCCCACCACACAGGCGGCCAAGGCTGCGCTTGCGAGGTTCCCCTCGCGCTCGAGTAGACGCGCTGGAGCCAACCACAGCGCCATGCCCAGCACGACGAGCAGCCAGACTGTCGGGCTGGCGGCGGCGGAGAGACCCAAGAGCGGATGCCCTTGAGACGGGGCAAAGGCCGCGGCCGAGGGGTGAAGAAGGAGGATGAGCGCCACCGCCATCCATCCCCCGCTGATGAGCGCTCCCGCCCAGCGCAGGGGAGGAGCCACCTTCCCCCTGGCCCACGCCTCTAGGCCCAGCGGAGCCAAGGCGGCAAGGGCAAACCACGCCAGCGAACGCGTGTAGCGGCCGCTCATAAAGCCGAGGCTCAACCAGCCTTGAAGGCTCGCAGGGCCCGGGAAGAGCAGGAGTGCAGGCCAAAGCAGGGCCGGTGCCAAGGCGAGCAGGAGGCCCTTGCGGGAGACGGCACCCGCGAGAGCCAGGAGCAGCAGCGGCGGCAACCACATCAGCTCCGAGCCGAGCAGAAAGGGGGCCGTGACGGCGTAGGTTAGGCTCGCCCCCCCCTTCATGCGCGGCGAGAAGCTGTGCCCAACCCACTCCAAAAAGGGAAGGACCCACCACGCCGAGAGGAACAAAGCGAGCAGCGGGCTCGCCAGGATGGCGGGACGCAGAGCGTTCCGAAGGCCGCCCTCCTGCCAGGCCCGCACGACGAGGTAGACGAAGGCCGAAGCCGCCCCCCAGAAGGCGTCCTCGGGGTGCCCGCTCATGGCCATCAGGGCCGTCAGCAGGGCGAAGAGAGAGGGGACGCCCACCCTTTTTGCCAAGCGCTCGGCGGCCCAAAAGAGCCACGGGTACCACGCGTAGGCCCAGACGTCGGAGAAGGCGATGAACTTGAGCGTATAGGGATTGAAGGCAAAGAGGAGGGTCCCCATGGCACTCGCGGCGAGCCCGCACCCCAGCTCCCCTAGAAGCCGGTCCATTCCCACTCCGGCGAACAGAAGCTGCAGTACGAGGCAGAAGCTGTACACCCACGGTGTCGGCCAAGTGAGGAAGGGCAGGAAGAAGAGCGCCAGAGGCTGGCTCTGGCCGTCGGCCAAGAGCGGCATCCCCAGACCGTTGTAGGGATTCCAGAGCGCGAACTCCCCCTGGCGCAGGGCGTGGGCCAAGAGGGCCTTCTCGGCGTAATCGGTGGTCACGGGAGCCAGGTCGTAGGTCCGCCAGTCGGGGCGGTCGGCGGTTTGATCAATTCCTGCCAGAGCGGGATCGCCGGCCAAGACGTGAAAGGGGACGAGTTGCGCCCGGTGCAGGAACAGCGGCCAGAAGAGCAGGAGCGCCGCGGCGACCAAGAGGATCATCGACGGCCAGGTGTGGAGCTCTCTTCGGGTATCGCCCCCGCTGGCGAAGACCTCCGGCGACGATGGTCTCAGCCATGGGGATTTCATGGTGCCCCTCCGTTCTTTCTCGCTTCCGGTCGCTCCCCCTCGGCCGCCGCGAGGACCGTCTGGGCGTAAGGGTCCTTTCCTCCACTGAGGCGGACGGCCTCCTGGGCGAGGTGGAGGGCCCGCGCGGGGTCTCTGAGCGCCGGATCGCGGGCCTTGAGCAGCACCCACGCCAGCCCCGCGAGGGCGCTCGGGTCCCGCGGCGAGAGGGTCAGGGCCCGCTCGAAGGCTTCGGCCCCCGGGCGCTCCCGTCCGCCTTCAAAGAGCGCGTGGCCCAGGTAGCACCAGCCCTGCGGCTCCCTCGGCCGGGACGCCGCGGCCTCTTGCAGAACCTTCGTGGCCTCCGCGAGCCGCCCCATGACCAACAGGCTCCGGCCCCAGGCCAGGTGAAGGGAGTAGCTGTCGGGGCGGAGGCGGCAGGCCCGGCTCAGGAGGCCCTCCCGCTCGGCGGGGTCCGGCAGCCGTCCGCAGGCCTCTAGGAACGCCCCTTCGAGCCCGGTGTCCGAGGGGGACCGCACCATCCCCTGGAGCAGGAGCGCGGCCGCGCTGCGATCGCGCCCCATGCGGCCGTACAGGGTCGCCAGCTCCAGCCTCGCCACATCCAGCGTCGGGACGATGCGCAGGGCCTCGCGGTAGTAAGGAATGGCCTTTTCGGGCCGGCCCTCTTGGGCCAGGATCTCCCCCAGGTAGCGCGCCGCCCTGGCGTTGTCGCGGGTCACCGCGTAGTCCTGCCGGAAGAGGGCGTAGGTGTCGTGCCAGGTGGTCACCTGAAAGGCCGAGAGGGCCACGAGGCCCGCGAACCAGCAAGCCGCCGCGGCCAGAATCACGTTCCTCGCCCACCGGCGGGCGGGCATCGCCTCCGCCAGACCCCAGGCGATGGCGATGAAGAGGCCGATGGAGGGCAGGTAGGTGTACCGGTCCGCCCGCGCCTGGGCGCCGATCTGAACCAGCCCGATGACGGGCACGAGCATCCCGATGAACCAGAGCCAGCCCACCGTCAGGTAGGGCCTCCGCCGGAAGCAGGCCAGCGCGAGGAGGGTGAGCGCTACCACCGGCAGCCCCCAGGCCATGGCCCTGCCCATCGTGATGGTCTTGAAGTCGAGCGGGTAGAAGACCGCCAGGCCGTGGGGAACGAAGGTCAGCAGGGTGTACTGGCCGTAGGCGATGGCGGCGTTCATCAGCCGGTACGCGAGCGGCATGCGGCCGAAGTCGATGATCGGCTGGTCCTGGGCCGTGAGCCAACTGAAGAACAGGCAGAGGGCGAGCAGGGGCAGCTTCTCCAGGATCAGCACCGTCCAGCTCCGGACCGGGTTCTCCCTCGCCGCCGAGGGCCATCCCTCGGGCCCGGGTCCCAGCCGACCCGGCATCCGGCCTAGGGGCCAGTAGTCGAGCAGCAGGAGCAGGAACGGCGCGGTGACCAGCATGGCCTTGCTCAAGAGGCCCATCACCAGGGTCGCCACGACCCAGCCGTACCGAACCCATCCCGGGCGGCGCGCGAAGCGCGCGTAGGCCAGGAGGGTCAGGACGAAGAAGAGGGCCGAGAGCACGTCCTTGCGCTCGGCGACCCACGCCACCGACTCCACGTGGAGCGGATGGAGGGCGAAGAGCGCCGCCACGAAAAGGCTCCGCCACGGCGCTTCGGTCACCCTCACCAGAAAGAGGAGAAGGAGCAGTGTGCTCGCGATGTGCAGGAGGATGTTCGTCAGGTGGTGCCCTCCCGCCCAGAGCCCGAAGAGCTGGCAGTCGAGCATGTGCGAGAGGTAGGTCAGCGGCGCGTAGAACCCTCCCGCCATATGGGTCCAGTAGTAGCGCACCCCCTCCCACGTCAGCCCCTTCTGCACGAGCGGGTTCCGCGTCACGACCATGTTGTCGTCGTAGCCCACGAAGTGCGCCCCCAGCAGGGGGCAGAAGAGCAGGAAGGTCACCAGCGCCAGGGCCAGGGAGGCCAGGAGCAGGGAATGGCGCTGGACAGCCGTCTGCCTAATCACGGCGGGACCCTCGGCAGGAACGGTTCCGGCGACTCGGTCGGGCAACTCCCCTCGTCATCGTCGCTGCCCCTTATCTTCGCCTGGCTTCGGTGGGGAAGGGGGCGCAGGGGGCCGGCCGGCCGTCGCCTGCCGGCCCGCTCCCGGACTCTTGCGAATCCACTCAAGGGCAGACAGGGCCTCCGGGTAGCCCGGCTGGCTCTTCAGCACCTCCGTCCACTGCTTCTTCGCCTCATCGAACTTTCCGCTGCGCATCAGGAGGCGCGCCAGCACCACCTGGCTCCTGAAATCGTCCGGCACGATCGTGAGTTCCTGGCGGAGACAGCGTTCGGCCAGGTCCAAGTCGCCCAACTGGGCCGCCGCCACCGCGAGGCCCGTCCAGGCAGGACTGTGGTTCGGCCAGAGGGTGATGGCCCGCTTGAGGTGTTCTTCCGCCAGCCGGAAGTGGCCCGCGTCCGTCAGGGCTTCTCCGTAGCAGGTGTGGGCCACCGCGTTCAGCTTCGTCACCGCGAGAGTGTGCCCCCATATGGTCAGGGAATCGTGCCAGAGGGTCGCCTGCCGGACGGTGAGCCCGCCCAGGAGCACCAGCCAGGCGCCCGCGGCGGCCAGGACGAGGGGGCGGAGCTTCCGCCCCCGCTCGGTTCGCAGCACGTCGGCCGCGCCCCAGGCCAAGATGACGAAGAGGCCCACCAGGGGCACGTAGGTGTACCGGTCCGCCATGGCCATGCTCCCTATCTCCACGATGCCAATGACCGGGACGAGCATGCCCAGGTACCAGAGCCAGCCCACGAAAAGATAGGGGGCCCGGGCGCGCCAGCGCCAGCCCAGCCACAGCACCAGGACCATGAGCACGGCTGCTAGAAACGCCTCAGCGGGACGGAAAAGGCCCAGCCGCATGGGATAGAAGAGGGCCAGGTTCGCCGGAATCAGCGTCTTGCTGAGATAGGCCCCATAGGAGGAGAAGGCGTTGATGATCTTCAGGCGCATGGGAAATCCGCCGATAGCCCCGGCGTGGCTTTGCGCCATGAGGGTCAGGAGGGAAAAGAGCACCGACAGCCCGAAGAGTGGCAGCTTCTCGGCCACGAGTTTCCTGCCCAGGCGCAGGTCCAGCCGCGGCGGGGCGGAGGGGATTCCCTGCTCCGCGGGCTCTTCCTCCCCGGAGCCGCCGAGGGAGAAGCGCCGCAGGGGCCAATAATCCAAAAGAAGCAACAGGAACGGGGCGGTCACGATCATAGACTTGCTCAGGAGCCCCAGGAGAAAGGCGCCGAAGACCGCGAGGTATCGCCGAACCGACGGGGCCCGCGCATAGTCGGCGTAGGCCACCAGCATGGCCATCAGGAAGAAGGTGCTCAGCACGTCCTTCCGCTCCGAGATCCACGCTACCGACTCCATGTGCAGGGGGTGAATGGCGAAGAGAAGGGCCACCACGAGGCTCCGCCAGAAGGCCCGCGTCGTCTTCCACAAGAAGGCGAAGAGCAGGAGCGTACTGCCGATGTGGAACAGGAGGTTGGTCAGATGGTGTCCGCCGGCCCAGAGACCATAGAGATCGCAGTCAAGCATGTGCGACATCAGGGTGAGCGGATAGTAGGAGCCAAAGTAGAAGTGGCTCCACGCCCAGCGAATGCCGCTCCAGGTGAGCCCACCGAGGACGTGCGGGTTGTCCGTGACGTAGCCCTGGTCGTCGTAGTTGATGAAATGAGCGCTTAGCAAGGGCGAAAAGAGCGCGAAGGTCACCAGCGCCAGGGCGAGGGCGGCGAGCCAGAGGCGCTTTTTCGATGGGAGGCCCGCAGGCGGGCCGTTCTCCCTGGTGACTTCAGCCGGCGTGTCCATTCGTGGCTCGTTCTCCCTAGCGCGCCCAGTAGGTGCAGTATACGACGCCTGCCCACACGAAGAGGTAGAGCCCAACGAGCGCCCGTAGGCGCGGCCACCTCAGGAGGGGTTCGGCCCCGTACGCGGCGAGCGCCCCCAGGGCGGGCGCCAGCGCCAGGGCGTAGCTGGCCTTCGCGGCCGTGTAGGTGGGCACCTCGATAGTGAGGGCGACCATGGCGCCAAGGTAGAGGACACCGCACGCCAGCAGGAAACGCAGTCCCCTTTGCGCGGGCGTCTCGCCGGTCCCGAAGGTCCGCGCGATGCCCCAGAGGATCAACAGACTCAGGGGGAGCGCCAGGAGGGCCATGGCCGGGAGCAGATGGGGTTGCCAGAAGGGCGCGAGCGGCTTGTTTGTCACCGAGCTCAGGGCCCCGTCCAGCCAGAGGGAGGAGTAGAGGGCATCCCAGACACCGTAGCCGGCCGCGTAGATGGGCTGGACGAGGGAGTGGCCAAACCGCAGGAGATCGCCGGCCATGCGGTAGCCGGGATCCTGCCACCAGGTGAGGCCCGGCCGGGCCTGCCAGCCGCCCACGAAGGGGCGGCCCAGATCGATCCAGTTGCGGAGGTAGTACCAGCCCGAGACGGCCCCGCAGGCCGCAAGCAGCGCCCCGGCCGACCCGAGGGCCCGGCGCGGGGGCGCCTCTCGCTTGAAGGCCGCCCAGAGCACCAGCGCCGCCAGCGGCCCCACCAGCAGGAGGGCCGTCACCTTGGCCAGCAGGGCCAGCCCCAGCACGCCACCGAGGGCGAGACTTTCGGACAGCGAGGGAGGATTCTCCTCTTTCAGTAGCAGCCGAAGGCCCAGGAACAGCGCCCAGGCCGCGAGAAGGCCCTCCAGGGGCTCGTTGCCCACGTACTGGCTCATGTAGACGTTCATGGGGAGAAGGCCGCCCGCCACCGTGGCGACGCGCTGAAGGGCGGGCCGTTCGGCGAAGAGCAGTCGTCCCGTGCGGTAGGACACCTCGATCATCCCCGCGCCACAGGCCATGGAGATCAGGCGCACCAGCCCTTCCGCCGTTTTCGGCGAGGCCACCAGGCGCGCCGTCACCTCGACGAGGGCCCCCAAAATGTAGAAGAGGGGTGATTCGAACATCTGCCAGCCGTCCGTCGCCAGGGGAAGCCGGTGGTGCTGGAGGATGAATGCGATATAGCTGTAGTGGGCGGGCGCGTCGAAGCCGACCCACAGGGAGAGCCGGAAGAGGTTGTGAAGGCAGAGGAGGGCGTAGAGCCCCAGGAGAAGCCAGCGGAGGCGAGAAGGGGCGATCCATTCCTCCAGACCCTTACGGCCCCACCTTCGCGCCATGGCAAGGGCGGCCGCCACGGCGAGGGCAAGGGCGAGGAGCCCGGCCAGCCAGGGCCAGCCGCCGAGCAGTCCCCACCACGCCGAGGGGTACTGGAGCGAGGCCGGGAAGGGTCTTTTCTCCGTCGCGAGCTGCGGGGCCTGCCAATCCTGGCCCTTCATGGAGACACCCCACTCCCCGGGCGTGGAGAGCGATGCTCCGCCCCCTTCGCCGGTCAGGCGAAAGACCGGAGGACCGGTACTATTCTCCACAACCGCCACCAGCTCGTTGGTTCCAGGATGCAGGAAGGGGGCAAGATCCACAGTCGAACCGCGGTACCACGGCGCCCCGTCACCGGGCGGCAGGACGGTCCGGCCGTTGAGCCAGAGCTGGCAGCGCCTCAGCGCCGCCACGCGCACCACCAGGTGCTCCTCGCCCTTCCCGGCCGTAAAGAGACACCGGAAGTGGGCGATGCGGGGGAACACCGGCCTCGCGTTGGGGTTCGCCGGCTCGGGCAGGCGGATCCACCGCCCGCCTTCATTGGAGCGCAGCACGGCATACTTCGGGCTGTGCGACGCATACTGCCAGAAAAGGAGCAGGGCGGCCGCTGCGGTCAGTCCGAGGAGGGCCACAAGCGCGGCCCCGGCCGGCCTTCGAAAGGGGGCAGGCCCCTTGCCCAGGCTAACCATTCACCGCACCTCCACCTTCCGCGCCACGATGTTCAAGACGCCGCCCCGGCCAGCCAGCGCGGTAACAGCCTCCGCACCCACGGCGACGGCCACCGCGGGTACCGCCAGAACGAGGGTCAGGCCTAGGTCCAATGCGCGCCTCGGCCCGGAGATCTTCCGGCGCGTCGGCTCTGCCAGAGCGTGGCCCTTCATCAGGCCGTAGAGGAGATTGGGAGAGGCGCACACCCGGTTCAGCAGGCTCTGGGCGAAACCGAAGGGGCCCTGCTCCAGCGACCAGGTGGACCAGCGCAGGGTCTCGAACCCCTGTCCGCCGAGAAGAGCGGCGAGGGTGGGCCGGGAGAAGTGCAGGAGGTGGCGCGGCACGTCCAGGTGAAACCAGCGGCTTCCCCCGACCGCCGCCTGCCGGCTTCCGAAGTTGGGGACCTCCAGGAGTAGCCGCCCCCCCGGCTTGAGGAGGCGCCGGACCTCCGCGAGGACCTGGGCCGGCTCGAACTGGTGTTCGAGCGAGTGCCAGAGCAGGATCACGTCGAAGGAGGATTCGGGCAGGCCCCACTCCTCCAGCGGCCCCGTGAAGACCTCCACACCGCTCTCCCGAAGGAGCTGGGCCAGATCCGCCGAGAGCTCGGTGCCATAGCAGTCCCAGCCCAACGACCGGAGGCGCCGAAGGATTAGTCCGCGGCCGGAGCCCACGTCCAGGACCCGGCCCGGCCCGGGATGAAGCCGCAGAACCGCGCGCACCCGCCCTCGCCTAAAGAGGCGGACCAGCCACTCCAACGTGCCCAGGAACCGACGCCCCTCCCGCCCGTAGTAGGTGTTCCCGTAATAGCTCCCGATCTCCTCCTCCGGGTGAGGGAAGAGGGTCCGCGCCGTCCCGCAGCGCGCGCATCGGGCCACCGTGAAGGATTCGCCAGTCAGGTAATCCGCGCTCTCGAAGAGGCGTTCCCTGGCCGTCTCCTGGCAGATGGGGCAGGCCTGACTGGAGGCGGGGCCGCGGGTCACGGGGTGTCTCCGCGGAGCCGCCGCGTCAGCACGCTCGGCCCTCGCCGGCATCGCCGTTCCGCCCCCAGCGCCCGTCTCCGCGCCAGCCCATGCGGGCGAGGCGGAAGCGCAGGGTGGTGCCGAGGACGCCGAAGCCGTAGACCACGCTCCGGCGGAAATTGATGGAGGAGGCCTCGTCCATGTAGCGCGTTGGGCAGGAGATCTCGCCGATGCGGAAGCCCATGAGGGCCGTCTGGGCGATGACCTGGTTGTCGAAGACGAAATCGTCCGAGTCCGCCCGGAAGGGGATGGTCTCCAGCACCCGGCGGGAGTAGGCCCGGTAGCCCGTGTGGTACTCGGAGAGCTTGAGGCCCGTCAGCAGGTTCTCCGCGAAGGTCAGGCCGCGGTTGGCGACGTATCGCCAGAGGGGCATGCCGCCGTGCAGCGCGCCGCCGCCGAGGATGCGCGAGGCGAGGACGAGGTCGTACTCGCCCGAGGCCACCATCCAGGCCATGGCGCCGCAGAGCTTGGGCGAGTACTGGTAGTCGGGATGCACCATGACGACGATGTCGGCCCCCAGCTCCAACGCCTTCTCGTAGCAGGTCTTCTGGTTGGCGCCGTACCCTCGGTTCGCGGGGTGGCGGATGACCGTCGCCCCCAGGGCCTTGGCCAGCTCCGTGGTCCGGTCGCTGCTGTAATCGTCCACGAGCACCACCGCGTCGATGATCTCGTGCGGCAGGTCGTCGTACGTCTGGCGGAGCGTCTTCTCCGCGTTATAGGCCGGCATGACCACCACGAGCTTCTGGCCTGCGATCATGGGCGCGCCCTCCTCCCCCGGCCCTCCCGCTGCGGCTCGAACCGCCTTCATGCTAACAGGGCCGCCGCGGGGCAACAAGGAGAGAAGGGAGAGACGGGCGCCCTCGCCTGTCGAGTACCGCTTGATTGCAGATTGAAGATTTCAGATTGCAGATTGAAGGATCGAAAGAAGGCCTCTGTAGCGGCCGCAATTTATTGCGGCCGGAAGGCCGGGCACGCCGGCTCGGCTTCTCTTTGCGGTCATCCTGGCAAGCGAAGCGCGTCCAGGATCGCTTGGCCTACCGGGAAGGACAGGATTCCGGACTCCCTTCGGTCGCCGGAATGACGGCGAAGCACGGGAGAGACGGGCGCCCTCGCCTGTCGAGTACCGCTTGATTGCAGATTGAAGATTCCAGAGTGCAGATTGAAGGATCGAAAGAAGGCCTCTGTAGCGGCCGCAATTTATTGCGGCCGAAAGACCTCTGGGCTCCGGCTCAGCTTCTCTTTGCGGTCATCCTGGCAAGCGAAGCGCGTCCAGGATCGCTTCGCCTTCGGGTGACGGACAGGATTCCGGACTCCCTTCGGTCGCCGGAATGACGGCCAATGGGGGTAGCCGCCGGAATGACCGCGCGGAACGGGAGAGACAGGCGCCTCGCCTGTCGAGTACCTCCATGAAAAGGGAGAGACAGGCGCCTCGCCTGCCGAGTTTTTCCAAGAATGCACAGGCGGGGGCGCCTGTGCCCCCCGTGAAAGCTTGCCTTTGTAGCGGCCGCAATGTATTGCGGCCGAAGGGCCGGCTATGGGCTGCCGGCTCTCGCCGAAAAGGAAAGGGCCGCCGGTTGCCCAGCGGCCCTTTGTGCTGCGTGGAACAGGAGGAGTGCGCTAAGGCTTGGAGGGGGAGGCCGGAACCGGCGCCCCCGAATCGGTCTTCCCTATCCCCGTGTAGACGTGCGTGGTCGTGGTCTGCCCGAGGGTGTGGGCCGCGATCGGGTAAGACCTGAGAAAGTTCTGGAGCCGGGCCAGCTCGGCGATGGCCTTGCCCCACGTCACCGGATCGGTGGGTCGAACGGCGTAGAAGCTGAGCCCCATCAGCCGCAGGATGTGGGCCAGGTCGCCCTCGTTGAGGGTATCGCCGGCGGACCACGCGCCGCTCATGGGCGTCACCTGGAGCTGGGCGAGAAAGGCCGTGGCGCTCGCGGCGTTCCACCCCCCCGCCGGGGGCTGAACCTGGAGGTCGGAGGCGAGGAGGACGGCGAAGTCGCCCTGGCTGATAGGGGCGTTGGCGTCGTAGGCCCACAGGGCCGTGACGGCACCCAGGGCAACCACCAGGACGAACACGAACCTCAGATTCTTCATCGCCCGACCTCACAAGTAGTCAATATAGTGTCCATCGCTCCGGCGAGTCAATGCGGCAAATCGCGCCTGAGAATGGCCCTCGGAGCGTCTCGACCGGCAGGCCGCTCTCACAAACCTCCCAGTGCCTCGTGGAAGGCGCCTCCAGGCGGCGATCCGGCAGCGCAGGGCGCAAAACCGAAGGCGGGCGGGGCGCCCGCCCCACTGGTGAGGCCGGGGACCATGACGACCGGCAGGCCGCTCTCACAAGCTTTCCGGCCTTCTCCTCTCAGTCGCTCCCCGCCGCCCGGCGATGCTCCTTCCGGCTCCCCTTCCCGAAGAGCTTTCCGCCGAAGATCCAGGAGAGCCGCTTGGGCTCGGTGCCCGTCGAATAGTAGTAGTGGTGGTAATAGTAATAATCGTAGTAGTAGGACGATCGCGTCTCCACCGCGTTCAGGACCACGCCGGCCACCTTGGCATCCAGGCGCCTCAGGCTCAGCAGCGAGCGCTCCAGCAGGGGGCGATGGGTCCGGCCGTACCGGGCCACCAGCACCACGAGGTCCGACATCCCCGCCAGGATCTGCGCGTCGGTGATGGAGAGGCAGGGCGGCGAATCCAGGAGCACCCAGCCGTACTCCTTGCGGAACTGCTGAATCAGGGCCTGAAACCGCTTCATGGAGAACAGCTCGGGCGGGTTGGGCGGGATGGGGCCCGATCCGATGAAGAAGAGGTTCGGGTGCGGGCCGGTCTGGATGAACTCCTCGATGCGGCTCTCGCGGCTGGCCAGGTAGTTGGTGAGCCCCTTCGGACTGCCGCTGGCGGAGCCGGCCATGAGCGTGCGGGTCAGGGCCGGCCGCCTCAGGTCGCAGTCCACCACCAGGACCCGGTCTCCCGTGGCCGCCAGGGTCTTGGCCAAGTTCACGATGACGCTGGTCTTCCCCTCCTTCGGAGAGGCCGAGGTGATCAGGATCACGTTGTTCTGCTGGTTCTGGCTGGCGTAGATGAGGGCCGTCCGCAGGGTCTGGAAGGCCTCCATGCCGGCCCTCTGCGTCTCCTGGTTCAGCGTCGGGATCATGGTGAGCAGGTTCAGCCCCAGGCGGTTCTCGATGTCCTCCACCGACTTCACCGTCGTGTCCAGGTACTGGTAGCCCACCACCGATCCCACCGAGAGCAGGAGTCCCAGCAGGAAGCCCAGGATCATGATCTTCTGCTTGTTGGGCCTCACGGGAGCGGAGGGCTGAAGGGCCGAATCCACCAGGCGGATGTTGGCGCCCAGGAGCGAGGAGCTCACGTTCAGCTCCCGCATCTTGTCGTAGAGCATGTCCATGTACTTCTTGATGGCCGCGGCGCTGGTGGAGAGCGTCTCGCTGCGGGAGGCCCCCTCCACGAACTGGAGCCCCTGGCGGCGGATGCCGTCCAGATCGTGCATGAGGCTGGCCCTCTGCGCCTCCAGCGCGCTGAGCTGGTTCTGGTAGTTGCCCAGCACGATGTCCGCCTGGGTGGCGATGCGCTCCTTCAGGGCCTTCATCTCCTCCCGCTTCTTGATCACGTCCGGGTGGAGCGGCGTGAACTTCGCCAGCAGCCTCGACAGATCACGGCTCATCTCGTTGTACTGCTTGGCCAGGTCCTGCACCGAGGGGTCCTGCGCCACGGCGGGCAGGCTGAGGGGGTCCCCGCCGTTCCGCTTCCAGGCCTGCATCTGGTTCACGACGGCCGCCACCTCGCTCTCCTTCACGCCGATCGTGGTGAGCTCGTCGTTGAGCGAGGCGATCTGCTTGTCCAGGATGTCCTTCTGGTTCTGCGGGAAATAGGAGCGGTTGGCCTCCAGGTTGCTGGTCACGGCCGTCTGCTCCTTGATGTACTCCTCCTGCATGCGCCTGGCCTCGCCCAGCATGACGTCGTTGGCCTTGGCGATGTAGTTCAGCGCGTCCCGCAGGGTCCGTTCGGCGTACACCTCGGCGACGGTGTTGGCCCAGATGGCCACCTCATCCTTGTAGGGGCCCGTGACCGTGATGCTGAAGAGGGCGCTGTCCTTCACGTTGCTCACCGTGACCATGGACTGGAGGACGCGGTCCGGGTGGGCCGAGCCCCGGAAGGCCGGGTTGTCCTGGAGGTGCAGCTTGTCCACCACCTCCTGCATCACCGCCGTGCTCTTGATGATCTCGGGCTGGGAGGAGTAGAACTTCATGTCCTCCATCCAGGAGTTGTTGTTGTACGAGAAGTTCCCGATGGGCTGCGGGCGAGGGCTCTGCACGAAGACCGTGGCCGTGGCCGAATAGATGGGCGTGGCCAGGAAGCTGTACAGCGCCGCCAGGAGCACCACCGCCCCGGTGATCCCGATGATCCACCAGCGGTGGTCCCAGAGGAGCTGCACCCAGTGGAGGAGGTCGAACTCCTTCGCCTCCCCGCCCTCACCGTCCATCAGACGCGATGCATCGCTACCCGGCATGTCCGTCCGCTCTCCCAGACAACTCAGGGGGATGCCCCCGCCCGAGGCGGTCCGCATTCTCCACCGGCCTATTATGAGATCAAACCCAAAAAATGGTAAAGGAGTTAAGAGTTAAGAAAGATTGCAGATTGAAGATTCCAGATTCCAGATTGAAGATTGAACGCATGCCTTCGTAGCGGCCGCAATTCATTGCGGCCGAACAGCCGGCCGATATAAACATCGGCCGCTACGTTCTGTCGAAGCCATCCTCTGTAGCGGCCGCAACTTGTTGCGGCCGAACGGAAGCCGGGAGAGACGCGCGCCCTCGCGTCTTGCGTCTCGCGTCTTGCGTCTCGCGTCTTGCGTCTCGCGTCTTGCCCCCATTTTCCCGTCATCCTGTGGCATGCCCGCAACGGGCGGCTAGCACAGGATCCCGCCGCCCCGGTACCGCCGGTGGTCTCTCTGCCACGGGATCCTGAGCCAGCGGCCCTTCGAAGAGGTCCTCAGGATGACGCGCGCATGAGGCTTTGCGCCCTTGCGTCTCGCGTCTCGCGTCTCGCGTCTCGCGTCTTGCGTCTCGCGTCTCGCGTCTTGCGTCTCGCGTCTCGCGTCTCGCGTCTCGTGTCTTGCGTCTCGCGTCTTGCGCCTCGCGTCTCGCGTCTCGCGCCTCGCGTCTCGCGTCTCGCGCCTCGCGCCTCGCGTCTCAGAAGAACTTGCGTTCGCGGACGATGACCTGGTCGTCGGGGAGGAGCGGCACGTCGTTGATCTTCCCGCGCTCGATGTGTTTCACGTTCACGTGCAGGGCCTTGGGCTTGCCGTCCACCTTGCGCAGGATGTCCACCTTGCCCTCCTTGGCCCACTGGGTGAAGCCGCCGGAGAGGGTGATGGCCTTGAGGAGGGTCAGCCCCTGCGCATAGGGCAGGGCGCCCGGGGTCTTGACCTCGCCCGTCACGTACACCTGCTTCGGCGGAAGGACGTTCAGGACGTCCTGGTCCAGCAGGTAGATGTTGGCCGACTCGTCGCCCCCCAGCAGGGCCTCCTTGGGGATCACGCGGTCGTGGAGCTGGCCGGAGGGGTCGCGCCGCTGGATCTCCACGTCGCCCGACTTCTCGTCGAAGCCGCCCGCCTGGGTGATGGCGTCCAGCACCCGGAAGGCCCCCTTCAGGGGCACCCGCCCGGGAACCTTCACTTGCCCCAGCACGTTGACGTAGCGGCTGCCGTACTCCAGGAGCTGCACGTTGACCTGCGGCGCCTTCACGTACTTCGCCAACAGCTCCGTGAGCTTGTTCTGGAGCTGGTTCACCGTCAGGTTGGCCACCACCACCCGCCCCACCACGGGGAAGGTGATGCTGCCGTCCGGGTCCACGTTCACCGTCTCGTTCATCCCGTCGATGCCGTAGACGTTCACCTGGACCTGGTCGCCCGGCCCCAGCGGGTATGCCGGCGGCTTGGGCTCCTGCCAGGTGAAGCCGCCGCCGGGCCTGGCACTGCCTTCCGTGGCCTGCGGCGGTGGAGCCTGGCTCTTCTCCCCCGGCGTCCAGCGGATGTACAGGTCCTTCTCCCCCATGGTCACCTTGGGGCTGGAGGAGGCCGGCAGCTCGATGGCGATGCCGCCCGGCATGGGCGAGACGAAGGGCTTGAGATCCGAATGGACGATGCGGTACTTGGCGCACCGGATCTCCCACCGCATCGTCTGGCCCTCGATCTTGGGCGTGACCTCCAGATTGACCGAGGAGTAGGCGTGCAGGTCGCCGGGCTTGCCCTTGACCTTGACCTCGGCCTTGCCGAAGCCCAGAAACGCCGGCACGGAAAGGCTCCAGAGGAGGGCCAGCGCCAGGGCCGCGGCGAGGGGCCACCGGGTCGGGCGCCATTCATTGCTTGGGTCGAAACGCATGGACCAACACCTCACTCGGGCCGCCGAGGGGGCCTCCGGGGCCTGTAACCGATAGAATACACCTGGATTCCGGGTCGCGTCACGGAGCGGAGTGCCGCCGCGGGGCTACCAGGCCAGTTGGACCTGGGCCATGAGGCGGTTCTCCTTGTAGCTGAAGGGCTTGTGCACGCCCTCCAGGTCCGCGTAGCGGATGTTGCTGTCGCGGTTTTCGTACTGGTAGTTGGCCCGCAGGCTGAGGAGCTTGGTGAAGTGAAAGCCCACCTCGCCGAAGGCGCGGCCGATCTTGTCCTTCCGGAACTGCCCCGCGTTCAGGAACGCGTAGGGATCGAGCGGCGTGGTGGTGAATCCGAAATCCGCGGCCGTGGCGCTGGGATAGCTGTTCTCCTGGTACCTAAAGCCCGCCGTCCAGAAGAGGTGGCGCGTCACCTCCTGGTGCACCTGGAGCTCGCCGCCCGTGGCCGTGTAGAAGTTGTTCACGTCGAAGGCCGACTGGTAGGCCTGCCGGTCCAGGTCCAGGTTCACCCGGAAGTACTCGCTGGGCAGGAAGGCCAGCCCCGCGTTCATGGTGAAGCCGCTGTAGTTGCCCTGGCCGTTGTCGGGGAACTTCATCCGCTCCCAGCCGGCCTTGGCGTGGCCCGTGACCTGCCGGGTGATCGCCCCCTGCCAGCCCAGGTCGATCTTCCAGTCGTTGTTGCGGCGGTCCTGGACCTCGGTGGTGCCCGGGACGAAGGCCTGATTCTTGGGGCGGCTGGCCAGGTACTGCGCGTCCACCAGCCAGGCCGACTCGGGCGTGTAGTAGTGGCGGAAGGTCACGCCGCCCCCCGTCTGCTCGTACCCGTAGAACGGCGGCGGGGTGCCCAGCGGGTTGTCGCTCTGGGAGAAGTGCGTGTTGTTGTAGAGCCCGTACACCTCCACGCTGTTGAGCTTGCCCATGGGCATCTCCAGCCCCACCCGCAGGTTGTTGCTGTTGAAGGGGGTGTTGCTGTAGTAGGTCTCGTAGCCCGGGTCGAACTTGTTGACCTCCTGGACCCCGCGGATGAACTGGTCCTCCACCCGCAGTTTCAGTTGGGGCCCCAGGGCGAAGAGCCCCGTGAGGGCGCCCGTATAGGTGTTGTGCGAGCTGAGCTGGTAGTGCTGGTAGTCCTTGTACTGATAGCCCAGGTCCAGCTTGACGTAGCTCTGTTCGAAGGGGAACTCGAAGCCCAGCGTGGGGCGGATCTCCCAGAAGCTGTCGCTCACGTTCCCGTAGGGCATGGAAGAGTCCTGCAGGTAGAGGTTGTCGGTATGGGTGTAGACCGCTTCCACCGAGGGGTAGAAGACCGCGTTCCCGATGGGGATGCCGTCGCCGGCCCGAACGGCCGCCGCGGACGCCGCCAACAACAGAGCCAGAATCAACCCCTGCTTGGGTCTCACCTCAGCCTCCTCGCGTGGCCTGCCCCGATCCCCCCGGGACTGCCATGTCCTCCCAGCAGTGTATTATACACATTATTTACTTTCATGGAACCCCCTCTCTTCCCTTGAGATTTCCGTGGGCTCCTTCGGGACCTCCTCGATGCCGCCGGCCGCATGGGTCGCGTTGAAGTGGAGCGGGATGTACCGCCCGAACTGCTTGACCACCACGAAACCCACCAGGCCCGCCAGCATCAGGGCAAACGAGATCCGGTCGTTCTGCAGCACGACCGCCGCCAGGGCCATCAGGCCGAAGAGCGCCGAGAGGCCGTAGAGGATGAGCACGGACCGCCGGTGGGTGTAGCCCATCGCCATGAGCGTGTGGTGGATGTGGGCCTTGTCCGCCCGGAACATGGCCCAGAGCGACGAGAGCTGCCACTCGCGGTCTACCACCAGCTTCTTCCCCACCCGCCTGCCCATGGAGTAGAGCGTGTCGAAGACCGGAATGCCCAGGATGAGAATGGGAATGAGGAGGGCCAGTGCCGTGGCGCGCTTGCTCGATCCCACCACGGAGAGCACCGCGAGCACGTAGCCGAGGAACATGCTCCCGCAGTCGCCCATGAAGATGCGCGCGGGGTGGAAGTTGTACCTGAGGAACCCCAGCAGGGCCCCGGCCAGCACCGCCGTCACCAGCACCACCTGGAGGCGCTGGCCGTGGATGAAGGCGATGGCGAAGAGCGTGGCCACGGAGATGAAGGCGACCCCGCCCGCCAGGCCGTCCAGCCCGTCGATGAGGTTCAGGGCGTTGGTCACCCCCACGATCCACAGCCCCGTGAGGGGTATCCAGAGCCAGCCGAGCTGGACGGAGCCGTCGAAGGGGTTGGCGAAGGCGGTGATGCGCACACCGCCCGGCCCCATGATGATGACCGCCGCGCCCGCCTGCACCACGAACTTCGTCCAGACCGAGGCGGAGCGCAGGTCGTCGTAGAGCCCCAGGAGGAAGACCACGGTCCCCCCCGCCGCCAGGGAGAGCCAGAAGTCCTGACTGCCGATGAAGCTCGCGCGGATGGCGGGGCTCAGGAGGAGCGCCAGGATCGAGGCGATGGCGAAGCTCCCGAAGAGGGCCACGCCGCCCAGCCGCGGCACCGGATGGTCGTGGAGCTTGCGCTCCCCGGGCATGTCCATGGCCCCGCACCGGCACGCCAGGCGGATCACCAGAGGCGTCGCCAGCAGGGTCAGCAGAGCCCCGCCCGCGAACATCAGCAGGGGCAGCGTCACCGGCCGACCCCGGCCGACGGCCCGGACCCACGGCCTCCCGCGCGCTCAGGCCGCTCGCCCGCCCGCCGGCCACACAGGACCCTCATGTGCCAGTTCCCCTTGCGCCTATGCGGGACATCCGTCGGGAGCCCTCGTCATGCCCGTCGGGCCGCCAGAGACAGGCCCAACGGTGCTCGCGCGCTCCTCATGTCCGGTCTCGCCACCCGGCCCCGCTTCACGCTGCTAAAGATAACGTGCCCGCCCCCCCAGCGCCAGTGGCGTCGCGTCATCGCCCCGTAGCGAACGGGGGGAGATTTCAGATTGAAGATTTCAGATTGCAGATTGAAAGATTGAACGGGTGCCTCCGTAGCGGCCGCGAAAAAGACGGTGAAGAGTTAAGAGTAAAGAGTGAAGGGGTGAACGGGTGCCTTTGTAGCGGCCGCAATTTATTGCGGCCGAACAGCCGCCCGATCCAAGCATCCGCCGCATCACCCCGCCTGAGCCTTCTTGCGTAGCGGCCGCAATTCATTGCGGCCGAACAGCCAATCACAGCGAAACGTAACAACGGCTGTAAGGGTATTCCCGCCAGTCGGTAACAAACCCTTTCCGCACAGGATTCGCCAGGATGTAGGCAGCGTAGGCCTCCTCCTCGCCCTCCCGCATCCAGTGATCGTAGAAGCTTCTCTGCCAGAATGGCTTCTCCCCCGGCAAAGCAAGCCGCACACTCCACTTGGCCTTCCAACTTCTCACGTACTGCCAGATCGGTTGCCCCAGGCCATCAACACTGACCAGCACATGCACGTGGTCCGGCAT
>JBAWEQ010000204.1:0-5170 GCA_049591295.1 Acidobacteriota bacterium
GTGCAACATGGTGGCTGTCTCCTTCTTGGGGCACCTCTTGGGCGGAGCGCCCGTCGCTCCAGCCCCCAGCCCCCGGCGATGTTCGCACCGCCGCCTGGGGGCAGCCACCCTCATGCTATCTGAGGACTCCTTCGAAGGGCTGCTCGCTCAGGATCCCGCGGCAGAGAGACCATCGGCGGCACCGGAGCGGCGGGATCCTGTGCTGGCCGCCCGTTGTGGGCGTGCCACAGGATGACGGGAAAAAGGGCCGAGACGCGAGACGCAAGACGGTAGACGCGAGACGGCAGACGCGAGACGGCAGACGCGAGACGGGAGACGGGAGACGCGAGACGGGAGACGGGAGACGGGAGACGGGAGACGCTTCCCACGATGTCATTTCGTGGCATGCATCGAAGGGCCGCTGACACGGAATCCAGCCGTACAAAGGGCGCTAGACGCCAGACGGGAGACGGGAAACGCAAATGGCGAAATGCGAAAGGAATCCACTAGAAAGGCTCCAAGACGCGACCGATTGGGGCTTCGAGATCAGGAAAATCGCCCGGCAACGGCCTGCCTCGGGCTCTCCTCATGTCCCCTGTCCCCTGTCCCTGATCCCTCATCCCTTCACCACCTTGTCGTAGATCCACAGGGCCAGGGCGATGAGGACGGCCCAGGCTCCGAAGGCGAACCAGACGCCGTCGGGCATGCCTCGCGCCTGGAAGAACTTCACCAGGTGGCCCCCCACGGAGGGGCCAAAGCCGAAGCCGATGGCGAAGGGCAGGAAGCCGTAGCCGATGTAGAGCGCGAGCTTCTCCTTGGGGGCGATGACGGCGACGTATTCCACCATGCGCGGGCTGAACATCATCTCCCCGACGGACCAGATGACCAGCGAGAGGGAGACCGCCCAGGCGCCGAGCGCGTAGCCGAAGGGTCCCACGGAGGCCACCGCCACGGCCGAGATCAGGATGCCCACGACCATGGAGGGCAGAGGCCGGTAGCGCCCCATCCACTTCCCGATGAGCACCTGGAAGCAGACGATCATGATCGGGTCCACCGCCTGGAAGTATTCGATGTGGGCCTTCATGGCGGGGTCCAGGCCGGTGATGAAGAGGGGGATGTTGGTCCAGATCTGGCTGTAGAGGGCCCAGACCCCCGAGAAGATCAGGATGAAGACGAGGAGCTTCCCGTCCCCGAAGCGCTGGGGCTCGAAAAGGCCGCCTCCCCGCCGTCCCTCGCGGCGCTCCCGGGCCCTCAAGGGGAAGTCCACGGCAAGATTCAGCAGGACCCACAGCCCCGCGACCAGCAGAAGCACCTCTCCGTCCATCCAGCCCTTCAGCCACCCGGCGTAGGCCGCGGCCAGCCCCGCGGCCGTGAGCAACAGCCGGGCGTTGCCCAGCACCAGGACCATCTCTCCCAGGACCACGCCGAGGGACTTGCCCCTGGCCGCCTCGGCCACAGGAAGGTTTCGGAAAAAGAGGAGGGTCACGGCCAGGGCGGCCGTCTCGACGATGCCGCAGGCCACGAAGATGAGCGCCGGGTGGCCCGTGGAGGTCCGCACCGTGTTGGCGAGGAAGGGGGCGAAGAAGGAGCCGATGTTGATGACGGTGTAGTAGATCGAGAAGCCGAGGGTGCGGTTCTCATCGGACGATGCCGACTTGACCGCTCCGGCGATGACGGGCTTCATCACCGCCCCGCCCAGGGCGATCGTGAGGAGGGCCGCGAACATCCAGGGATAGCTCGCCACGCGGCTGGCCCAGAAGTAGCCGCCCGTGATGATGACGAGGGAGACCGCCATGGTGGGCCGGAAGCCGTAGCGGTCCGCCAGGGCCCCGATGAGGATGGGCAGGAAGTAGCCCATGAAGAGCATGGTGCCGTACATGGCGTTGGCCCGGAGCTGGCCGAAGCCGAGGTCCTGCGCGAGGTAGATGATGAGGTAGGCGAGCATGGAGTAGGAGGCTAGGCAGTGCAGCAGCTCGGTCGCGATGGCCGCCCAGAAGGTCTGGTTGAACTGCTTCAGCGAGGCCAGAAGTCCGGTCTTCATGCGGGTCTCCTCAAGGGGGCTTCACGAGGGAGCGGCCAGCCGGATGCGGCGGAGGATGGCCGGGATGTCGCGTGGGTAGGCGTGGATCCAGAGGACCGCCAGGCCGAGGTGCTCGAAGGCGTCCCAGACCGCGCGGCGCGAGGCCGAGTAGCGGATGGCCTCGCGGCTGTCGCCGGGGAGGGGCGCCGGAGGCTTGAGCAGGATGAAGTGGCGGTTGGGGACGGCGAGCTTGCGGGCCAGGTCGATCAGCCGCCTCAGGTTCGGGTCCTCCCCCGAGGTGCCGATGAAGAGGCAGGTCGTGCTGGCCAGGAGGTCGATGAAGACGTGGTCCGTCCAGTGGTACGGCTGGTGCAGCCGGTCGTGGTAGTCGTCCTCCGAGAAGATGAGGCTGGAGGAGCGCCTAAGGGAGGGGTCGGCGGGCAGGAAGCCGTGGGTGTGGTAGATGGGGATGCGGTGGCGGGGGATCTGGATCGGGGCCTCGAAGATGCTCCGGTAGCGCCCCGCCACGCCGAGGCGCCCCGCGAAGGTCTCCAGGAGGTCGTCGAAGTTCAGGGTCAGGATGGCGCAGACGCGCTCCATCGCCAGGATCTCCCGCACCGTGCCGGAGAGCCGGGGCGGGCGCTGGTAGAGGGCCTGCCGCACCTCGTCCAGGAACCGGTCGCCCAGCTTCGCCTTCACGTAGCGGACGATCATGGGCCGGACGCGCTCCTTGAGGGTGGCCTCGATGTCCCGCACGTGGAGCGGCGCCTCCTCCGGCCCCACGGCGTCGTACAGCCCCGCCAGCGAGCTGCGCAGGAGGCTCCGGGTGAGCTCCTCCCACATGGGCACGCCGCAGGCCTTGGAGACCCCGGCCCCGAGGACGAGGCTGAGCCGGCCCTCTCGGTAGGCCTCCTGGAGGGCCTTCAGCTCGGGAGCGTTCCACTCCCGCTCCCTCTCGACCTCGCGGTCGGCTAGCGGCTTGCGCTTGGCGGGGGGTTCAGCCACCGGCCTCCTCCAGCCGCCCCTCCCAGAGGTAGGTCCGGGTCTCGGCCACCAGCACGCCGCTCAGGGCGAGGAGGGAGATGAGGTTGGGCACGGCCATGAGGGCGTTGGCAATGTCCGCGAAGGACCAGACCAGGGGCAGGGTGGCCACCGAGCCGAGGAGCACCGCCCCCACCCAGAGCAGGCGGTAGGGAAAGATCACCTTCGGGCCGAAGAGGTACTCGGCGGCCTTCTCGCCGTAGTAGGACCAGCCCAGAATCGTGGAGAAGACGAAGGTGAGCAGGGCGAAGGTCAGGAGGTAGGGGCCGATGGCCGAGAGGTCCTGGAAGGCGCTGCGCGTGAGGGCGGCCCCCTCCAGCCCCTTGGTCCAGTCGGCGGAGATCACCAGGACCAGCCCCGTCATGGCGCAGACCACCACCGTGTCCCAGAAGGTGCCGGTGGAGGAGACGAGGGCCTGCCGGACGGGGTTCTTGGTCTGCGCCGCCGCGGCCACGATGGGGGCGCTGCCGAGGCCCGACTCGTTGGAGAAGAGCCCCCTCGCGATGCCGAAGCGCATGGCCTGAAGCACTCCGGCCCCGAGGAACCCGCCGGCGGCGGCCTGGGCCGTGAAGGCGTCCTTCACGATGAGCAGGATGGTGGCCGGGATCTCCGGGGCGTGCATGATCAGGATGAAGGCGCAGCCGACGATGTAGACGAGGGCCATGACGGGGACGAGGGCCTCGCAGACGCGGGCGATGGACTGGATGCCCCCGAGGATGACCACCGCCGTGAGCGCCGTCATGGCCATGCCCGTGACCCACGGCGAGAGGGAGAAGGTCTCCTTCGCCAGGGTGGCGACGGAGTTGGCCTGCACCATGTTGCCGATGCCGAAGGCGGCGAAGGCCGTCAGTCCGGCGAAGATGAGCCCCAGCCAGCGGGCCTTCATGCCCCGCTCGAGCACGTACATGGGACCGCCCGCCATGAGGCCGTTGGGCATCGTCACGCGGTACTTGACGGAGAGGAGGGCCTCGGAGTACTTCGTGGCGATGCCGAAGACGCCCGTCAGCCACATCCAGAGAACGGCTCCGGGCCCTCCGGCCGCCACGGCCGTGGCCACGCCCACGATGTTGCCCGTGCCGATGGTGGCCGCCAGCGCGGTCGTGAGGGCGCCGAACTGGCTCACGTCCCCCTCGCCCTCCTTGCTCCGGCCGAGGGAGAGGCGGATCCCCTTGAAGGTGTAGCGCTGGACGAAGCGGAGCCGGAAGGTGAGGTAGAGGTGCGTCCCGAAGAGGAGGATGAGCATGGGGGGGCCCCACACCTGGTTGCTCACCGCCCCGACCAGTTTCTCCAGGCCTTCCATTCCGCTCCTCGCACCACGCAACGCCCCGCCCGCCTATCCTCGCATCGGGGCGTCCCCTGGGTCAAGGAAAGGAGAGGGTTCATGCCTGTCCAAAATTGACCTCCTTGCCGGCTCCGAACCACGGCTGGGGCTGGGCCGCGCCGTTGGCGCGGCGCTGGGGGCCTGGTCCGGGCGCGTCCACGCGAGCGTGGCCGCGCTCCGTCCCCAGGCCCTCAGCCGCCCTTCGGGCGCCAGACCGGGCCTCGACTTGTGCGGACGAGACGGGGCTGTACATCTTGCAGCCGCCGGGGAACGGCCAGGGGAGTCAGCAGGGCGTGGAGGGGACGATTGTGCCCTCAATGGCGGGCTACGCCTTCACGCCGGGGAACCGGCCGTGCGATTCGCGCCACCTCACGCACCAGGACTTCACGGCGGTGCCGAATACGCAGGGCTCCGTGAAGGAGGGGGCCGGGCTGACGGGCGGGAGTGGGGAGCCGGGAGCGGGGAGTCCGCCAGCGGGCAGCCCCCAAGCGGGCAACCCCCCGACGCGTCATCCTGAAGCCTCCTCCGAAGCTTCTCCCCTGAAGGATCTCGGACAAGGACCCAGCTCGGCGGGCCGTGGTCAGACCGCATCCTCCTCCTACGGCGTGAGGCCCCACGGAGGCCCCGGGCCGAGCCCGTTCGGGCGGGAGGAAGTGTGCTCGGGCATGGATGAGGGTGAAACCGGGCTCCTCGCTATTTGGTGTGGGTGATGTCATGGTGGGGGTAGAGCCCTGTGGAAGGTGGCGCGCCGGATGGAAAAGCCGCTGGCTTTTCCACAGGCGCTTGGAAAACCCTTCGGGTTTCCCACA
>JBAWEQ010000205.1:0-7633 GCA_049591295.1 Acidobacteriota bacterium
GTGGTGAGTCGCTCGACGCCCTTCGACTGAAAGAGGCTTCGCAGGTCTTCGAGGAGCTGGACGGCGGCCGAGGTATCGCTTCCGGATGATGTGAGCACCAGGGCGCCCGAGCGCGCTCTGGCCGGCCCAGTTCCACCGGCCAGGTCCGCGATGGCGAGCAAGGGACGCCAGTTGTCGCGTGCCCGATCCTTCGTAATCGATGCAGGAACCTCAGGATCCAGGAGGCGGAGCTCGTCGGTGTGATCGCTGGCCCAGCGCGCCGCCATGGACCGGAGGTCTTCCATGTCGCCCAGCCGGTGGAGCTGGAGCCGCTCGATGGATTCGTTCGGGGCTCTCCTCCGCATGCGCAGGGTGACCGACCGGTCGGCCAGGGTTGCCGGCAATTCCCCGATGAGCGCCACGGCTTTCGGGGCCCACGTGCTGTACATGCAGACCCGGTAGTCCTCGCCGATCACGCGGGTCACGTAGGCCTGGCTTCTCATGTGGCCGCTGTTGAGGATGCCCCGCAGCCCCTCGGAGTCGGTCAGGAAGGTGTCGGCCTCATCCAGCAGAAGGGTGGGATGGAAGTAGTCCGTCACGCGGAAGACCGCCGAGGGGGTGATGTTGGCCGAAGTGATGGGTTTGGGGACCAGGGCGCTCAGCAGGGCCAGCGTCGTGCTCTTCCCGCACCCCTTGTCCGGGCTGGTGACGGCCAGGATGGGAGAGATCTCGAAGGCGTCGTGGGCGTGGGCGAAGAGCGTCCAGAGCACGAAAAGGACGGCCTGCTCGGGGGTCAGCGCCACATAGCGGCGGATTGTCCCCTCCAATTGATTGAGCAGCGTGGCTCCCTCGACCAGCTCCGGCCAGAGGTCCGGCTCCCGAAGGCCGGCCAGACCCTCCCGCCGCTCGGTGGCGCTCTTGACCAGGGGCATCGCCCTGTCCACGATCCTCGTCGCACACTTGAAGCCCAGGAGGCGAAGCTTCCGGATCGCCCCATCACGGGCGAGCTCCCGGGCGATGTCGTTCATCGGCTTGAGCGCCTCCCGGAAGCGGCTCAACACCTCCTGCACCTGCTCGGTCTGGGGGTTCTCGGGGAGGGGATCCAGAATGGCCAGGGCCTCTTCGACCGAGAGCGCGGGCTCCGGGGCGGCGAGGGCGCGGAGGTTCTTGAAGCGGTCGTCCGTCATCGGCCCCTCCTCCGCCGCCTCTCCGAGTCCGCGATGGACTCGATGGTCCGCGCCAGATCATCCTCCGCCATGGGCGGCCGGCAGCTCTGCCGGTTCCAGGTCCTGAGGAGCCCCAGGGTGACGAAGGGCTCCACCCGGTGGCGGAGGAGGTGCCCCGCCAGCCGCGCCAGGCTCGTGTTGCGCTGGCCCTCGCGCACCTCCTCCAGCGCCAGTTCGCTCAAGGGGTTCTTGGGTGCGAGACCGGGAGCGCCCTTCTCGGGGCGCGCCACCAGCCCCAGGAGCCAGTCCGGCATCGGCGCCGGCTCCAGGTGGGCTGGGTGCCGCGAGCCGTGCCAGGCGTAGCGGCACCCGCTGGCGTGGAGGGAGGGCGGGGCCACGACGTAGCCCCCGTCCCCCCGCACGTCCAATCCCGGTCCCAGCAGGCCCGAAGAGTTGGGCACCCGGACGCCGGGATGCCGGAAGAAGAAGTGCCAGCCGCCGCCCCCGGTCCGTGCTGTCACCGTGGCGGGCCACTCTCCGAAGCGGCCTTGCAGCTCGTCCAGGGCCAACTCCCCGCCGTGCCTCGGGTCCACGTCCAGGACCACGAGGCCCGAGGCCTCGCCCGTCACGAGAGCGATGTTGGCCTCGGGCCAGAGGTGCCACCAGGCTCGGATCATGGCCACGGCGGTGGTGGCCTGCTGGGGCCAGCGGGCGATCCTCGGGTGTTTGCCGGGCGCCTCACAGCTCCCGCTTCCGCAGGAGCAGCGCCCCCCTGCCGCGGCGTGGAGCGGGAAGAGGGGATAGCCCTTCTGCCCGTACCACACCGCGGCCCTGCCCAGGTCGGAGGGAGACATGGCTCACCCTGCCCGCTGTCCGGTGACGAAGTCGCAGTCCGTCTCCGCCCCTCTGTACTCAGACTTCAAAAGGCGGTCCAGGTCCGACTTCTTGAAGCGGAGCAATCGCCCGAGCCTCGCGTAAGGGATCTGCTTTCTGGAGATCCGCACGTAGAGGCTGCCGATGGGGATGCGGAGGTAGTCCGCCGCTTCCTGCGCCGTCAAGAGATCAGGGTTTGTGCCGAGGTAAGAAGGTTCGTCGCTCATCGTCTCTCCTTTCTCATCCCACCGTGGGATGGCGAGGACTATAAAAGGCGAAAAATCCATGGTCTAGGGGTTTTTCCTCCGCTTTTTGACAGACGGAAAGAGGGTGGAAAATGGCCCTCAAAGCATCTGTAGGTCATGATTTGAAAGGTTGGAAGGCGGAAACATCGCAGCGGAGGAAAAGCGCGCTTTGGGGTGCCAAGCTCGCGGATGGGGGACGGAACGGACCCGCAGGGGGAGAAGCTCTACTCCTTCGGGTGTTTGTCGGAGGGATAGAGGGCCAGGCGGACCCGCCGGCCGTAGAGCGACTCGATCCAGTCCCAGGCGGCCATGGCCTCGGCGTTCTTGGGATAGGTGAGGGCCGAGCCGCGGAGCCTCTTCTTGGAGAACTTGCGAGCCGTGACGAAGCCGTGGCAGAGAGTCCAGTCTTCGGAGGTCATGAAGGGGAGCGAGGGGCACCGCCCGATCTCTTCGGGGACCGCTTTGATGAGCCGAGAGGCCTCCTGGAAGAAGGGCCGGAGGTCGAAGATGGGCAGGCGCAGGTAGGGCGGCGAATAGGGCGAGGTGGCCTCGGGCTGGCCCGTGGACCAAGAGGCCGCATCTTCGCCCACGGCGTGGGCCGCGGGTGGTGTCCTCTTCCGACACCGGACGCTCCGGATGAATCCCTCCTGGCGCGTCCGGTCGTACTCCCAGGACGTCCTCGAAGGCATCTCGAAGGCCTGCACCGCTCTATCCATCGCCCGCTGAACGTCCCGTTCGACGTAATCCGGGATGGCCTTCCCGGATACCAGCGCCTCGGCTCGATGGATCAACTGCGTTTCCAAGGTGCCGAAGATGGTCGAGTACGTGATGAGCCGAAGGATCAGGTAGTACACGAGGCGGGGACGGGTCAGCGTAGGCAGTTCGGAGAGGGGAAAGCTGGCCTCCTGCAAGAAGGACTGAACCTCGTCGGGCAGGTCCTGCGGGCGCATCGGGAGCCGCACCGGCGGCTCCAGGAACTCCTCCGACAGGCCCCCGTATACCCCGGCCGTGGGGCCCGCGGCCAGGTAGCCCTTGCCGTAGGCCGGCTGGCAGAGGAACCACGCCAGCGCCTGGAGGGCCAGCCCAGGGTTGTCGCCCGGCTTGTGCCTCGCCTCACGCTCCCGCGTCCGGTACCCGAACATGGGCCCCGGCAGGTGTCCGAAGGCCCCCTTCCCGCCCCGCGCGTTCTTGAAGAGCCACAGCGCCGTGTGGATCGGAAAGGTGTCCTCCCGCCCCCGCTCCAGCACCTCCCACAGATTCGCCGCAGGTTTGGATTCCTCCGGCGCGAAGGACCTCAGCTTGCGAACTCCAGACACATAATCCTCTCTTTTACCTTCTTTTAAGGGTATCACCCTCTTTCCGCTTTCGCGGGGCACTGGGCGTCGGGCTAGGCATCAGCCCGCCCATTCTTATGAACTTGTTGAGTCCGGTCATGATCTCCCCCCCAGGAGCACCCTGCTTCAGGGCATGGCTATGAGCGCGTATGGTCTCAGCGACTATATTACCCTTTCTTTTTTCCCTTTTTGGGGTTAGTGCCCTCTTTCCGTTTCCGAGTCAGGAGAGTCCTCACGCGCGGGTGGCGTAGGTCTTCATCTTGTTCTGGAGCCTAGCGTGGAGAAAGGGGCTGGCGTCTCGCAAAGCCGCGCGGATTACCTCGGCCTCGTTCAGATACCTTCCGATCTTCTCCTTGGTCCAATGCGCCGGCGGCGGCTGGAGGTTCGTGATGCGGTCCGCCAGCTTGACCATCCACACCTCCCTAGGCTGCTCCCGGATTCTGCGGAGGCTATCGGCCATGCGCGCCGATTTCTCGAGGGCATCGTTCTTGCTCAGCGCCCGCACCCCCGCCGCCACCGCCGCACCGAACCGGCGCTCAATCTCCTCATGGCTTACAGCAGTGTCCTCGAGGACATCATGCAAAAGCGCGCATCGCACGGCGAGGGACTCATCCCGATCCGGCTCCGCGCGCAAGGCGGCGATGACCTCCATGGTCACTAGGTTCACGTGGACGATGTAGGGCAACTCGGAGCCGGGGACCTCCTGCCCCAGATGGGCGCTAGCGGCGAACGTGTAGGTTTCTAAATACTCATCTTGAGACCAGGGTGTCGTCATGGGTTCTCCTGCGGCAGCGAGGGGTGGCGGTCCTCAGTCGTCCATTCCCGCCACTCCGTGAAAGTAGGCGTCCACGATGGCATCGGCTTCCTCCGGCGCTAGGCTCGTGCATCTGGCCACTCTCAGCTCCCCCTCGCGGGCCGCGACCGAGGAGCGGGCAAGGGCTTCCTCGCCAGGGGTGAGCATGCAGGTGAAAAGGACTCTGTAGCAGTCCTTCTTCTTGGAGAGGCTCAGGTCCCGGCCTCCCACAAGCATGCTGTAGACGCTGGCGAGATGCCGCCAGAGAGCGATTTCATTCTGCGGGTTCGCATCCCTCCTGAAGCCATCCTCGAACTCCTCAAAGGACATGGGGAGAACCTCATCGAGAGTTCTCTTGATCTCCAGCAGGGTGTCTCGCGTTTCCCCCGAGAAAAACCAGTTCTTCGGCTCGCTGAGGTGCAGTGAGGATGGATCAACCCAGTGCAGGCCTTCATGACCCTCAATTTGAACCGGCATGAAATGGGTGGGGACTTCCGAGGCTGGGACGACTCTGGCTTGGCGGGTGCCCGTATCCCAGATCGACCGGCGTCCGGCGTCCGGCGAGGTCTTGGCGAGAGGGATCGAAGGGGGTTCCTGCAAGTCCAAGAGGGTCTGCGCGCCGTCGCTGCGCTCCTCGGGGACGTCTTTACCGAACCACGATGTGAAGGCAAGCTTCGGAAGGCCGATCAGCAGTTTCAGGTCCTCCTCCAGCTCCGGCGGTGAAGGTCTTTGGAGCGCCTGGATGAACGCGAACTCCCCCGCCGCGAACTCGGCATCACCAGCCATGTTCTGGCAGAGCCGGCACGTCTTCGCGATATCGGCGAGCCCCTGCGACCACGACGGGTTGATGTCGTCGGCGGCCTCGAGGGTCCTCAGCCGGATGTCGTCCACGCGCTCCGAGGTGTAACCTGCGTCGGCGAGTGAAAGCATAGCTCCGAAAAGGGCCAGCGTCCGGTAGGGCGTGAGCCAATGCTCGAGTGTTTTGTTGTTGATGAAGGGTCTCAGCCCCAGCACGGAAATCTCAAGCTGCCCTAGCCATAGGGGGGCTAGGTTGTGGCACAGGTTGGCGATCAGGTACCCCTCGTACCTTGCGTTCCTCGAATCCGAATCATAGAATCCCAGGTGCCGGATCACAATGCCTCCTTATCCCCGTCCCGCCGGTTTTGCCCCCCCACCTCCCAGGTGACATTGTAGTGCTGAAGAGTGCAGTCTTTGTGCACTCCTTAGGAGATCCCGAGGACTAGGTTGGCCATATGAACGCACCTTGGGTTCCCGGACCCGATACCCGAGCTCTGGGCCCGGCAAGTACCGGAAGGCCCCGAACCGCATAGGGGCGGATCGTCCGTGGCTCGTTCGGGACCCAGGCGGCGAGGGGGCCAATTTCCAGCCGGATCTGCGGCCGGACGGCCGCCAGCGAGAAAGCTCTGGGATAGGGGATGAGGATCTCTTGCTCGTGCGCCTCAACTTCTATCTCTGTCCCGAGGCGTTCGGCCAGGGCCGGACGTATGGCCGGCACGAAATCCCGCGCCAGAAACTCGGCGGTGCGCTGGTTGGATTCCTTGCCGAAAGCGTCTTGCTTCGTCGCGCTTCGCTGCGCCAATGGTTCGTCAGGGGAATACCCCAACGTTCGCCAATCCAGGATCAGGTCGATGTCTTCGGAGAATCTCTCGATGGCCCCAAAGGCCTTGGAAAGGCTGGTTCCGCCCTTGAAGGCCAAGTGGTCCCTCCACGGGCTCTCCTGGAAGAGGTAGTCCAGCACCCAGCAGACCCAGAAGTCCTTCTCGACGATGGCCTCATGCACGTCCATCTTCTGCGCGGCGGCCCTGAAGAGGTCGCGTCGATCTTTCTCCGGCCGCCGGGCCATCTCACGCATAAGGAGCTGCCTCCTCCTCCGCCAGGCGCTTGATGATCTCGTACACCCAGGACGTGGCGTAGCGAGCTTCCTTCAGCGCCCGGGCGCGCTCGCGAGCGTCCATCACCTTTCCAAGCGCCGCCACCACTGACTCGTCGACATGCGCCTTCCCCAGGGTCTTCAATGCCTGCACGACCAGGGCCGTTTTGGGCGAAAGCACCGTCGTTTCCTTGTTCGTCCGATGCTTCAGAACGAGGCTTCCCCCCTCCCAGGCGTACTGCTTGGTGGGGCCGTCGCTGAAGTATTGCCAGTGGGCGGGCACCTGTGTCGACAGGCCCAGCATGTTGAGCGCGGTCTCGCCCGCAGGAACAATGGTCCAGCCGTGGGTGCGGGCGATGGCGCGGGCGATCGCATCAGGGTCCGGGCTCGCCGGGGTGCCGAGCATCTTGCTGAACTCCGGGTAATCATAAACCCCCCGCATCAGGCGCCGGATCTCACCTTTCCTGGCCATGCGGGAAAGGATCTGCCGCACGGTTTCGTGGCTCGCCAGATCTAGGAAGTCCTTCGGAGTAAACACCTTACCCCTACCCGTCCCGTATATCCTCGCGATGACCTTATCAGAGGGAGTTGTGTCCATCTCGCGCCTTGTATCAATGTCACCAATAATAGGTATTTACCGTGACGAAGTCAAGCCCTTTGCATCACCAAGTGGGTGAACAGCCCGCGGTAGCCCCGAGAGCTCTTGAAGGGCAACAGAGCCGTGTGGATCGGAAAGGTGTCCTTCCGCCCCCGCTCCAGCACCTCCCACAGATTCGCAGGCGGCATGACCTCCGCCTGCTCATGGACCTTCAACTTTCGAACGCCCGACATCTTGCCCTTTCTCTTACCCTCTTTTCGGGACAGTACCCAATCTCCGCTTTCGGAGGGAGCGCCACAGGTCGTCTAGTCGGTTCTACCTTTGAGCGCCTCTAGGCAATCGCGGAGATGCGCCGGAGCCTCAACAAGCATGATCTCGATTTGGGGCGGCAATAGTCCGTCGAACTCTTGAGAAAGAATGTTGTAGTATTCCGCGTCCGTGACAACGAGTAGCTTTCGGTTCGCTTCAGCTAACGTGAGGAAGTAAGCCTCCTTGAAGGCCCCGGCAATCTTGCCAGCAGGGCGGCGACCACCGGAAGTCAGGCCGGAACTGGACCGGATGCCCGCGACTATTGACTTGTCCGCCGAAACCGCGTCGAACTCATGCAGCCGTGGTGAGCCATCCTTTCGGGCTCCTCGCTATTTGGTGTGGGTGATGTCATGGTGGGGGTAGAGCCCTGTGGAAGGTGGCGCGCCGGATGGAAAAGCCGCTGGCTTTTCCACAGGCGCTTGGAAAACCCTTCGGGTTTCCCACA
>JBAWEQ010000206.1:0-2392 GCA_049591295.1 Acidobacteriota bacterium
GTTCTTGGACAGCATCCCATCCGACCCCAAAGGGGAACCTCATCCCGAGAACCCGGCTAAGCCCGTCCAAAACCCTTGTTCCTACTAAGCCGCTACCCGGTTACAGAACTATCTTGGACAGCAGTGATTCTATAACACAAATCGTGATTCTTGTCCAACTGGCCTCCACCCGCCGGACTCCCGCCCACGAGTCGGACCCGCAAGACGCCGCCGGGGGTCTGAGAGCAGTCAAGAGTCATCGTTTCAGTCAGTCCATTCCACACCCGGACGAGCCCTCCGGTGAAATTTCACTGTGCATAACGGTCAGTATGCGGAATCTATTCCAGGGTCAGCCGTGAGACTTCCTGGCAGGCGGACCCGACTGGAAGAATGCCCTGGCAATGGGGCGCACATGGAGTGCGGGTGTATGCGTGACATTCGCTTGCCACCAGATGTGGAACCCCCCGGGGGGGCACGCGGGGAGAACAGCGTGGATCCTGGCCGGAGACTACGGGACGCGAGCAGGGCACCCCATTCTCTTTACGCGCCCCTATGTAAAGGCCGGGCAGCCCCGTGCCCCCGCGTTCACCCTCATCGCAACTCCTCACCCATTCACCCAAATCCCGCGATTGATGGTTAGGCGTGGCGGGAGGGGAACTGTAGAAGGCGGTGTTGGGCCCGGAAACGATCCCATGGGCTGGACGATAAGGATGCATTCGGGGAAGAAACCCTGTGGCTGGGCACCGATGAGCATGGAAAGGTGACATGGGGACAGAGGGCGGCCTGAAGGGCGGTGGCAGGGCAAGCGGAGACGGGGCTGGCAGCCTGGTGTGTTCTACGTGACGGTTCCCGTGGCGATGCGGGACCGAAGGCCCTGGAGCAGGCCGAAGGCCTCCCTGGGGACCTTGAGGAGGAGGGCCCCGGCGTGGCGGACGATTTTGCCGGCGATGGCGTAGAGGTGGAATCGTACGCTCTGCACTTGGCAGCGGGCGAAGGCGGGCCCCAGAGCATGGGCGAGAAAGAGCTTGTAGAGGTTGTAGGCCAGCACGCCGAGGGAGAAGAAGGCGGCGTTGGCCTGGCTCTGGCCGCAGGGCATGCGCTCCAGGCCGAAGCCGATCTTGAGCTCCTTGATGCGGTTCTCGCTGTGCTCGCCCCGCGCTCGGTACCAGACGAGGACGTCCTCAGCGCTCCCTTCCCGGCGGGCGGCAACGGCCGTCAGACGCGCGAAGGGGTCCTCCTCGAAGAGGCTCCCCTGGCCGGGGCGTCTGAAGACGATGAGCCGGAAGTCGTGGTCCATGTCCTGCATACGGTGCGGGGTCTCGGCGAGGAATCCGTCCTCGAAAGGCCGCCACGCCTCCGGTGGAATGGCCCGAATGGCCGCCTTGACCGCAGGGTTCAGGCGGGCTCCCACGGTGTAGGCGATACCCTTGCTGGCGAGGGCGTTCAACAGATCCCTCTGGAAGCTCGCCGCGTCGGCCCGAAAGGCCGTGATGCGCTTGCCTCGCGGCATGGCCTGAAGGCACGCATGGAGGAAGGGAAGGTTTCGGTCCGAGGGGGCCTCGTTGCCCTCCCGGAAGTCGTGGTGCAGCACCAGTCCGTTTTCGGCCAGGTGGCCCACGAGGGGCATGTACCCCTTGAAGCCCTTGTAGGTAAAGACCGCCTCTTTCTTGTGGGCTTCGATGGCCGTGGCGTCGATGTCCAGCGTGTAGTCCGTCCGATCCTCGCGCCCGAGGGCCCTCGCGATCACGCGCCGGTGCAGCCGCCTCAGCCCCGGCCCGCCCTTGCGGCCCAGACGCCGGAGGAAGTCCCCCATGGCATCCGCCGAAGGAACGCCGCGCACTTGGAGCAGCTCCAGCAATCCCCGGTCCGCCTGAAGCACCCGCACGTCCTCCAGGCTGCGTCCTCCCGCGTGCAGCATGAGCAGGAGCGGCTGCACGAACCCCCACGCCGCGTACCCCCTCCCGCTCCCGGGCCTGGGCAAGAGCCGCCGTACCTCCTCGTCCACACCCATCGCCCGGAGAAACTCTCCGAAGACGGCAAGCCCGGCGTGGGGAGTGATCGTTTCATCCGTGGGAACCAGCTTGAACGGCAGGATCGTTTTCGCTATCATGACCTCACCTTGTGGGTGGACCGAATGACTCTCTTGACAAGATCCATTCTGCCCTATCCCACAAGGCTTTTCAATCTCTTCTATACCCCATCAATCGCGGAAGGCGGGATAGCAGATAATAGGACAATACTGTCCGGTTAAGAGTCGAATAGAGTCAACTGGTTGCAAGCTGTGCGGCGCCCTGCATCACGCCGCAGCCTCAAAACAGCACGACCACCTCGCGCGGCAACGCACCCCTGGCCGTTATGGCGTCCGGAGGAACTCCCTTGAGCTACCAGTGGTATCAGGGGGCCAGAGGGGATA
>JBAWEQ010000207.1:0-3616 GCA_049591295.1 Acidobacteriota bacterium
GGGAAGCGGAAGAGATCTTAGAAAAACTCCTCGGCATCATGAAGGCAAGGCTTGTTAGCGGAGAGGACATTATGATCTCGGGGTTTGGGAAATTTTCTGTGCAGTCCAAGCATGCCCGGAAAGGTAGGAATCCCAAAACTGGCGAACCAATGGTACTGGATGCTCGTAGGGTTGTCACCTGGAAGTACTCGCCCCGATTTAAGAAAGCCATGAATGGAGGCAAGTTGGTTTTCAAATAAGCGTGTTTCTCGTCCGTCGGTGAGACCCGCTAGCACTTTTTGAAACCCTGACACACAATCTGTCACCGTTAAGGCGTCGTTTGATAGGGAATAGCAGATGCATATGTTTGACCAGGATGTATCGTTGACGCAGCAGGGCGATGGAGAGTTCAAGGCCAACATCTCGGGTAACTGGTCAATAGACGGTAATCCAAATGGCGGATATCTCATGGCCTTGCTGCTAAATGCAATGACTCAGTGCCGCAAAACGAAAGGCATTCCGATTATCACAGCCAATTTTGTTGCACGGTCCGAGGTAGGTCCTGCAGACGTTTTCGTGGAACACATTTCGCGCTCCAATCGGTTCAACAGGCTTGAAGCAAGACTCGTGCAGAAAGGCAGGGAGAGAATTCGAGCACTTGGCACTTTCATGAAAGAAAGTGGAGACCGGGGTGAAAAGCACTATGGAGAGCATGAACCTGTCATCGCGGATCCGGAAGAAAGTGTCACGGTGCCGACGTTGCCGAAGTACACGCTGTACGAAATGATGGACGTTCGCTTGGACCCGACAACCGCGGGATGGATGACCGGTACTCTAACGGAAAAGTCAGATGTTAAAGGCTGGATCAGGTTTAAGAAGAAACGCCAATTCGATGCACTAGCCGTAGTCCTGATTGCTGATTCCTTCCCTCCCGCCGTCTTATCTAGTCATGGCATAGTTGGATGGATACCGACTATTGAATTCTCCGTAAGTGTTCGCAGCATACCTGGAGGCGAATGGCTGAAATGTGTCTTCAAAACATCTTTCATTCATAATGGTATGTTAGAGGAAGACGGCTATATATGGGACGAAGCGGGATCTCTGATTGCGGTCTCTCGGCAACATGCTTGGCTCCGCCCGTCAAGATGACCCCGCCAGCATTTGAATTCAATTAGTAAACAGCGGCCCGTATGAGGCATGGGAACATGCCTCGATTTACCTGGAGATGAACTTTTTGTTCCCACTTTTGGGGATCAAGGGGAACAATGAAGGACTAAGAGGGGCTGATATAGCTTGGAATTACTGGGGCTTAAAAGCAGATCGTTTATTCATTTGTCTCACATTCAGCACCATTTAGGATGAGTTTTGGGTAATTTTTGGGTTGGTTTTTTTCTTTTGTTTTCGTTTGGCCGGGGGCTTGGTAAATATGTCGTGGGCGAGTTCGAGTATTTCAAGATATTGGATCTGTACGGGAGAGAGTGGTTTTGCCAGCCGCCTTCCGAGGTCGGCGGTGAGGACGAAGATTCCGATAAATTTGGTGGTCATCATGAAGGACGTGGGGCGGGAGGTCTGGCGTTTTTCCCAGCCTGTGATTTTCTGCTGGTTTTGGGCCAGATTCACGCGCATGGTCCTTTCCATGAGCCTCCAGATCAACAGAGCGAGCACCAGTACGAGTCCCAAGGCTTCTATGCGGCGAGGAGATTTGAGGAACAGGGCGTTGACGAATACAGGGTCTTTGAGGAACCCAAAGTTCTGCTCCACCATGTGCTGATCTTTGTAGATGGTGAGGAGCTCTTTTGCCGGGGCAGAGCCTTCTCCCTCGGCAAGGGTGTTGGTAATCAAGACGAAACATCCGGCTTCTTCCCTGGCCCTCTCCACCGCTTTCTCATCGAGATTAAAGTCGATTCTTAGGCCGTATCTCATACTCGTGGGAGTGCGGGCCTCGCGGGCCTTCGGACGTCCCCGCTGATACGTGGGCCTGGGCTCCACCTGCACGACGATTTCGTGAAACAAGCTCGCCTTAATCCTCTCCGCTGCTGCTTGTGCGTCTGGAAGGCAGGCGTAGTCGATCTTCTCTACTTCATTTTTCATTTTGGCCAGTCGCTCACGATCCTGCTCGATTTGTTTGGAGACCTTCTTCTGACGGCGCTCATCATAGGCATCCGAATGCACCACCAAGCCACGGTAATTGGTCCCGTACAGGGTTACGATGGTCTCGTAGGCCCTGTACGCGGCGGGTTTGCGATTCCGGGTTGCAGGTTCGTCGGAAATGACGCCGATCTCCTCCCAAGCCTCCTCCTCAACGGCTCGGCTAATGGCGTCAGAGCATTCATTGTAGGTCATGGGGAGCCTGCTGACAAAGAGGAACCCGTTGTCCCAGTCGTCCATCAATGCCAGATTCGCCTCAGTGATCAGAGCCGCATCGGCCACGTAGATAAAATCCTTGCTCCCCAGCTCACGCATCCGTTTGACCATCTCCGGGATCAGGTCGCGGTTGATATTCTTGTCCGATTCGTTTCCATCCAAGAGCTTGGAATAGACAGGGATGCCGTGATCCACGCACAACAGAGAATGGACCAGTTGTTTGAGATCCGGACGATGGTCCTTGCTGAATCCGTTGGTGATCACAAACGGCTGATCGTTCCCCTCCCGGTCATACAGAAGGTAATCTCCGTAAACCGTGTGGCTGGTGGTGTCATGGTGAGCGTGGGACGTGTCCAGAGAAAAGCTCTTCATCGCCCCGATCACGACCGCTCCGAGAACCTTGTTCGTCCCCGCGTCACAGAGCCGCTCAAGCACACGGCCGAGGGTATAGTCGGCCAGCTTGGTCGGTGGGATGTCCTCTCCGAGCAGCAACTCAATATCCTTGTCGGCAAAGAACTCCTGAAGCCGAAACAACGGACTCCTCCCCGAGAGTGCATCCAGGATCAGTGCCAGGACGATCCGGCCCGGACTGACTTCCATATCACATGCGACCAGACGATCAATCTGATCCACCAGCCCGATCCTGGTGGCAAACGCAGACACTATGGGAAGAAACCGTGCATCGGTAATCTGAAAATCCACTTCTTCAGAGCCCATGGGAACCTCCTCCAAAAGGTCCCCCTGGTCCTATCACAAAACGCTTCCCCGTACAAGTTGCAACATATTGATATTATTACGGCACCCGAAATAAATTTATCCCAATGTTCCCCCTAATGCTGCCGAACGCGAGACTGGTCTTTTGGTACACTTGCCGGAGAGTTCACCCTAGAATTCTCGGCAAGTGTACTTCAAATCAAAGTCCGAGTTGTAGTCGCACGTCGAAGGTACTTGCTTCGATGTTCGCAGATTGGATCGTGCGAAGTGTTCGGTCTTTCGTGAGTGCGAATAAGGTTGTTACCACAACTGCGGGCTGACGAAATCATCCATAATAACAACAGCTAACCTGTTGAGGAGAAAAGTACATGGAACTTGTTAGCACTGTAGAAAGCCTGTCCCATCACGTGGAAGGCTTTGCAGGCCAGATTGATGAGATCGGGTCATGGATGTCTGCATTCAACCAGGAGCCTAAGCCCAGAACCATTATGACGGCCGATTTAGGAATGACCAAGAGCGCATGCCTGTCGATCATAGTCAATGCTCAAGCTGTCATGTC
>JBAWEQ010000208.1:0-5617 GCA_049591295.1 Acidobacteriota bacterium
GAGAGGGGGCCGACGCCGCAGCCCTTGAGCCGCGCCGGGCTGATGCCGTAGCCGTCGGCGAGGGCCTTGGCGACGGCCTGCGCCCGCGCCTCGGAGAGCCTGAGGTTGGCCTCCAGCGTCCCCACGGCGTCGGTGTGGCCGACCACGTAGACCTTGAGGGAGGGCTCGGCCTTGAGCATCTGCGCGACCTGGTCGAGGGCGGGCTTGGACTCGGGCTTGACGATCGCCTTGTTGAAGTCGAAGAAGATGCCCGGCACCTCCACGTGGCCCAGGGCGGCCAGCCCGCCCTGGAGCGCCTCGGCGTCGGCCAGGATGTCCTGCTTCATGGCTTGGCGCTTGACGATCACGAGCTTCATCTGCGGCCCGCCCGGCTCCACCGAGACCCAGATGTCCTTGTCCCCCTTGGCGATGCGGAGCGTGGCGACCTCGTCGTTCTCGTAGAGGACCCGGCCCCCGATGCTCTTGGCCGCGTTTTCGTAGTTGCGGATGATCTGGAGGCTGCTGGGCCGCGGCCCCATCTCATCGTCCCAGCGGTAGAGGTAGGTGAACATGTGGCCCTCGACGCGCTCCTCCTTGCTGTCCGAGACGCGGAAGGTGTAGGCGTCGAAGGGGGCCTCCTTGACCCAGTCCCCGTAGGCCGTGGGCATCCGCGTGAAGAGCCCGGGGTCCTTGAAGCCAGGGCCGTCCGGCTGGCGGGCCGCGACGGCGGTGACGACGAGACTGACGAGAACGGCGATGACGATGGTGGGCTTCAGATGCATGACGGTGACCCTCCTCTTTGTTCAATCCCTGGTTGGATGGATCTTCCCCTTGCGCCCAGCATAGCGCCCGCTGCCGGGGCGGGCAAGGGGGGGCGGCATCGAGGGAAAAGGTCCGCCACCCGGGGAGGCGGCGTGGAGCACCTAGCTCTGAGTCACTTCTGGTCGCCTTCGCCGGCATCGGGAAGGTGCCGATGGCTCTCGAAGACCGTGAGGACGACGATTCGGTCTTCGCCGGCGCGATAGACGATGCGGTAGTGCTGGAGCAGGATCTCGCGGATCTCCTCCCGGCCGAACTCGGGGACCATGCGTCCCGAGAGCGGAAGGTCGCGGGCCCGTCCCGCGGCCCGCATCAAGCATTCGGTCCATCGGAGGGCCGCCGCCTCGTCATCGCGGCCGATGTAGGCGCGGATGGCGCGCAGATCTTCGAGTGCGCGCCGGCTCCAGAAGAGGGGCAGGCGCTTGCCGTGGCGGGGGCTCATGGACGGTCGGAGGTCTCACCGGAGGCCAGCGAGCGGCGGACCTCCTTGTGGGGCACGAGGCGTCCCGTCCTGGCGTCCTCCGTGCCCTCCAGGACGGCGTCCACGAACCGGCCGCGCTCGGTCAGCTCGTCGTAGGCCTCGGGCGAGAGGAGCACCCCCGCCGCCTTCCCGTTCTGCGTGATCACTAGCGGTTCTCCCGACCCCGCCAGGCGTTTCAGCATCTCGGCCGCCTGCGCCTTGAACTCGCTCACCGGCACGATGTTCTCCGACACGCGAAAGGTTTTCATGGAGACTTCCTCCGGACCGAATTTAGTCCATTATTCGATCCGCGGCAAGCGCGGGCCGGAGGGTTACGGCGAACGGCGAAGAGGAGCACCGCGGCTCGGGCCACGCTCCACCCAAGAAGCGAGGAGCGGAGGGTTTCCCCTCCGCTCCTCTTGCCTCTCCCTGTTTCGCTGTCTCTATCTCTCCGGCACTGCCTTGTAGCCGTAGGCGATGACGCCGGACTCGCCGGCCTCCTGGATCTTGCGGAACTCCAGGCTGACGGGGAGGCCGACCTTCAGGCGCTCGGGCTCGCAGTCGGCGATCTGGCAGAGGATGCGCGTGCCGTCCTTCAGTTCCACGATGCCCATGCAATAGGGGGCCTCGTCGCCGAAGCCGCGCGGGGCCGTGCGGATGACGGTGTGGCTGACCACCTTGCCCTCGGAGGGGAGGGTGTAGGCCTTGAACTTGCGCGAGCCGCAGGTGCAGACGAGGCGCGGGGGGAAGAAGACCTTCCCGCAGCCGGCGCACTTAGCGGCCTCCATGCGGTAGCGAAGGGGCGTGTTCCTCCGAACGTTGGCTGGGGAAATCATCACAGCACCTCCAGGATGTGGACGACGGCGCTGCCGCCGGAGCCGCCCATGTTCTGGGCGAGGCCGCGCTTGACGCCCTTGAGCTGGCGCTTGCCCGCCTCGCCGCGGAGCTGGGTGACGATCTCGTGGATCTGGGCGATGCCCGTGGCGCCCACGGGGTGGCCCTTGCTCTTGAGACCGCCCGAGGTGTTCACGGGGAACTTGCCGTCGCGGGCCGTGAGGCCGTCGCGCGTGGCCTTGCCGCCCTGGCCCTTCTTCACGACGCCCAGGGCCTCGAGCACGCAGATCTCGGCGATGGTGAAGCAGTCGTGCACCTCGGCGAAGTCGATGTCGGTGGGCTTCACGCCGGCCTGCTTGTAGGCGCTGGCGGCCGCGTCGGCGGTGGACTTGAGCCAGGTCAGGTCCTCGCGCTGGTGGAGGGCGATGGTGTCGGTGGCGTGGGCCGACCCGGTGATTTTGACGATGGGCTTCTTCTTGAGCTTCTTGGCCATCTCAAGGGGGACGATGACCACGGCCGCCGCGCCGTCGGTGATGGGCGAGCAGTCGAGGATGTTGAGCGGGTCCGCCACCTTCACGCTGTTGATGACCTGGTCCACGGTGATCTTCATGCGGTACTGCGCGTGGGGGTTGAGCATCCCGTTGTCGTGGTTCTTGACGGCGACCTGGGCGAGGTCCTCGCGCCGGGTGCCGTACTTGTGCATGTGGGCCGTGGCGATGAGGGCGTAGAGGCCGGGGAAGGTGGCGCCGTGGAAGGCCTCCATCTCCTGGTCCGCGGCCGTCGCCAGCGCGTAGGTGGCCTGCGCGCCGCTCACGTCGGTCATCTTCTCGACGCCGCCGCAGAGGACAATGTCGTGCATCCCCGAGGCCACGTAGGCCATGCCGGTCCTCAAGGCCATGCCGCCGGAGGCGCAGGCCGACTCGACCCGCACGCCGGGCACGGGGGCCTGGCCGAGGTAGTCGGCGAGGAGCGAGCCGATGTGCTCCTGGCCGGAGAAGAGGCCGGGGCTCATGCAGCCCGCCACGAGGCCGTCGATGTGGTCCACGCCGGCGTCGTCCATGGCCTCCAGCGCCGCTTTCACGAAGAGGTCCCGGAGGCTGTCGTTCCACAGCTCCCCGAAGTCCGTCATGCCGATCCCGATGATGGCTACGTCGCGCATGGCCTAGTCCTCCACGTTCTTTCGGATCTTGCGGCGGAACTTCACGTAGGTGCCGTAGTCCAGGTAGAAGGGGTGTGTGTCCAGGTAGTCCCTCGTCTTCTTGGCCTTGCCCTGGACCTTGGGAAGGGCCTTGGTGGCCGTGAAGATGAAGCCGTCCGAGCCGGCGCCCGAGCCGAAGGAGCACATGAGGATGGCGTCGCCGGGCTTGGCCTCGTCCAGGATGGCCGAGAGGCCCAGGGGCGAGGCGCCCGAGTAGGTGTTGCCCAGGGTGGGCACGAGCAGGCCCGTCTTCACCTGGTCGTCGGTGAAGCCCAGCTCCTTGGCCATGCGGACGGGGAACTTGCCGTTGGGCTGGTGGAAGACGCAGTACTTGAAGTCCTTCGGCTTGGCGCCGGCCTTCTTGAGGAGGCCCTCCACGCCGCCGCGCACGTGCTTGAAGTAGGCCATGTCGCCGGTGAAGCGGCCGGCGTGGCGCGGGTAGTGCATGTACTCGCGGCGCCAGAAGTCGGGGGTGTCGCTCATGTAGGAGTACTGGCAGTCCAGGGTGGCCACGACGTTCTTCGTGCCCATGAGGAAGGCCGCCCCGCCCGCCGCCGCCGAATATTCCAGGGCGTCGCCGGGGGCCCCTTGGGAGGTGTCGGCGCCGATGCCCATGGCGTACTCCACCTCGCCCGACTTGACCAGGCCGTAGGCGAGGAACATGCCCTCGGACCCGGCCTTGCAGGCGAAGGAGAGGTCCGCGCAGTGGCAATCGTTGACGGCGCCGATGACCTCGGCCACCGCCGTGCCGGTGGGTTTGACCGCGTAGGGGTGAGATTCGGACCCGACGTAAATGGCCCCGACCTTCTCCCCGCCGATGCCGGCTCGCTTCATCGCGTTGCGCGCCGCCTCCACCGCGATGGTGATGACGTCCTGGTCCGGTCCCGGGACCGACTTCTCCCGGAGCATCAGACCTTTCTTGAAGCTGGGCGCGTCCGCCCCCCAGACCTTGGCGATCTCCTCGACCTTGATCCGGTAGCGCGGGATGTACGCCCCGTACCCGACGATTCCTGCCATAACGACCTCCTTTGGTGACAGCCCCCAAGACGATACAAGACCTCACTTTATCCTTTCGGCGGGGGAGCGGCAAGCGGTAGAGGGGGCAGGCTGGAAGCCGGAAGGGAAGGGACTCACCACCAAGGCACGAAGACACCAAGGAGCGGCGAATTGAAAGTCCAAATCCCGCGATCGGACATGGGTGCGGCGTCGAAAGGCAGGCAGAATTTGGGAAAAGAGTTCCCGCACGATCATGACCGCTAGCGTTCTCTCCGCTGCGCTTCGCGATGGCCTTCCGGCGCCGATGGCGCCAGGCGGGCTCGCCGCCGTGAGGGCGGGGCACCTTCACCAAGTCGCGCCCTGGAGAGCGCTCCTACAAAGAGGCTCCCCTCATTCGCCGGCCCGGACGCCTTTCCGCCGCCCGGTGGGGCTGGCATACTGGCCCCATGGCAGAGCCCCGGCTCGGCACGACCTCGGAGGGAGAGAATCGGCCCCGGCCCCTTCGCGTCATGGCCGGTTGGCCCCTCCGTCTGGCGGCGCTCTTCTTCGCCAGCCGGATCGAGGCCCTGGGGCTCCGCCGGATTCCGGATAGCGGCCCCGCCGTTCTCCTGGTCTCGGGGGAGACGTCCGCCGTCAGCCTCCTGCTCGCGCTGGCGGTCCTGCGGCGGCCTGCGCGGTTCGTGGCGCGCCTCAGGCAGTCGCGCGGGCGCCTCCGCTCCTCCCTGGTCCGCGCCCTGGGCGGCATCCCCCTGGGCGTGGGCACCGATCCCGGGGTGCGCGCCCGCAACGAGGAGGGGCTGCGGACCCTCGAACACCAGCTCGTGAGCGGAAGCCTGGTGGTCCTCTTCGTGGACCGGGGCGGGGACGAGGGACACGTCGCGACCGCCCTGGAGGCGATCCGCAGGGCCTCCGGGCTGGGCTCGGCGCCGGTGACGCTGCCCGTCGCCGTCACCTGCGACGCCTTCCGGCTGTTCCGGCGGCCCGCGGAGCTGATCGTGGGCGTCCCCCTCTCCCCGGAAGCGCTCTCGACGGGGCCGGAGGGAGGGAGCGGCGGCCTCCTCCGTGCGGCCCTGGCCGAGATCGCCAACAACCCGCTCTGGTGGCGGGAGCTGGAGGTCCTGGAGGGGCTCCACGCGCCGGCCGAGGGAGCGCTGCCCGGCGGAGGACCCGGGGCGGGTGGGCAGGTGGGGTTGCTTGCCCGCTACCGGAAGGCCAGGATGGAGCGCCCGCTCGCCGTGAGGCGCCTGATCGCCGCCGGCGGCGCCTATCTGGCCGCCCGTGAGGCGCTGCGCCCGGACCTGGGCCCTTCAGCCGAAGGAGGTCCGTGGCGC
>JBAWEQ010000209.1:0-5716 GCA_049591295.1 Acidobacteriota bacterium
CCCAAAGTCCGGCGGGGACGCTCTTGGGGTCCAACCGCATAACCCACCGAACCGCCGTGTACGGACCCGTACGCACGGTGGTGTGACAGGGAAAGCCCGCGAGGGCCTACCTATGTCGATTACGGGCGAAAGCATGGGAATCGAAGGGTGGGAGGCGGCATAGCCCGGGGCAGCGCGAGTCTGGCATGGGTTGTCACGGGCCCCCCGCCGTCCCAGACGCTCACGGAGCGTTGTAGAGGCCTGCCTTCGCTGGCAGCAGGGTGGCCGTAGGAGCGCTCTCCAGAGCGCGGTTCTCCGAAGGCCCTCCCTGGCGCGGTCGTATCGGTCCCTCAAGGGCGATCCCTCAATTGGCCTGCTGCCGTTGCGCCGGATGGGCCGCTCCGCTAGACTGTCGCCGCCTGGAGGGAGTTTCGAATCCGCCCCACGGCACGATGCCACGAAAGGACCTGCATGCCGGTGGATCCCAAGGAAACGCTGAGTTGCGACCTGCTCGTCCTGGGATCGGGCATCGCGGGGCTGCGGGGGGCGATCGAGGCGGCCGGGGCCGGGTGGGACGTCCTGGTGGTCACCAAGGACCACCCGCGGGAATCCAACACCGAATACGCCCAGGGCGGCATCGCCGTGGCCCTCTCCGAAGGGGATGACCCGGAGGCGCACCTGCACGATACGCTGGAAGCGGGGGACGGCCTCTGCGACGAGGGGGCGGTACGCGTGCTCGTGGAGGACGGGCGCGAGCGGGTTCGCGAGCTGATCCGATGGGGAGCCGAGTTCGACCGCCAGGATGGCGAACTGCACTACACGCGAGAGGCGGCCCACGGGAGGAACCGCATCCTCCACTCCCAGGGAGACGCCACGGGGAGGGAGCTGGAGCGGGCGCTCACGGTCAGGGCGGCCGCCCAGGAGCGGATCCGGACCCTTCCCTTTCACACCGGCATCCGGCTGGTGTCCGACGGAAGCCGGTGTCTGGGCGCCTGGGTCCTGGATGAGGCGGATGACCGGCCGGTGGCCGTGAGGGCGAGGGCCGTCCTGCTGGCCACCGGAGGCCTGGGGCGGCTTTTCCGGGAGTCCACCAATCCGGCTGTGGCCACGGGTGACGGCATGGCCATGGCCATCGAGGCCGGACTGACCATGGCCAACCTGGAGTTCGTGCAGTTCCATCCCACGGCCCTATTCCTCAAGGGGGCCCCGCGCTTCCTCCTGTCGGAGAGCATGCGCGGCGAGGGGGCCGTCCTGCGAAATGCCGACGGGCAGAGGTTCATGGAGAAGTACCATCCCATGGGAGAGCTGGCCCCCAGGGACGTGGTCTCCAGGGCCATCACCTCGGAGATCAAGGCCACCGGCGGCCGGCCCGTGACCCTCGACATGACCCACCTCGATCCGGGCTTCATCGCCGGACGCTTTCCCATGATCCACTCCACCTGCCTGCAGTTCGGACTGGATATCTCCCGCGAGCCGATCCCCGTTTCGCCTGCCGCCCATTACATGATGGGGGGTGTGGAGACGGACACCGAAGGCCGAACGTCCCTGGCCGGGGTCTACGCGGCGGGGGAGGTCGCGTGCACGGGTGTCCACGGCGCCAACCGCCTGGCCAGCAACTCGCTCCTGGAGGGGCTGGTCTTCGGCACCAGGGCCATCCGGGCCGCCCTGGGGGAGAGCCCGCCGCTCGGCGCCGGCGGCTCCTTCCCACCGCCGGAGCTGCCGGCCTGTTCCGACCTCGACCGCGCGAATGGGTTGCGGCGCCGCATCGCGGAGGTGATGTGGAACGGCGTGGGCATCATCCGCGAGGCCGGCGGATTGCGCGCCGCGCGGATCGAGCTGGAGGGGATGAGGCGGGAACTGGGCAGAGGCTGTCTGCATCGCCGCGTTCTGGAGACGGCCAACATGGCCCTCCTGGGGGACGCCATGGCGGCCAGCGCCGAGTACAGAACCGAGAGCCGGGGGGCGCACTACCGCGAGGATTACCCCACTCCGGACGACCTCGTCTGGCGGCGTCCCACGCGGCTCAGACGGGATCATGACCGGCTTTCATTCCTGGAGGGCTAGCCCATGAAGAAAGTGCTCATCGCGAACCGCGGGGAGATCGCCGTCCGGATCATCCGCGCCCTCAGGGACATGGAGATGTCCGCCGTGGCCGTCTTCTCCGAGGCGGACCGGGCGGCGCGCCACGTCCGCCTGGCCGATGAGGCCTATTGCATCGGACCGCCGCCCTCCAGCGAGAGCTACCTCAACATGGATGCCATCCTCGACGTGGCCAAGCGCAGCGGCGCCGAGGCCATCCACCCCGGCTACGGCTTCCTCTCCGAAAACGCCGAGTTCGCGGCCCGCTGCGCCGAGGCGGGGCTCGTGTTCATCGGACCCCCGCCCGCGGCCATCCGGGCCATGGGAGAGAAAACCCAGGCCCGGAGGATCATGGCGAAGGCGGGAGTGCCCGTGGTGCCCGGCACGCTGGAGCCGCTGCGCGACGCCGAGGAGGCGGCCACCGAGGCGGATAAGGTGGGCTATCCCGTCATGCTCAAGGCCGCCGCCGGCGGCGGCGGCAAGGGGATGCGCTTGGTGCACGAGGCCAAGGAGCTCCGCGCCGCCTTCAGGGACGCCTCTTCGGAAGCCGTGCAGTCCTTCGGGGACGGCTCGGTCTACCTCGAGAAGGCCATCCTCAAGCCGCGCCACATCGAGATGCAGATCCTCGCCGACGCCCACGGAAACGTGGTCTACATGGGCGAGCGCGAATGCTCCATCCAGAGGCGGCACCAGAAGATCGTAGAGGAGGCCCCGTCGCCCATGGTGGGGCCCCAGATGCGGGCCGCCATGGGCGAGATCGCCGTGAAGGCCGCCCGGGCCGTGGGCTACGTGAATGCGGGGACCATCGAGTTTCTCGTGGACGAGCGGGGCCAGTTCTACTTCATGGAGATGAACACGAGGCTCCAGGTGGAGCACGCCGTCACGGAGATGGTCACGGGCATCGACCTGGCGCGGGCGCAGATCCGCGTCGCGGCGGGTGAGAAGCTCCGCTTCCGGCAGGAGGACCTCTCCATCCGAGGCTCGGCCATTGAGTGCCGGATCTACGCCGAGGACCCCGAAAACCATTTCCTGCCGTGCCCTGGCAAGATCGAGGCCGTGCGCCTTCCGGAGGGGCCCGGAGTGAGGGTGGACTCCTCCGTCTTCACCTCCGGGGAGGTCAGCCTCTACTACGATCCCATGGTGGCCAAGGTGGTCACGTGGGGCCGGGACAGGGTCATCGCCGCCCGCTCCATGATACGTGCCCTCCAAGAGTTCCAGATCGTGGGAATCCGCACCAACCGGAACTTCCTGCTCCAAATCGTCTCCCATCCGGAGTTCCTGGAGGGGCGCCTGGACACCGGCTTCATCCCGCGGATCCTGGGAAAGAGGGAGTTCCGCTCGCCGGGCCCCCACCCGGTGGCGGACATCGCCGCCGCCATCTTCGCCTACGAGTCGGCGAGGCGGCAGCAGCCCTGCGCCGGAGGCGCGACGACGGGGCCGAGCGCCTGGCGGCGCGCCATGGGAAGGGGGTGAGTCGTGCGCTACGTGATCCTTCGCGATGGCGAGCAGGTGCCGGTGGAGGTCCAGGAGCGGGACGGGGGCTACCTCGTCAATCTCGGCGGGGTGACCCACGAGGTGGACAGCCGGGAGGTGGTTCCGGGTCTCTTCTCGCTCCTCGTCAACGGGGAGAGCTGGGAGGTGACGGTCTACTCCCCCGAGCCCAACTTCTACCACGTCCATCTGTGGGACGGCATGCGGCGCGTGGAGCTGCTGAGTCCCATCGACGTGGTCATGCGCAGCCAGGGAGGCGCGACGGCGGGCCGCGGCCTGCACGTGCGCTCGCCCATGCCGGGCAAGGTCGTGCGCGTCCTCGTGGCTCCCGGCCAGCGGGTCACCAAGGGCGATGGCCTGGTGGTGGTGGAGGCCATGAAGATGCAGAACGAGCTGCAGGCCCAGGGCGACGGCATCGTGAGAGAGGTGCGGGCCCGCGAGGGGGAGAACGTGGAAGGGGGCGTGGACCTGGTGCTCATGGACCCGCCGGAGGAATGAGGGGTGAGGCCCGTCGGCGCCGGAACGCGCCGCCCTCCGCCTCGCTCCGGAAGACAGAGCGCTCCGGAGAGGGCAGGAATGATTCTGGACGGCCATGATGGGAAATAGGGAGAGAGGAAGGATGTGGCCGGGTTGCGCACCAAGCCCCTCAGCAGGGATTCGTGATGAGGTGATGAGGTGATGAGGTGATGACGACAACCCCCAGGGACCCTCCCGCACTCAGTCCTCAGCACCCAGCACTCGGCACCGGGCACAAAAAAAAGGGGCCCGCAGGCCCCTTTCGTCACCGAAACGAGGTACGCCTTGTTACTTGATGGTCTCGGCGAGGCCCTTGCCCGGCTTGAATTTCGCAACCTTCTTGGCCGCGATCTTGATGGGCTTGCCGGTCTTGGGGTTCCGGCCAGTGCGGGCATTGCGCTTACCCACGCTGAAAGTCCCGAACCCGACCAGGGTCACCTTGTCGCCCTTCTTGAGGGCCTTGGTGACGGAGCCAGTGAAGGAATCGAGAGCCTTCTGGGCGTCCGCCTTGCTGATTCCGGCACCGTTCGCGATGTGAGCAATCAGTTCCGCCTTGTTCATTCGAACCTCCTTTCCAAGGTTTCACCCCTAATATATTCCTGCAATCCCCGGCTGTCAAGGGTTTCTTGGGATGCAACCGGCTGGGAAGGCCGGTTGTCGGTAGTTCGGGATTATTCTATATAACAGATTGAGTTTGCAATGCCTTATGGGGATGGTGACCACCTAGCTGAGGCCCTTCGGGCATTCCTGGAGGGGGCCGACCCCGAGAGGTTGGCGGCGGCGGCCTTCGAGCGCATGGCGAAGCGGGGCGAAGAACCGGCCCGGGTGCTCTGCCTCGGCAAGGCCGCGCCGGCCCTGGCTCGGGCCGCTGAGGCCGTCTGGACGGGAGTTCCAGGGTTTCTGTGCGGCACCTCGGCGCACGGGAAGGCGCCTGGCGCATGGACCGAGCTCTACGGCGACCACCCCAATCCCACGGCGGGCAACCTCCGGCGGACCCGGGAGGTGCGGGCATGGCTGGAGCGGGGAAGCGGCCCCCTGCTGGCCTGCGTCTCGGGCGGGGGGTCGGCGCTCCTGGTGGAGCCACGGCCACCCTGGACCCTTGAGGAGAAGGCGGCGGCCACGGCCCTCCTGATGCAGCGCGGAGCATCCATCGGCGAGATCAACACCTTCAGGGCGCGACTCTCCACGGTGAAGGCCGGCGGACTGCTCGGGAGCGTGCGGCCGTGGCCTGTCCTCACGGCCATCTGGAGCGACGTGGGGGCGGGCCGGGGGCGCCTCGTGAGTTCGGCCCCCACCTTGCCGTGGCGGGTGCGCGAGAGCGCGGAGGCCGTGGTGGCGAGGTACGATCTGCAGCTTGCGCGCCCTTTGCCGGCACCCGGACCGAAAGCAAGCGCGGCGCGAGGAGACCGATGGATGGTGCTCTTCGATGCCCTCGCCCTCCGGCGGCTGGTGGCTGCTGGGCTTCGCGAGGAGGGATACACGACCATCGAGATGCCGGTCCCGGAAGGTGTCCATGCAGGGCGGCTCGCAGCAAGGATCATGGAGCGCTTCGCCCGCCGGCGCTCTCGCGCTCCGCTGGCCGTGGTGGGGACGGGCGAGGCCACGGTCGCTGCGCAAGGCGCCGCGGGCCGGGGAGGCCGCTGCAGCCACC
>JBAWEQ010000210.1:0-1725 GCA_049591295.1 Acidobacteriota bacterium
GCTACAACTCAGAGAAGGGAAGCCGAGAAAGGCCCTTGAAGACATGAATGCTTTGAGCCGGTTGGCACCTAAAGATTCTGATGTGTTTATGACGCGGGCTCGGATTCACGTAAAACTCAAGGACTATCCCGCGGCCCTTGCCGACTACGGGCGTGCTGAATCTCTCGCACCGGGAGATGATCGGGTGATCAAGGAGAAAGTCCGGGTCTTTTTTCAGACAGATCAGCCTGACAAAGCCCTGGCAGCGTTAACGGCCTACGGCGCGAAACATCCCGCGGATGTCGAAGCTCTCGTGCTCGAAGCGCGGGCACACATCCTGCTCAAAGCCTACCGCAAGGCTGAACAACTGCTCAAACAAGCCCTGGCAAAGAAGCCGCTCTATGCTCCGACGTATCTGTACACGGGGGTGGTGCTGGTCCGAAACGGGGATCCTGACCATGCCCTGGAAAATTTCAACCGAGCGCTGGAGCTTGATCATACCCTGGTGGAAGCCTATAAGGAGAGGGCCCACACGTTCACCAAACTGGGCGACCCTGTGCGAGCTGCTGCCGATCTGACTTCCGCTGCGAATCTTGACCCTGCCGATGGGGAAATTTTTGCGTTTCGCGGGCTGACGCTCATGAGAAGAATGCTTTACGACGCCGCGATATCGGACTTTACTCGGGCCCTGGAGAGTCTGCCGGCCAATCCTCGCATTATGTATGACAGGGCCGTTGCGTATCTTCGCAAGGACGAGCCCGAGGCGGCGCTGACCGATCTCGATTCGTTGCTACAGGAGAAACCGAACGCAGCTCGCGCCCTGAGCCTGAGAGGCATAATCTATCTCAATTCCGGCAACCCGGAGAAGGCTCGAACAGATTTCGACAAGGCTGTATCCATAAGCCCTCGAGATCCAGAGGTGCGGAACAATCGCGGGTTTTTCGAGTTCAAGACAGGCGACCGGAAGGCGGCAATTGAAGACTTCAATACAGCCCTCAAGCTGGATCCTGCATACAATAAAGCAAGGTACAACCTGGGCCTAGCGCTCAACAAACAGGAGCCCGCAGCTACGGATCGGACGGTCGTACCTCCGATTCCTGATGATAAGCCGAAAGTGACGACAGGCAAATGACAAAACCGAGCTACCAGGCAATTTTGGCAGACCTCGACGGGACTGTGAACAGAGGAGACTCTCTGATAGACGGCGTGGAAGCCGTTTACAAGGATCTTTCCGAAAGAGGAATTCAATGGTTGTTCCTGTCCAACAATGCAGGTTTGCTGGCCTCTGATTTGGTCCTGAGAATCGGAAGATTCGGAATTTCGGTTTCCGAAACTCAGGTGATTAATTCCGCGTCCGCACTGATCTACGCTCTGAAGCGGGAGGCGCCGGGAAAGCGGGTCATGGTAGTAGGCGGGCCGAAACTCATTCAAGGAATTGAAGACGCTGGTGCCACGATTTCTGATGACCCCGCGAATGTAGATATCGTCGTGGCCGCTATAGACAAGACCTTTACGTACGAGAAATTGAAGAATGCGCACATTGCTCTCCAAAACGGCTCGCTCCTGTGGGCCAGCAACCTTGATCCTACATTTCCGGTTGCGGGCGGATTTCATCCTGGAGCAGGGAGTATTGTCGCGGCCATTACGACCGCGGCAGGGCACCCGCCCGATCGCGTGTTCGGCAAACCGTCGCCGGACATGGCGCTCTTGGCGCTTGACACTTTGAATCTACCCGCGTCACTCTGC
>JBAWEQ010000211.1:0-3724 GCA_049591295.1 Acidobacteriota bacterium
GGGCGAGGAGGGTTCCGGTCTCGGTCTCCTTTCGGAAGGAGGCCCCCATGAAGAGGCTCCCGGCGAAAAGGATGATGAGCCAGAGGAGGCCGCTGCCGGTCTGGCGCATGTCCACCCGCGTCGGATCTAGGGCGAAGGCGAACAGCACGAGAGAGAGAAAGGCGAAGAGGAAGGAGGCGGCGATGTTCTCCTTGCGCCGGATCTCCTCCTTGAAATCCTTGAGGAAGATGAGCCCCACGGCCCGGAAGAACTTCATGGCCGGGCCTCCTCCGCTGTAGCCTGGAAGTAGACGCGGCGGGCCTCCTCCAGACTGAGCCCGGAGGCTTCCCCGCTCCAGGCCAGGCGGCCCCGGTGGAGAATGGCCAGCCGGTCCGCGATGGGCAGGCAGTCCTCCAGCTCGTGCGTGACGAGCAGGATGGCGCGGCTGGCCGCCTTCAGGCGCGCCAGCAGGTGAGTGAGCGTGCGGCTTCCCTCGGGATCCAGCCCCGCGTAGGGCTCGTCCAGGATGAGAAGGGAGGGGTCCGTGAGCAGCACCCGCGCCAGGGAGAGGCGCTGCTGCATGCCGCGGGAGAAGGTGCCCACCAGGCGCCCACGGGCCTCCTCGAGGTCCACCTCACGAAGCAGCTCCGCCACGCGCTCCTGGAGACGCCCGATCCCGTACAGCCGGCCGAAGAAGAGCAGGTTCTCCTCGGCCGAGAGGTGGCCGTAGAGGAGCGACTGGTGGCTGAGATAACCGATGGCCTGCCGGAGGCGGGGGCGGTTCTTCTCCCCCAGGGGCTCGCCCCGGAAGAGCAGCCGCCCGCGGGAGGGGCGGCTGAGGGTGGTGAGGACCTTGCCCAGCGTGGTTTTCCCCGCCCCGTTGGGTCCCAGCAGGAGGAGCAGCTCACCCTCGCGCAGCTCGATGGAGAGGTCGGACAGGGCCCTGAAATGTCCGAACCGCTTATCCAAGCCCTCCGCCGAAAGGATCACGCTCTCTCCAGCCATGGGAGCCATTCTAGGGGCGGGCGGCCGGGCCGTCAAACACGGCGTCCGGGCCGTAGCCGCCCGGCTCGGGGCAGTCTACAATGGGCTCCTGGGGGGCCGGACGGCCGGGAGGGTCCCACGACAGTCAGAAGCCCGAAATCCAGACAATCCCCCCTGGACAAGCTCCTCGCCCTGGCCCTGGAGAGCCCGCCCTTCCCCACCCTCCCCTTTTCCGCGTGGCGCCGGATGGAAAAGGCCACGCAGGCCATGCTCGACAGCGGCGCGGAGTGGGGCCGCCTTCCCTCCGGCTTCGAGAACGCCTTCCGCTGCGCGGAGCTCATCTACCTGAACGGGGACGAGTGCGCCGCCGAGGAGATCTGGCGGGTCCTCGCCCCCGCGGCCCAGCGGGCCGGGCGCTCCGACGTGGCGGTGTATGCGGCGGCCCGGGTCGCCCGCTGTGCCAGCGATTGGGAGGAGTACGGCGAGGCCATGGAGTGGTACCGCAGGGGTCTGGCCTGGTCTCGATTCCTCCCGCCGGGTCATCCCGCCCGGGCCGCTCTCGTCTTCCAGCGCGGCACCACCCACCAGATGCTCGACGAATGGGGCAAAGCCGAGAAGGACTTCCTAAAGGGGCTCCACTGGGAGGGAATGGACCCCGAACTGACCCTTCGCTGGGACGGCATGGAGCCGGAGGTCCTCCGGTCCTATCGCTCCAATGCCCTCGTCGACCTGTGCCTGGACAGGTTGCACAGGGATCCCTCCGCCCCGTCCTCCCTCGTCGGGGAGGCCGCCTCCTGGCTGGATTACGCCCGGCAGGGCGCCACGACGCCGCGCACCCAGGCCCTGGTCCGAGCCAACGAGGCCGAGCTGGCCTGGCAGCGCGGGGATCTGCGCGAGGCCGTCCGGCGGACCCGGGCGCTCCTGTCGGACACCTCCCTTCCCGCCGACGTCCTGGACAGGAACAAGCCCTGGCTGTACCGCCTGCTCGCCATGGTGGCCCTGGAGCAGGGGGACCTCTCGGAGGCCCAGCTCCAGGCCGGCTTCGCCCTCGACGTTCTCGGCACCTGGCGCTATCCCTACGTGGAGCGCGTCGTCGTCCGGGATCTGCTGGCCATCTTTACGCGCAAGCACCAGAGCCGCTACGGCGGATACCGGGAGGAGGCGGTGCTCGGCACCCTCGCGGAGGAGGGAGGCTGGCTCTTCACCCTCGTGGACTACATGGAATCGAGGGACGTCTATCTCGTGCCGGGCCACGGCCGCGCCGTAGCCGCCGTCTCCACGGTCCTCGGCGAGGCCGCCTCGGCCATACCGACGGCCCGGAACGGCAAGGTGGACCGGATCTACCTGGAAGGGGCCGCCCTCCTGCACGATATCGGGAAGCTCAAGATCGCGTGGTCCCTGCTCAACCGCACCCGCCCGCTGGATCCCATCCAGGAGCGGCGCTTTCAACGGCACGTGGCCCTCGGCGCGAAGATCCTGGAGGCCATGGGCTTCTCCATGACCGCCCGCCTCGTGGAGGAACACCACGAGCGGGCCGACGGGAGCGGGTATCCCTGCGGCCTGTGCGAACTCTCCCTGTCGGGCGGACTCCTCGCCCTGTCGGAAGCGCTGGTAGACCGGTGCTCCCGGACCAAGCACCGCCGTCCCGCCCTGCCGGTGGAGGCCGCCGTCGCCTGGTGCCTGGGCGATGGGGCGGAGGGGTTCCACCCGGTGGCCCTGGACGCGCTGGAACTCGCCGCCGAGAGCGGCGCCCTGGCCTCCGTCGGGGCCCTCCGCAGCCGGTGACGCCGGCCCGGCGCTGCCCCAAATCCCGCGATTGGACATGGTAGTGGCGCCGAAAGGCAGATGGACAGTGGTTTTCGCGAAAGTCGGTCTTCACCCGCCAAGGGGTTTGGGGCGCTTCCTCGCCCGGCCCTGGCCGGGCGAGGAAGCCCCAAGGGCGGGGTGGGGCCCCAACGGGCTTTGCCCGTGGGGCGGGGCCCCGGAGGGCAATACGACGATTCGGCAGGCTTGGCCTGCGAATCGGAGGAGAAAGCCCTCGGCCCTCCCCGTCCAAGAGACAATGCCTTTCCCCCGTGTGTCCGAGACCTGGCCGAAGCCACCCGCGTTTCAATCGCGGAATTTGGCGCTGACGGCCCTGTTGACCCGGCCCGCCTGATCCCCTAAGATGTGAGGCGGCGCGGAGAGATGTCCGAGTGGCCGAAGGAGCACGCTTGGAAAGCGTGTGAACTCGAAAGGGTTCCCGGGGTTCGAATCCCCGTCTCTCCGCCAAACACCCCAACGAAAACAAGCAGTTGCAAGGCGAGCTCAAGGCTCATGAGGCGGCCTCCCCGGGAGCCCGCTCGGGGCCACTGCAATTAAAGTGCAACTACGGGTCCAGGGCCAGCACGGATTCCTCGACGTGGGGACGGGCCAGAGGCGCGCACCGCACGGTGATGGTCATGCTGGAGTGCCCCATGAGCCTCCGGGCCGTCGCCAGGCCCGCGCCCGCTGCCGCGAGCCGTGAGACGCGGATGCGCCGCGACGGGGGCCCGAAGCGGGGCGGCCCGCCCTTTCGGGCGGGCCTTTGAAAGGGGAGTGGGAGGGAGGGGGTTTGGGGGAACTCATTCTTCGATGCCGGCTTGGGGGACCGGGACATCGAAGGATCTCAAGAAGCATCGCGCGTGCCAATCTCCACGACTTCTCCAAAGTGCCTTCTGGCCGGCGTTTGGCCCTCGAGGGCTCTTGGGGCACCGGGGCCACCCTGGCAGCGCCGCGCCCC
>JBAWEQ010000212.1:0-5305 GCA_049591295.1 Acidobacteriota bacterium
ATCCCCATCGACCTGGTGGTGGGAACCTCCGTGGGCAGCCTCGTGGGCGCCATGTACGCCGACTCGGGCCGGGTGCTCGACGCCGAGTTCATGGCCGTGGCGGTTAAGGAGGAGGACCTCTTCGACTACCACGCCCTCTCCTTCTTTTCCGGCGGCCTAGTGCAGGGCCAGGGGCTCGAGTCCTTCATCCGCGCCCACCTGAAGCATGCCAACATCGAGGACATGAGGGTGCCCTTCGCCGCCGTGGCCGTGGATCTGTCCACGGGACGGCCCGTCGTGTTCCAGCGGGGGTCGGTGGCCAGGGCCGTCCACGCGTCCTGCGCCATCCCGGGCGTCTTCGTCCCCGTGCAGATCGGCGATGCCACCTACGTGGACGGCGGGGTGGTGGACCCGGTCCCGGCCGACGTAGCCCGGCAGCTCGGGGCCGGCGTCGTCATCGCCGTGGCCATCCCCCGGGGGCTCCCCATGAAGGCCCCCGGCAACGCCGTGGAAGTGGCCTACCAGGGAGTGGCCATCATGCAGGAGCAGATCACCCAGTGCCGCCTGCGGGAGGCCGACGTGGTCATCCGGCCCGACGTGACCGGCGTCGCCTTCGACGACTTCTCCCAGAAGAAGCGGCTCATGGAGGCGGGTGAGGCAGCGGCCCGTCTGGCCCTGCCGGAGATCAGGGCGGCCATCACGGCCAAGACGCGCCTCGTTCCGGTCGAAGCGTCCGCGTCCGGGGCGGGCGCCGGACAGACGCCATGAGACGCCCGATGGCGGGGTGGGCCGCCGTGCTCGGCCTGCTGCTCGCGGCCGGCTGCTCCCAGATGAAGACGGGGTCGGTCACGGACCTGCACGCGCTGGAGGCCATGGGCGGCTACCGGTTGCAGGTGCGGACCGACGCGCCGGAGCTGGAGGTGCCCATCCGCCTCATGGTCGCCCAGGCCTTTCAGCCCTACCTGCCCATCGGAGGCAGCGGAGCCCAGGGCGAGGTGCAGGTCGTCTTCCACAGCTCCGCCGGGCTCGCCACCTCCTTGTCCAACGGTTCGGAGAAGGCTAACGTCCCGTCCACCGGGCCCTCCAGCCAGCCGACGGCGGAGGGGGCGGCACCGGCGTCGCGGCGCTGGCTGGATGCCACCATGAGCGTCGTGATCAAGGATCCGGCCGGCAAGGCCCTCTGGTCGGCCGACTACCGTTTTCGGGGCCGCTGGTCGCTCGCCGGGTTCTTCGTGGCGACGCCCGAGCAGGCGGCCCGGGTCTGCGTGAAGGAGATCGCCAAGGCCATGCGGAAGTACTTCCCGCCCAGGGCGAAGGCCGAGATCCGGCCGGCGCCGTGAGGAGAAGAACTGGCCGGCGTTTCGCTGAACCACGGAGGTGATGATGCGCGTCGTGAAACCCGAGGATTTGACGCTGAGGCCCTTCCACATTCTCGACAAGCGCTGGGCGCTGCTGGTGGCGGGCGCGCAGAACCCCAATCCCATGACCGTCTCGTGGGGCGGCTTCGGGACCCTCTGGAACCGCCCGGTGGTGACCGTCTACGTGCGGCCCACACGCCACACCTACACCCGCTTGGCGAGCCAGCCCGAGTTCACGCTGAACGTGCTGCCGCCCGACCGGAGGGAGGCCCTGAACCTCTGCGGCTCGCTCTCGGGCCGCGACGTGGACAAGTGGTCCGTGGCCGGGCTGAAGCCCCTGCCCTCCGAGCGCGTCGCGGTGCCGAGGGTGGAGGGGGCGGACCTCTCCTTCGAGTGCCGCATCCTGGCCAACATGGACCTGGATCCCGGTCACTTCCTGGATTCGGGGCTGGAGGGGCACTACCAGGACCGGGACTACCACCGGGTCTTCCTGGGTGAGGTGCTCCTGGTCTGGGTGTCGGACGCCTTTCAGGGCGGCTAGGGCGTGCGAATCCTCGTGGTGCTGGCCCATCCGAGGCGGGACTCCTTCAACGGGGCGGTGGCGGCGGCGCTCCTGGACGGGCTCCGCGAGGCGGGCCACGATCCCGACGTGGCCGATCTCTACGCCGAGGGCTTCCGGCCGGCGCTCACGGAGGCCGACATGGCCGCCTTCTCCTCAGGCTCCGCACCCGAGGACGTGGCCGGTTACCAGGCGCGGGTCCGGCGCGCCGAGGCGCTGGCCTTCGTCTTTCCCATCTGGTGGTTCTCCATGCCGGCGGCGATGAAGGGCTTCTTCGACCGCGTCTTCTTCGAGGGATTCGCCTTCCGGTTTCTGCCGGACGGCCGGGTGGAGGGGCTCCTGCGCCACTCCAGGGCCCTCGTCCTCAACACCGCCGGTGCCAGTGCGCTGCAGTACGAGGCCTTCGGATTCCAGAAGCCCCTGGAGCGCCTCCTGGATGACTGGACCCTGCGGCTCTGCGGGGTGGGGCAGGTGAGGCACGTGGTCTTTCACGGCCTGGCTTCGGCGGATGAGGCCACCCGCCGGGGCTACCTCGCGGAGGCCCGGCGCCTGGGCGCGGAGAGCTTCGGCCGTGCCGGCACGAGCCCCCCAGCCGGATCCTAACGGGGGGGATTGGGCGTGGAGTGGTACCCCTTGTCCTTCACGTACCAGCCCAGCTGCCGGCCGGTGGAGGCGTCGAATATGAAGGCCCAGTCCCAGCCCAGATGCCCGGCGATGGCCGCGACCCGTGGTGCGTGCTCGGTGGGCAGCAGGGCGTTCCATTTGGCCGCGTCCACGAAGAGCTCCTGGCGGTCCTGCTGAACCTTCAGCAGGAGGCCGCTCTCCCTGGCCTCCCGCCACACCTGGGCGTCGCGCTCCAGGGCGATCTGCCTCGCGGCCAGCTCGGCGGGGCCGGGCTTGAGCCAGAGGGGCGACAGGAGGAGCCACAGAAAGCCAAGCACCAGCGCGATGACGAGAACGCCCACAGCGGCCAGCGCCACCTCGCTCTTGCGGCTCATGCTGAAGCGCGTGAGCTTGTGCTCCCGCCTTTTGCCCGGGTGCCTCCCGGATTCGCGCGCCATGCCAGGCTACTCTCCGATGACCTTGATGAGCACCCGCTTGGGCCTGAGCCCGTCGAACTCGCCGTAGAAGATCTGCTCCCACGGGCCGAAGTCCAGCCGCCCGCCCGTGACGGCCGCGACCACCTCGCGGCCCATCACCTGCCGCTTGAGGTGGGCGTCGCCGTTGTCCTCTCCCGTGCGGTTGTGCCGGTACCGGCTCACGGGCTCGTGCGGGGCCAGCCCCTCGAGCCACTCCTCGTAATCCTGGTGTAGCCCCGATTCGTCGTCGTTGATGAAGACGCTGGCGGTGATGTGCATGGCGTTGACCAGGCACAGCCCCTCTCGGATCCCGCTGGCGGCCACGGCGGCCTGGACCCGGTCCGTGATGTTGAGAAAGGCCCGTCGGCTGTGCGTCTCGATGGTCAGGGTCTCCCGGTGCGACTTCATGGAGTCCTCCACGCCGTGCGAGGATCCGCGTTTCGCGGAGCGGTGACATCTTACCATCAGTGGCCGGTCACGTCTGTCCGAAATGGACCATCCCGTCGGAGCCGAGCCCCGACCGGGCCTTGGCCGCGCCGATGGCGCGGCGCTGCGAACCTGGTCCGGGCGCGACCACGCGAGCGTGGTCGCGCTCCGTCCGCAGGCCCTCAGCCGCCCTTCGGGCGCCAGGCCCAGCTTCGTCTGGTGTGAACCGTCTCCCCACCCTCCACGGGTGCGCCGGCGGCGACGCGCCGGGACGCGCCTTCCTCGGCTTCGCTCCGGAAGGCAGACTGCCCAACAGCGAGGTGAAATGGTCTTGGGCAGCCAGAGCGGCCCGCCTTGTCGGAGTGGCGGGTCCCGCTTGCCAGGGTGCGGCCCTGCTCCTAGAATGCTGGCGGAGGAGCGATGGAGGCCCAGCGGGTCCTGACCGATGCGGAGGTGGTGAAGGAGGTCCTGGGGGGAGACCGGGAGGCATTCGCGTTGTTGGTGGAGCGCTACCAGAAGGGCCTGGTGAACTACATCTACCACATGGTCCACCGCTACGAGGAGGCCCTCGAGCTGTGCCAGGAGGTCTTCCTGAAGGCCTACGGAAGCCTCGACCGATACGACGGCCAGTACAAATTCTCCACCTGGCTCTACAAGATCGCGAGCAACCACACCATCGACTACCTGAGGCGCCAAAAGATGACCACCCTCTCCATCCAGGAGCGGCAGGACGACCCCGACCACCCCGAGCTGCCCCTGGAAAGTGCAACTTTGAATCCCCACGACGCGTATCGAAACCAGGTGATACTCGCCGAAGTCACGAAGGCCCTGGAGGAGCTGCCTCCCTCATACAGGGAGCTCATCCTGCTCAGGCACTTCAACTTCCGCTCCTACGAGGAGATGGCGAAGATCACCGGACTGCCGATCGGGACCGTCAAGAATCGGATCTTCAGGGCCCGCCAGCTCCTCATGGAGCGGCTCAAGGACTATCGGTAGCTCCGATGGAGGTGGGACGGTGACGGACAAGACCAGCACTCGCTGCCTGAAAGTCCTGGCGTTGCTTCCCCGTTTCATCGAGAACGACTTCACACCGGAGGAGGCCGAGGAGATCCGCGCCCACCTGGCCGCCTGCCCCTCCTGCCTGGCGGAGTACGAGGCCATGCGCGGGCTGGTGGACACCCTCGAGAGCCTTCCCAACATCGGCGTGCCTCCCTCCTTCAAGGACGCGGTCATGCGGCACCTGCCGCCGTCCAAGGATCCCGAGGGCTCATGACCGACCGCACCGAGGCCCAGCGGGACATCTCGCGCAACCGGCAGGCCTTCCACCTCTACGAGATCCTCGACAAGTTCGAGGCGGGCATGGTGCTCCTGGGCCCCGAGGTGAAGTCCATCCGGGCGGGCCACGTCCAGTTGAAGGATGCCTACGCGCTGGTGGAGGGCGAGGAGCTCTGGCTCTATCAGTGCCACGTCTCCCCCTACAGCCACCACACGCACGCGGCCCTCACCCCCGTGGACCCGCTCCGCAAGCGCAAGCTCCTCATGCACAAGAAGGAGATCCTGAAGCTCAAGGGGAGGGTGGATGAGAAGGGGCTGACGCTGGTTCCGCTCAGGGTCTACCTCAGCCGCGGCTCCATCAAGGTGGAGCTGGGCCTGGGGCGGGGCAAGAAAATCTACGACAAGAAGGACGCCCTCAAGGAGCGCGACATCGCCCGGGAAACCGAGCGAGCCATGAGGGAAAGGTAAAGGCAGAGAGTCAGAGAACCGGCGGCTGAATTGGAAAGAGCCTCCCCCATGTCTTTTGATGCCTGTCCAAGATGGACCATCCCGCCGGTTCCGAGCCCCGGCCGGGCCTTGGCCGCGCCGTGGGCGCGGCGCTGGGGGCCTGGTCCGGGCGCGTCCACGCG
>JBAWEQ010000213.1:0-4330 GCA_049591295.1 Acidobacteriota bacterium
CCCAGGTGGCCGCCCTCTTCTACACCCTCTTCGAGACCGCCAAGCTCTGCGAAGTGGAGCCCAAGGCCTACGTCTTTCAAGCCGCCCTCAACGCCATCCGTACCCCCGGCGCCGTCACCCTGCCCGAAGCGCTCCAGGACTGACCGGCTCAACATTCTCCTCATCCCGCTCCTCGCAAGCCGCCCGGCCCCCGCCTGGGTCCGGCCCGAACCCACCCAGGCCCGTTCACCATGGCGCCGCCCCAACCGCCGGTGTCGAGCACCGATCTCCGGACCGCTGGAAGTTTCCCGGGGCCCCGCACCGGCAACCCGGCCCACGGGCCTTCCTCAGCCCGCCCTAGGCTACCTCGTGATCTCCACCCTTCGCCAGACGGGGTACGGCGAGGATTTACGAAGAAGCACACACTCCACAACGACAAATACCGCTGGAACATTGTCCGTTTGAAGCACAAGAACTTCCAACATTACAGAGTCCACAATCGTTTGGACAATCTTGACATGTTTCAGATGGTTGTTCACAAAAACCATTATTGTTACAACTGGCGGCAACAAACGGCGTCAGATGATAAAGAGTTATTATGGTGATTAAAGTAATAATAATTACTAATAACCACCTCTTCTTCATTTTAAGTATAAATGAAAAGGAGGATATTTAAAACTTATGGGCACGTGAAATCGTTCGTGTCTCCCGTATACCACGTCGGATCATGACTTATGTCGGGAAGACCTCCCACTGACCCACCATATAACTCCGGATGATCCATCACAAACCTCCAGAGGAATTGATCTTTTATGAGCGAATACATCGCTTGTAGGTCTGTAGGATCGAGTGGAAAACCCGCAGTAGACGCTCCTTCCTCAAAAAGGGCAAATCCTTTAGTTCCATAGCTTGCATTAGTCCAATAAAGAGGATCGGAAGCACGAAGAAGCTCTCCATTTGAAAGGTTACAGTCAGCTTGCTCTTGAAGCCACTGCGTAAGTTGGTCGATTGTCTGTCCGTTTGCACCCGACGAGTTAGCGAGAATTGTAGCCAAATCCGTAGCATAACTAGGTGTTTCTTCCCCATCGCCATTGATTATGGCACGGGCTTCTTCATTATTTAAGTAGAATCTGCTGTCGTTCGGCGGAAGCCATTGCTGGACGTACGCTTTCGCGACGTCGGCGGGGTTCTGTTGTGCCGTCGTGAAGTTCTGCATCGTTCTGAGTCTCGTGTCGCCGCTGACGGGGCTGGTGTAGAGGAGGAGGCCGCCGGCCTTGCTCTGGTCGCTGACTTGCGGGATGAGCGTGTCTGTGCTTCCCAGGGGGAGGCCGCCGTTGAAGATGTCGCCGACATAAGCGGGGCTGATAAGTCCGGGAGGAACATATTCTGGTGAGGCGTTGGCCGGTCCTGTCCCGTCTGGTCCGTAGGCTTGGTGGTTGAGGGTGTTGTTGCTGCTGCTGTCGCCGGAGAGGACGATCTCGCGTTCCCATTGCATCCCGTTCGCGAGGATTCCCGCTTCCGGCTGTTCGTTGTTTTTCGCGTTTGCGGGGAGGACTGGGATGTTCATGCCGCTGCCGTCCGTGTGTTGGATGCTGGCGGTGAGGACTGCGTCGTCGCCGGTGCTGGTGACGTACGCGCTTCCTTCTTGGGTGAGTGGGTTGGCGAGCGTGCCGCTCTGTCCGGGGGTGAGCGTCACGGTTTCGGGCGTGCCGTTGCGGGGGTCTTGGCCCATGGGGGCGTACGTCGCCGTCACGGTGATCGTCTGCGCGGAGGCGTTCAGCGCCGTGACTTTCGCGTTCTGGTTCAGGTACGGGATGATCTGGCTGCCCATCGCTCCGAGGCTGAGGGCGGCGCTGATCATCGTCACGCCGAGGCGTCTTTTCGTCGAGGAGAGGAGTTGTTCGAGGGTCATGTTTTCTCACCAGTTCGGTTTTTGTTTTGTCCAGGCGGCGTTCGGCCGCGCGGAGAGGAGTGGGGCGTCGGTGCCGTAGTACTGCGTCCAATGCTCGCCGACGAAGGGCGCCAGCGCCTCTTGGACGAAGCCGTACGGGTTCGGGACGCTGGCCGTGATCTTCATCATGCCGTTCACCTTCTTCGCGTTCAGTCCGGAGACGTCCGTGGCCGGCGTCACGAAGAGGTAGAGGGCGCCGTTCGCGACCTTGAGGGGCGCGCCTCCTGCGAAGCTGCCGTCGGACGGGTCGGAGTTCTCCCAGTGCAGCAGCACGAGCTTCATCGTGGCGGCGTCGCCGAACTTCTGCTTGAAGAGCGGATCCTGGAGGAGGTACGCGCTGAGCGCGTCCGTGATGCCCGTCGTCTCCGCGGGCGAGAGCTTGATCGGCTTCGAGGCGGGCTTCATCCATTTCGTGACGCAGTAATAGCCGAGCATCGGCGTCGCGCGCGGCGCCATGTCGACGTACTGTTCATCGCCCATGCTGTTCTGCGCCATGAGGACGCCGCGGCCGCTCCCTTGGAGGAACTGGATGCCGATCCCTGCGCCGTCAGGCAGGCTGCCGAGCACCGTCTGCGGATCGAGGACGGTGCCGTCCGGATAGACGCCGATGGCGATGTTGATGAGACGCCCGTCCGGTTGCGTCGCGTAGATCGCCGCGGTCACGCTCGCGCCGCCGGCCTCGATGCCGAGCTTCGCGCCTGTCGGGAGCTGACCGTAGACATCCTCGGTGTTCGCGAGGTCCTCCAGCGTGTAGATCGGCGGCGAGGCGATGAAGCCGTTCACCCCGGTCTCCACATCGACCACCGGGTCAGGGTATTGGTTCCCCATGCTGTCCGTGCCGGGGACGATCCGTATCTGGGCGGCCTGCTCCGGGAGCTCAAGCACCTGATGCGGGCCGATGGTGTACTGCTGGCCGTTGATCGTGCCGCCGACAGCGACCGCTGACGGGTTGTAGATCCTCGCTTCCGACGGATTGCCGGTCGTCGGGACGACGATGTCCGCCTTCGCGGGGCACGCGAGCGCGAGGGTGCCAAGGATGGCCGCGCCAGACAGGAGAAGGACCGGTGCCCGGTCGCCCGAAAGGCGCCAGCGCGGCGCCCACGCAGGCCTTCGACGGGTAGCGGTACCAGGCTTGGCCATCTGTGCCGTCATTCGTCCCCCCAGGTGTTGCCAGTTATCATAGTCCCACGGGGAGGCTCCCCGCAACTCCCTCGACGGCCTGGGCCCATAGGGGCGGGCCAAGATGATGGGGCCGTTCTGCCGGGGCCAACCTCATGGACACCCCTCCGCCGCTGCTGAGGACCGGCGAAGCGCGGGCGGCCAGGAGAGGGGCGGCCCTTTCCCCGGGCTCCCGTTCTCGTCACCGAGTCCCGTCCCCCTGGCACTCGCGCAGCGCCTACTCTCTCCCGGCCGCCTCTCGCGGCAGGGCGCTCCTTCGGCACGAGGTCCACAGCAACATCCGTGCCCCGGCGCCCGCGTGTCAAAGCAGCCGCGCATTGGGGATCTCTGGCCATCGTGCGGGCGCTTTCCGTTCTGTGTCTCTTGCACACCGTAAAGCCAACGATACAGCGGCGCCTCCCGCCCACCAGCGCACGTGGCGGATGCGAGCGAGTTCCGATTCCTTCCCCAGCCTGCTTCAGTCCGGAGCGGACTCCCGCAAGGGCGGCGCAGACTCTTGCGGAACCGATCCAGGCTCGCCCGCAAGCGCCCGCCGGTCCTGAGGAGAGACTGCGGGGCATGGGCCGCTGGCGACGTGGTTCCCTGTCATCCGACGGCAGTGTCGATGCTGCCCATAGGAAGAATTCGCAGCGGCGCGGGGCACGAGCGCGGCCGTTGACGGGCCTGCCCCCCGGCTCGTACGCTCATGACCACGGAGGCTGCATGGAGCGCGAGCGGATCGTCGGGGCCCTGGAGGAGCTGGCGGCGCTCTCCGAGTTGCTGGGGGAGAACCCGTTCAAGGTGAGGGCCTACGCCAACGCGGCGAGGACGCTCTCCAAGGCCTCGCAGCCGGTGGAGAGTTGGGGCGAGCCCGGGGTTCTGGAGGCCCTGCCCGGCGTGGGGAAGGCCATCGCCGAGAAGGTGCGCGAGGAGATCGCTACGGGCTCCGTGCACAAGCTGGAGGAGCTGCGGGCCAAGGTGCCGCCGGGCGTGAGGGAGCTCCTGGGGGTGCCGGGCCTCGGCCCGAAGAAGGCCGGGGTGCTCTGGCGCCAGCTCGGGCTCCAGTCGGCGGGGGAGCTGGAGTACGCCTGCCTGGAGAACCGCCTGGTCTCGCTGCCGGGCTTCGGGCCCAAGACGCAGGCCAAGGTGCTGGAGGGGGTGCGCTCTCTCGCGCGCCGCCGGGGCAAGCTGCTCCTCCCGTCCGCGCTGGCGGCCCAGGCCGCCCTGGCCGCGCGGGTGGAG
>JBAWEQ010000214.1:0-8765 GCA_049591295.1 Acidobacteriota bacterium
CCCTCCTTCGGGGTAACAGCCCGCCGCAGGCGGGCGCCCTAGGGGCAGAGCCCCTTGGGAAGTGTTGTGTCCCAGGAAATAGCCGTGGTAAACACAATACAGGGACACAACACTGGCACGGGATCGCGCCGTGTCTGGTTCCCGCACCTTTCTCGCCGGCGCCCTCTTGGCCCGGCCGGGATTTTCGGAATCCCCCCCTTCTCTGGCATACTGTCCCCGTCATGGACCTCGCGCCCCGTCTGCTCCAGCGCCTCTTCCGCCTGGCCCTGCGGATCTTCTTCCGCAGGGTGATCGTGCTGGGCCAAGACCACATCCCGGCCGACGGCCCCCTCATCCTCGTGGCCAACCACGTCAACTCGCTCCTGGACCCGCTCCTCCTGCTCTGCGCCTCGCCGCGCCCCGTGCGGTTCCTCGCCAAGGCGCCCCTCTTCCACCACCCCCTCGTGGCCCCCTTCCTGAAGGCCCTGCGGGCGCTTCCTGTCCAGAGGCGGCAGGACGAGGGCAGCGACATGGCGCAGAACGCCAGGACCTTCGAGGCGTGCGAGCAGAGCCTCGCGGCGGGCGAGGCCGTGGCCCTCTTCCCCGAGGGGCTCAGCCACAACGAGCCCTCGCTCCAGCCCGTGAAGACCGGGGCCGCCCGCATCGCCGGCCGCGCCCTCGCGGCCGGGGCCGAGGGGCTGGCCATCCTCCCGGTGGGCCTCGTCTTCGAGGAGAAGGCCGTCTTCCGCAGCGAGGTCACGGCCGTCGTCGGCCTGCCCGTGCCGTGCGCCGACCTGGATTTCGGCGAGGGAGAGGCGCCCGAGGCGGTGACGGCGCTGACGGAGCGCATCGCCGAGGCCCTGCACTCCGTGACGGTGAACGCCGAGCGCTGGGACGACCTGCGCTTCGTGGAGGCCCTCAGGCCCATGGCGCTGGAGCTGCTCGGCGCGGGGGAGAGCGACCTCCCCAGGGCCGAGGCGCGCCGCCTCATGCTGGAGAGCTACTACAGGGCCCGCGGGGAGCACCCCCGCGAGCTGGCGCTGCTGATGAGCCGCATGCGCCACTACGCGCGCCTCCTCCACCTCCTGCGGTTGGAGGACGCCGACGTGGCCAGGGAGCTCTCCGCCGGTCCGGCCCTGGCCTACGCCTGGAAGCGCCTCGCCCTGCTCGTGGCGGGCTACCCCCTCGCCCTCTACGGCTGGCTCTTCAACGCCCTCCCCTACGCCCTCACGGCGCCCGTGGCCAAAGCCTTCTCGCGGGAGGAGGACGTGGTGGCCACCTACAAGCTCGGCCTGGGCACCCTGCTCTTTCTCTTCTACTACGCCGGCGCGGCCGTGGGGCTGGACTACCTCCTGGGGCCGTGGGCCTCGGCCGCCCTCGTCCTGCTGGGCATCCCCGCCGGCCTCTGGGCCCTCCACTACTTCGAGGCCCGCGAGGAGTTCCTGCACGCCGTCCGCGCCGTCTTCACCCTCGGCACCCGCCGCCGCGCCGCCTCCCGCCTCCAGGCCCTCCGCCGCGGCGTCCTCCAGGCCCTCGAACCCCTTGTCCACATGTATAGGTAGGGCACGCCATGAGAAAGGAATACGATTTCACCAAGGGCAAGCGCGGCGCCGTCGTGAAGACGCCTGCCGGCAAGACCAGGATCACGCGATCCGCCTGGACAGCGACGTCATCGCCTGGTTCAAGCAGCAGGTCCATGACTCCGAAGGCGGCAGCTACCAGAATTTGATCAACAGGGTGCTTCGAGAACACATGGCGAAGAGACCGGATCGGATCGAGGCCACAATCCGCAAGGTGATCCGGGAGGAACTCCATCGGGCCTCCCGAGGTCTCCGCTCATCGCGTCCACCTCTTTCACGTGATTCCATCACGTCTTAAGGCTGGCTACAATCTGGAGGGGAGCAGGATACCATCCCCGTCGCCCCCCTCGCGGCTTCCAGCATTCGGGCTCAACCACCGCGCGACCCCTTCCAGATTCTCGCGCACCGCGGCCGTCCGCACGGCCCCATCCCGTCGAGCTTCCTTCAGCGCCCAGCCTGAAAAACGTGCAGCAGCAGCCACGGCTCCAGCACGGCGTCGATCAGGAAGTGGCTCAGGATGACCGGCGTCAGGCTGCGCCGCCCCAGCAGGAAGACGCAGGCCAGAGCGAGCCCCAGCGCCGTCGTAGCCACCATGAAGCCGAGCGTGTACCCTGGGGCCATCAAGCCCCAAAGGCCGTGCGCTGCCCCGAAAGCCAGGCCGCTCACGACGACCTGCGCAAAGGCGCTTCGCCCCCTGGCGCGCATCCGGTTCATCAGCAGGCCGCGGAAGAGCGTCTCCTCGAAGAGCGCCGCCGCCCCCGCCGCCGCCAGCGCCAGGAGCTTGAGCGCACCGAAGCGCAGCACATCGTCCCACAGCCCCGCGACGCCTCCGACGCTCCACGCGCAGTAGAGCGCCGCCACCATCAGACCCGCCAGCATCCCCGCCGCGTTCGTGCCCTGCCCCCAACCGAGCCACCGGAGCCCGTAGCCCCTCGCCCGCGCCCGATAGACCATCCACGCGAACGCGCCCCCCTCCGTCAGCGCCGACCCCGCCAAAATCGTCGCAACCCACTGTTCAGCCGTCACGATGATCTTTCCCCTCTGTTTGTCTGAAGCCACTTGCGAGATATCCGCTCACCCATTTTTGCAGAGAGCCGGGCAACGGCGCCCGTGTGGCACCGGTAACGTCCTGCTTCAGGGGCGCGCCGCTTGCGGCACGTCCCTTGGAAGCAGTGGTTAGCCGGCGTTTTGGTCACAACACCCTTACCACGGCGAGGCTTTTTTGAAAGCTCTCCTGCCATGCCTCGATGCGTGCTGGCGACGTAACAAACCACTCGTTTCCAGGGCTGTCAGGAACCTCTGCGCCGACCAACCTTAGGGACGAGTGCAGGGCATTTTCGAGTGCTGCGGAATCGTCTGTCCGAATTAAGAGGCCAACGGTCGGCAAGCGTGAAAGCGCCGTTTTGATACCTTGACCAAGGATTCGATTTGCGGCATCGGCGCTACCGGTACGCCCAATCTTGCACTCCCAAACATCGCGACCCTCCAGTTCTGCGAGTCGGCGGTCGTTCGGATTGAAATATAGGTAGACACACTCGGCTCCGGCCCCTACTTCCTTTTCGACGCGTATTGTCGGCTCAAGTACGTCGGCGGCCTCGTCCTCCACAGGAGAAGAAGCGCCTACGGCTTCTTCATCCGCAACGGGACGCTCCTCTTGTGCCGCAGTAGTCCAACGCCACCAACCGTGACCAGGTGTGGTCACCAAGCCGTCGTGCTTTAGATCCTGCAGGACTCGCCGCACCATAACGCCCGGGTCTGTCGCGAGCGAACCACCGCGCTGGTGGTGTATTTGAGCGATTCGGTCGACGAGCTCACCGCTTTTCCACTGCGACCGTTCACGGAATAACTCTTCGGTGATGCGTCGAACGACAGGCCGAGTGAATGGCAGGCCGGTAGCTGTACCACCGGAATTGTCAGTGTCAGAACTCACCGTTATCTCCGCCGGCTAACGCCTGGTTCAGGGGCCGGACTTCTTTTGCGAAGGACTCCCGAGCGAAAGAGCACCTTCGAAGCTTAGCCCCACTTGAGCGTACCGGTCCACTGCAACCGGTTGTTGGGCGGCTGTCTTTGCCTAACACACAGGCTTCAGCCGCGCTGAGCGGGAGCAACCGATGGAGGTGACCGCAAGCGATGGACGGCCCATAAAACAACGAGGATGACGCCAATCAGGAGACCAGGAATGCCGAGAACCGGACCGGCGCCGCCGCCCATGCCGAAATGTTCAGATAGCAGCTCATCCCAAATGACCTGCGCATACCAAATGAGAAAGACCAAGCCGGCACCCAATTCGCTATGCGACCAGATAATCATGCCGACAACGAAGAGAGCGAAAAGCAAAAATGCGAAGGCTTGTTCGAGCCGGAAAATAGGAAGTTCGGGGTGGCTGAAGATCGCTGTGCGTGTTGCCGGAATGGTGCCTACGACTATGAAGAGGAAGTAGAGCAAACCGTAGACGAAAGCGATTATGCGAAGACGACGATGAATGGGCTGCATAGCTCCTCCTCCCGATATGGTAGCGGCAATTGGGGTTGCCGCCTAACACATCTTCATGGGAACCCCCGCTATCCACAAAGTCCTTGTAGCACACACCGATCGGCGCGTCCAGGTCTCCGGCGGCGCCGTGTCATGCGATTTGCCCTTGTCGCACAGCATGATCGGCCCTTGTCGAGGGGGCCGCGCACGCCGACGGTGCCGGCGTGCGCGTGACCGGTGTGGCGTCATCGCGACCCGAAGGTCGCTCCCGCATCGCCGCATGTCTTCTCTCCTGCCATCGAAGAATCGCGCTCTGGAGAGCGCTCCTACACGGCTGAATGGGTGAAGGGGTAAAGAGGTGAAGAGGTGAAGGGGCAAAGAAGGGAACCGTTCAACGTGCCGCCTTCGAAGGCCTCCCTGCGCCCTCACGGCGTGCGGGTCATCCTGAAGGCTCCTTCGAAGCTTCTCCCCTGAAGGATCTCGGGCGACGGCCCTGCACGTCCGGCGGTTGAGGTCCTTCGGAAGCACTCCCTCGAAGAAGCCCTCAGGATGACCGGGATCGGTGGCGGGATGACCGGGCCTCCCTGCCCCCGAAGGCCTCCATGCGCCCTCATCTCCTCATCTCCTCATCACCTCATCTCGATTTCGAAGGCCTCCATACACCCTCATCTCCTCATCCCCTCATCTCGCCTTCGAAGGCCCCCCTGCGCCCTCATCTCCTCATCTCCTCATCTCCTCATCTCGATTTCGAAGACCCCCCTGCGCCCTCATCTCCCCATCCCCTCATCTCCTCATCTCGCCTCCGCAGGCCTCCCCCCGCCCTCCTCACCTCCTCACCTTTTCCTTCTCCGTGCTCCCCGTGCTCTCCGTGGTGAGCCCTTGCGTCTTCGCGTCTCGCGTCTCTCGTCTCGCGTCTTCTCGTCTCGCGCAAAATCCCGCGCCGGGGGATGGGACCCGTGCGGCGCGGGGCTGGGGGGGCGCGTGTCAGTTCTTGACCGGGGCGGCGGGGGTGCCGTCGCCGCCGTTGTCCTTCCTGGCCTTGCCCCTGGGGATGGGCTTGAAGTAGCTATCGGCCTTCTTGGGCTCCTTGTAGAACGTCTGGGCGAGGCTGCGGTGGTTGAGCTTGTAGCTGTCGAACCAGTTGATCTTCTCCTGCTGGACGAGGCCGTAGGTCTGCAGTTCGGTGTCGAGGGCCGCCCGGTGCGCGTCCATGGCGGAGCCGAGGTCGTTCATGGCGGCGGTGATGGGGCCGATGTGGGCCTTCAGCTCCTCGTCCTCCTCCTGGGCGAGCTTGCTCAGCAGGACGGAGACCTTCTGGAGCTCCGCCTCCATGGGGGCGTTGACCACCGCCGTCACGCCGTCCGGGAAGTAGACGGCGAACAGGGGCGACTTGCGGTTGTTGTTGCTCTTCGCGAGCAGCGCGCCGTAGAAGCGGCGCACGGCGTCGTCCAGCGCGGCGTCCTCGCCGTCGCGCACCGCCATGGCCGTCATGGTGGCGGCCTGAGCCGCCTCGTAGGCCTCCACCTTGGCCTTCAGGCGGGCCTGGCTCTGGGCCCAGCTCTCGGCCATCTGCTTGAGCGCCTTGTCGGCGCTCAGCCGGGTCTGGTGGTAGAGGCCGTACTCCTTCACGAGCGTTTCACCGCTGACCGCCGCGTGGGGCATCTGCATGACACACCTCCTAAGGACAGAAAAAGACGTGACGTTGGACTCCGACGATGACACGAACGGGACGACCTCAAGGGGATCTCGGAAGCGGAAAGCGATGATCAGGAGCGGATTGCACGCCGGTCGTGGGCCGAGGGGGCGGTGGGGCTGGCGAAAACGCGATTTCGGAGCGCCGAAGAGGCCCCCCACGGTCCTGGGGCACCTTTACGGAGGCCCGAAACGGCATCCGCAGGCCCTGGGGCGGCGTTACGGAGCTCCGTAACGGCCTCCGAAGGTCATAGGTTGCCGTTACGGAGGGCCGAAATGACAGCGGAGGGGCGTAGGTTGCCCTTACGGAGCGCCGTAACGGGCCCTCATGGTCATAGGTTGCCGCTACGGAGGTCCGAAATCCCGTTTTCAGCGCTTCGGGGCCCTTTACGGAGGGTCGGGAGGCGAAAGGAGGGCGGCCGGGCAGAGCTTCTCCCAATCGGAGGCGGGCTCTCTCCGGCGGCGCACCGATGGGCGCGCGAGGCTCTCCGCCCTCGCGGCGCGCCTGAGCCTGCCCTTCAAACGGTGAACGGTGATCCCCCCCGTTTCCCACCAAACCCTGTCCCCCTCCCGCGGGGCTACGGGCCCTTCTCTCCGCGGTGCGCTCCCCCGCGCCCGCGGCGGCCCCGACGAACGTGGCCCCTCACTCCTCCCGGTCCGCCGCACCAAGCCTCACGATGTCACTCTGCCAGGGTATGCCAGAGGTGTAGCACAGACGGGCCCCGCAGCGCAAGGGGGCGAGAGGCGAGACGCCAAGATGGATTCACAGCGGAGACACCGAAGAGGGGGAGGCAGAAGGGTGATGAGGTGATGAGGTGATGAGGGCGGGGGGAGGCCTTCGAAGAGAGGCCCCATCCTCATTCCCCAGTCCGGTAGGGTGGGGAACGACGCTGCGCCGCGTTTGCCCTGCGGACTGGAACCCTGGTCAGGCCCGCGGCGTGGAATTCTGAGGTCATGGATCACAACACTCTCTTCACCTCAATCTGGTGCTTTTGCAGTTCCCCCGGAAGAGTGTCTTCCACAACCCTGCTGAACTCTGCGAACTGTGCCGGCTTGAGCCATTGCCTGGCCATACCGCTTACATCGTGAAGCTCCTGCTCCTTGCCGCAATACTTGGCGATGACGGCATTCCTCAGCAATGGCTCGACCACCGGCGAGCGGTCGTTGGAATCGTAGCCGGCCTCTCCATGCTTAATCAGGTAGTCGACGAACTCTATGTCTTCATCGAATGGCTTCTTGTTGGCCTCCCAGGTTCGCTGGACATGGACGCGGAATCGGCCATCGGACTCGGTGAGGAGGACGAACAGTCCCGGAAATCCGGCGTGGCTGGTCAGTGAGCACAGCTCGTGCTTATTGTAGTAGTCCCTGAAGTACTTCCCGTCGTAGCATCCGCCGTACTGAGCCGGCTGGTAATCTGGGAAGCCGCCCACATACTCGAGTTCACCGCCTCGGAGGGTGAACACTTCGTCCAGTCGGCTCCGCGAGCCATTGCCTCCATTGTCGTAAGGGGTGAACAGGTACTTCCCCTTCCAGCCGATCTCCCGGGTCAGATCCATGATGACCCCGTCGAATCCTTGCCGGCTGCGGGCCTGCGATCCGTACTCGAATGCTCTTGACCCATACGACACTCTGATTTCTATGGCGAAGTCGTTCCCCACGCTCAGATCGTCCTGAAGCGTGACGGTAATCAATGCGGGCGGGGCCGAGATAACTTGGACCCGCCGTGTCTCGCGGGTGCCTTTCGGAGGCACCGCAGGCGAGGCCAAGGAGAAAAGGGGCCCAACGAGGACCAGCGCCACCCAAAGCATGAGGCCACGCCTAGCGGTCATTCGCATTCCCACTCTCCTTCTTCCTGCGGAGGTCCCTATCACAGCGCATCAAGAGACGTTTTCCGGCGGGTCCTCGCCGCGGTTGGCGAGATTCTTTTCTTCCTCACTTCACGACTTCCTCACTTCCTCACGGTGTCGCGCGCTGGAGCGCGCTTCTATGAAGGAAGGGCCGGCCGATTGCCATCGGCCGCTACGGGTGAATGGGTTGCCTTCGAAGGTCGCCCCTCACCCTCATCACCTCATCACCTCATCACCCCATCTCCTCATCTCGCCTTCGAAGGTCTCCCCTCCTCACGGACTTACCTCCTCACCCCGCGCCCTCACGGCGTGTGCGTCATCCTGAAAGCTCCTTCGAAGCTTCTCCCCTGAAGGATCTCGGGCAACGGCCCTGCACGTCCGGCGATTGAGATCCTTCGGGAGCACTGCCTCGAAGCGGCCCTCAGATGAGGATGACCGGGATCGGTGGGATGACCGGGGCCGGCGGCTGAATAGGTGCGCCTTCCTGCCTCCGAAGGCCAGCATGCGCCCTCATCACCTCATCACCTCATCACCTCATCACCTCATCACCTCATCACCTCATCTCGGCCCCACCGGCCTCCCCGCGCCCTCATCACCTCATCACCTCATCTCGGCCCCACCGGCCTCCCCGCGCCCTCATCACCTCATCACCTCATCACCTCATCACCTCATCTCGGCCCCACCGGCCTCCCCGCGCCCTCATCACCTCATCCCCTCATCTCCTCATCTCCTCATCACCTCATCTCGGCCCCACCGGCCTACCGGTCGGGCAGCCGCCGGGCGAAGGACTCGACGAGCACGAGGACGACGACCAGCGCCGAGAGGGGTGCGAGCAGGTAGACGAGGGCCCAGGGGCTCCTGGGCGGCGGCGCCACGTGCCGGGTGAAGCCGGCGAAGAGGAGAAGAAACAGGCCGAACGCCAGGAACAGCTTGCCGCCGTAGGCGTTGATCTCGTACCAGTTGCTCTCGGATGCGAAGGCCTTGGGGATCCGGATGCCGTAGCCTCGGTTCATGGGGACCTTCCGCAGGACGAGGGGAATGGACCCCAGGGTGCACAGCAGGCCGATCCCGGCGTGGACGTAGGGTATGGCCACGATCATCGCATCCCTCCTCTGCCTAAGATAGCACCGCGGGGGCTCCGCGCCACCCGAGGCCCCGCGGACGTCGGCCGGGAGGCGCGCGCACGGGCCCGAAC
>JBAWEQ010000215.1:0-3650 GCA_049591295.1 Acidobacteriota bacterium
CACCGGCGCCATGGATCTCACGTCCGACGGCTACGGGGATCTCTTCGTCTTCGGCACCGGCACCGCATACCGGAATGCCATTCGGCGGGTGACGGTCCAGGACTTCACCGACCCCCACTACTACGACGACTTCACCTGCTGCCCGACGGGCGTGCAGTACAAGGACGTGGTGCAGAAGAGCCGGGGGGAGAACGTTCAGCTCTCGTGCTCGACGCTCACCATCAACATCAGCCAGCAGGGGAGCCAGACGATCTCGGTCACGCAAAGCGGGCAGAAGGTGACGCTCGCCCTCGGCGCCACGCCGACCCTTGCGCTGCTTTCCAACAACCAGGCGCTACAAGCAACCTGGAGCCTGCAGAGCCCCTCGCGGAACAACCCCGCCGATCCCGATGACCTCTTCCCCAGCAACGTGGCCCTCCTCTTCCCGCCGAACGGCGTCTCCGGTGCTGGCTTGGCGGTCCTGCACCTGGGCAGCTTCCAGATCACCGCCACCTCCGGCCAGAACAGCCTCTCGTTCACCGTGCAGACGGTGGCGGCCGGTGCCCTCGGAGCCGATCCGGCAGGAAACGCATACGACACCGCGATCTACGCCGATGCAGAGCGGTTTGGCATTCCGCCCGAATACATCAAGGCGTGCATTGCGAGAGAATCCAACTTTTCCGAAGAACTCACACGGTATGAGCCGAGAACGTGGGACTATGCTAGCTTCCGAACGCAACTGGGCGATCCCTACTACTTCGCCTTCTGTTTTGACGAGCCTTCGATCCCAGGAGTATCGGGTTCGCCGATCGCTCAAGGGACGTGGCTGGCCGCCTGGAAGGACACGAGGGTCAAAGGCTACGACCCAGGCCAATCGAGCAGCGGGCCGCAGTATGGCTACGAGAAGCTGGACTCCTGGGCCGACTGGAGTAGCGGCTCCGGCTGCACGCCGGTCACCGCCGCCGACACGGACATCTCGGCCTATTCGCTCGTTCTCGGAAGCTGCGCATGGGTACTTCCTCCGGCCAATCCGCCCTATCAAACCGGGCCATGTGGTGTGGGCTGGGATTGGTACAAGACGCCCTCCGTGTGGGTGGCGGTCTACCTTTACGACGAGTATGGGAGCCAGGGAGACTCCGGCGGCCCCTATGACTCGCTCGACTTCTTCTATAACAACAAGGGCTACAACGCCCAGACCGTCCTAGCCTCCTCCTACGGGCTCATGCAGGTGGGGTTTGAGGAAATGAAGTATTTCGACAGGACAGGGTGGATGCCGGCGGATACCCCTCTGGCGCGTACCGCAGCCAACTTCATGGCACCCGACCAAGACATCCGGGTGGGATGCTGGGCACTCAGTGATAAAGCGCAGTTCATCAGGGGAGTAAATCCAAGGAACTCCCTCTCCGATTTTCAAGGGTACTTCGTCCACGATTTCAGCCTCTACAACGGTGTCAGTAGAGATAACCCAACGCAAACCACGGAGTACGGGCTGGACGTAGTGCTGCAGCGCGCACCAACCTATGTGCCCGCCCTTCCGGCTCAGCCGCCGGCTCACTGAGGAGTAATCCATGCATTCGAAACGATCCTTCGGAATCGTTGTCTTGACCCTTTCGTTGGCGCTTCTCACGGCGGGCCAAGCCTTGCGGCACAGCTCATGCGACCAGATTACCAAAGGCAATATCGCCATACCGGCCGGACTCGCACCGCTGGTTCTGCAGTACTATCCGCCCATAGAAAAGGCCTCATGGAGTAAGTACTTTCCTCCCTCCATTTTCCCGCAGCTCATCTCGGACGGCAGTCTCCAGTGTTTCGAACATCAACTCTCACCCGCAGGCCCGGACGTCTACATTGTCACCTATTGTGGCGTCGGGGGAGTCACCGAATTCCGGATCTTTCAGAAGGATTCTTCGGGGAACTTCAGCTACCTCTGGGGAGCCGATCCTGACACCGCCGACGGGGACGCCTGGGACCCCAAGTTCGTGGACCTTGATGGTGACGGGACGGACGAGATCCTGATGTACTACACGACGGACCTCGGGGCCCACGAGCAGCAAAGCGGTGTCTATGGGCTCGCCTACCGCAACGGAACCATCGTGCCGATCACACCGGTCGAGGATGACCCGTTCATGCCCGGGGGCCACTACATCTGGAGCACCGTCTGCTCCAGCGAAGGTGTGGGTTTCGTGCCGGTCGGCAACGGCGGGCCGCCGGAGCTGGTCGTCTATCCCGACGTGGAGCAGTGGCCCCAAGATCCTGCCGCCACGCCCAAGTTGCGCGCCGACTCCCGCACGTATGTGATGGTCAATGGCTACTATGTTCTGCAACCGACTCCCCCCTCCGGTATTACTGCGCCGGTGGCCATCGGCGCGGCGATCAAACCGGCGTCTATTCCTCTGGGCGAGCTGCAAGGGGCGGGGGGAAACACCTCCGTGAAGGGCAAGAGCCAGGGCGGCGGGAATGACCAGGCGATCACGCTCTACGTCATGCCGCCCTCGGGTTTCACGCTAGACGACGTGGACTGGACGAGCCTGCGCATCGCCGACTTCACGCAGGCCCCTACGGCCGACGAAGGGGTGGATCCAGCGCCCTACAGCGCCAGCGCGCCGCCGGCCACGATGATGCCCGTGAGCCGCTTCGGGCAGACGATGCTCCAGGAGGACCTCTCGAAGCCGGATATGTCCTTCACCCAGAAGGACAAGGATCCCGTCTACTATATCGGTCCGAGCGGCGAGCTGCACTTCACGACGCCCTATCACATCTTCGGGTTCTCGAAGACGGCGCTGCTTCCGTGGCTGTATGCGCAGTGGCAGAACGGGGCCTCCTCTTCGCCCCTGACCACCTGCGTCTCGCCTGGGCAGAGCTCGTCCTCCGCGAAGAACGGGGGGACCAAGGCCGGGAGCCAGACGCCGCCGGCCTCGAAGGCCGCCCCGGCCAAGCCTGCCGGTACGAAAGGACCCGCCACCAAAGCCCAGCCCGAGAGCCAGGGGAATCCCCACTGCTTCGCGCCCATCACCATCCCCATCCGCGTGAACCTGACCAACAACCGCGGCCCCGCCCTCGGGGAAGCCCGCATCTGGATCGACACCGGGGCGCAAGGTTCTTCTTCCGCTGCCGCTGACGCGGGCGGGACAAAGCAACTCACGGGCCGCAAGGCACGGGCGGACAGCGCCAAGTAGACGCTTCCCCGGCGCCGGGGAAGCCGAAGAAGTAGGGGAAAGCCCCAAGAAACCCGGGAGGCAAGGCGGGAGGCAAGCGTTATCTTCCGGGTGGCCGCCGCGCCGTTCAAAGCCTCCCGTCCGGGCCACGCTTTCTTCGTCACTAGCTTATGGGGACTTGGCGAGCAAGTCCGTAAGGGGGCGTCCTTCAGGAGTCGGGACGCCTTTTGCCCAACCGGCTGGACAACGGGGAGGGAAGGACTTACTATGGACCGCTATGGTGCGCCGAGCCGCTCTGCTGATGATATTGTTCCTGATGGCGCTGGGCATGGCCGGTGACTGGCCGAGCCAGGATCTGCGCGCGGGCGGCGGCGACCAGGCCAAGGCCGCCGAGAAGCTGTACCTGCAGGTGGCCGACCTGGTCGAGACCCGCGGCTACGAGAAGCCGCCGGGGCAGGACCTGCTCAGCGATTCCCTGGACGGCATGCTCCACAGTCTCGACCCGCACAGCAACTA
>JBAWEQ010000216.1:0-2687 GCA_049591295.1 Acidobacteriota bacterium
CATTTTCTCTGCGATGCGAACCGAGCCGTCCAGATTCAACGTGTCCCGCATCTCTCTAAGGATAGCTTGCATGTCCTCAACGAGTTCTGAGATTTTTCGTCCTTGTTCGGACGAGAGGTCATTTCGAACCTCGTACAAGGTCGACCTGACCTCCTTGCCCTTTGCCCATTCATCGAACTCGCAGAGAGCTTTGTCCAATAGGTACATTGTCGTCGAGATTCCGCGAATATGGTTTTCACTCATGGGTAAGATCGTCTCTTTCCCGGCGAATTTTCCTTGCTACGGCTCTACTTACCCAACGGCGACTCGAAAATAGCCGCCTTGCCCAGTTCGGCCTCAATCTCCAAAAGCCGGTTGTATTTAGCGATTCGCTCACTGCGACTCGTTGATCCGCTCTTAAGTTGTCCGCCACCCATTGCAACAGCAAAGTCAGCCAAAAAGGTATCTTCGGTTTCGCCGGAACGATGAGAAATTACATATCCCCAGCCGGCCTTGTGACATAGATGAATTGCTTCCATTGTTTCAGTGACCGTACCAATTTGGTTCAACTTGATCAGCGCTGCATTGGTGGACTTTTCTTTAATCCCGCGGGCAATGAACCGCGTATTCGTCACATAGATATCGTCGCCCACGATCTGAATCTTTTCTCCGAGCACAGCCGTATGCTCACGAAATCCTTCCCAATCATTCTCTGCAAGACCGTCTTCAATTGAAACGATCGGGTACTTCTCAATCCAGGATTTATAGAGATCCGTCATTTCCGAGCTGGACTTTTTCCCCTGACCCGATTTGCTCAGGTTATATAGGCCGTCTTCAAAGAAAGAACTGGCTGCCGGATCAAGTGCCAGGGCTATGTCTTTGCCTGGTTTAAAGCCTGCTGCCTCTATAGCCTCAACAATTACCTCGCACGCCTCATCGTTGCTTTTGAGATTTGGTGCGAACCCGCCCTCGTCGCCGACGCTCGTTGCGTATCCTTTACCCTTAAGGATTTTCTTCAGGGCGTGGAAAGTCTCGGCACTGTAACGCAGGGCTTCAACAAATGTCGGAGCGCCGATCGGCATTACCATGAACTCCTGAAAATCCACGCTGTTGTCCGCATGCGCTCCGCCATTCAGTATGTTGTTCTGGGGCACTGGAATTTTCACAGCACCGGGGCCTCCCAGATAAGCATACAAAGGCAGACCGGAAACCATTGACGCGGCACGAGCCGCCGCCATAGAAACACCAAGAATAGCATTGGCACCGAGCTTGCTTTTAGTGGGCGTCCCATCCAATTCGATCATTACTCGGTCAAGTTCCGCTTGCCGTGTCGATGGGATACCGACAACCCTGGGAGCAATTATCCGGTTCACATTGTCTACGGCTTTGAGAACACCTTTGCCACCGTACCGATTAAGGTCCTGGTCGCGCAGTTCAAGGGCCTCGTTCTCCCCCGTAGAAGCACCTGACGGAACAGAAGCCGAAGCCGTTACTCCACTGCCCAGCTCTACAAAAACCCGGATCGTCGGGTTTCCACGAGAGTCAAGAACCTCTAGTGCCTGGACAAATACGATTTTGTCATCCATAATTTTGTCCTTTCTTCAATACTAAGCATCAAATGACATTCGTTTATCCCGTGATCGACAGCAAAAGGCTCCACCCGCCGCACCAACCAACCGCGCTTATCAAGGCGGCTGTATCTTCCTCTGTTTGGCTGCCCTGGAACTCGAACTGGAACGATCGTGCATATTTTGCGAGGTGGTCACATATGTATGTCACCAAGGATCGGTGGCCAGACATTTCATTAGCCAATCTCGGGGATTCGTCTTCGATCAGGTGCTGCCTGCATCTCAAAGTTGAGGCCGTGCCGGCGCATCTCCCGCAAACGGTGGCGCGCCAATATGGTTCGGTCTTTTTGGCCAACCGGAGCAGTTCACTTATATCTCTCCCTTGTCGGACGATTTTCTCTTTCACAATTCCTTTGCTGTGAGGGCCGTATCCCTCCTCACACATTAAGCATGAGCCCTTATTCACAAGCCTTCTTCTCAGTCGCCCCTGTTGCGCGGGGCCGTGCAACTCGAAAGAATTCAAAGCCGCTCCCATCAGATCCTCATACAGGAGAGCCGGGCCGTGCATGTACCCGGTTCGAAAGGACGCTTCCACGATCATCCAACCCCATCCATGGCGCTCGCAGAAACCCCATGCTTTGCGCATACGCTGCCTCGTGGAGGGGTTCATGATGCTCCCCTGAATAAACCACCAGAGAAAATGAATTTCCCCAGGCGAGAGCTGAAATGCATCCGGATGCGACAACTGCAACGCGTTACCGGTGTTACGAATGTGTGTGTGCCGCATCATTTTACTGCCGCTGAGCACAATCGGTTCCTTTACATTTCGATCAATTATTCGGTCGACGTTCCTGACGTCAAGATCGGATCATTTATCCGTTTATTTCTCACTTTCTTCACAGATCTTGGTCAAGGTATTTGCAGCGGACTCCAACCGCGCCACTTCATCGAAGATTGCTTCGGCATGTTCCTTTCTCTTGAGATACGCGGCTTGAATGGCTCCGTGCGTGGCAGCAATGGTTTCTTCAAAGCGTTGATCCAGCGATAGAGCGAAGCCGCGAAAGGCGTTGTTGAGGTTTTGGAGGGTCGCCCATCGAAGGTTTTCTACATTCTGCCGGACCAGTGCGTCAATCTGTCTGC
>JBAWEQ010000217.1:0-5490 GCA_049591295.1 Acidobacteriota bacterium
GCTGCCGCTCGAGGGCGGGGCGGCGAGGTCGTCCGGTGCGTAGACCTCGGCCGTCGCACCCGCGAGCTCGAGGAAAGCGGACGTGATGTCGTCCCGGCTCTCCGCGTGCAGCTCCAGCTCATGCCGCAGCACGAGCACGCCGTTGTCGGACACGCTGAGCTGCAACTCGCAGCCGGCGGCAGCCAGAGACTGCACCAGACGCAGCGCGTAGGGCGCTCCGCTGGCGCCGCTCACGCCGACGAACACTCGCTGGGGAGGTGCGCCGCTCAAGCAGGGCCGCTCGTCGCCGCGCCGGACACGCTGGTCACGGGACGGAGCTCGTGTGGCACTGACCGCCGTAGCATCCGTTGGGCCCGGCGCCGTTGTTGCCGTGGCACTTCACGCACACGCCGCCGTTGGCGTACACCTGGCTGGGATGGTTGGCGATGAAGCTGCTGCTGTGGGGCAGACTCACGCCGTGGCAGGCCGCGCAGAACGAGCTGGTGTGGCACTTGACGCAGAGGCTGGGCGACGACTGCGCCGTCGACGGGTGGGTCGACAGCCAGTCCGCGGGATGGGGCATCGGCAGACCGTGACACTTGATGCAGCTGTTCTGGCCGTGGCACTTGACGCACTTGCCAGGATCCGCCTGCCCCACGCTGGCGTGCGCCGTTTGCCAGTCGGCGGGATGCGGCATCGGCAGACCGTGACAGCGGATGCAGAACGTCGGATCCTTGTCGGTGTGGCAGGCGGCGCAGACGTCCTTGCCGCGGTCGAGCACGACCTGGCCGTGCGCCTTGGTCCAGCCGGCGGGATGCGGCATCTCGAGTCCGTGGTGACACTCCGTGCAGAAGGACTTCTGCTGGTGGCACTCGCGGCACTGGGCGGCCGTGAGTTTCAGCGGGATGGGGATCTTGGGGCTGTTGGCTGGGGGAACCCCGTCGACGTGACAGGTGCTGCAGGTGTCGGGCAGCTTCACACCGTCGTGGCAGCGGGCGCAGATGGACATGGGGTTCTGGGACACGCGAGACACGTCGGGACGCGTACCCGGGTGGCTGATGTTGGCATGGCACGTGAGGCACTGGTAGCCCGCTTCGCGCAGGCCGGTGTGGTTGATGCGGATGTTGCCGACGATGATGTCCTTGTCGATCTGCGAGTTCGGGTGACACTGCAGGCAGCTCTCGTCGCCGACGTAGCTGGTGATCGGGCGCTGATACTTGTTCGACACGTACATGATCAGGTTGGAGACACCCTGCAGGTTGCGGATGAAGTAGTTGAAGACACCCGGCTTGGTGTGGCACTGCTGGCATCCGACCCCGGCCCGATAGTGGGCCGTCTGCTCGTAAGTGAGCACCTCCGGCTTGATCACGTGACACACGTCGCAGGTGGCGATCTTGTTGAGCGCGGAGAACACCCCCACCGCGATCACCAGCAGTACCACCAGCCCCGCCAGGACGCCCAGTAGCCACCCGCCGGGGATGTTCACCTCGAGCAGCACGCGACCCTTGGTCTGTCTGCGATCAGCCATCGGTCACGGCGCTACGAGCGCGGATGGAGATGATGACGGCGCTTCCGCCGAGGGGAGTTGGTAGGGCACACCGGTGAGCAGCTTGTGCCCCTGAGGCTCCCCCGCCGAATGTGCCGCGTGGCAGGCCTGGCAGTTGGCGACCGTGTGGCAGTTGAAACAGGTCTCGGTGCCCACTCTGGCCGCCACGGCGGGGTGTTTGCCGATCCAGTCTGCGGGGTGTGGCATCTGCACTTTGTGACAGGTCTGGCAGAACTGCTTGGTGTCGTGGCACTGCTCGCAGGCCTTGCTGCTTCCGTCAGCGTCGACCGTGGCACCGTGCTTCTCGATCCAGTCAGCGGCGTGCGGCATCTCGATGCCGTTGTGGCACTTGGAACACGCGTCCTTCGCCGTATGGCAGGCCGAGCACGTCGACAGCAGGCCGATCGATCCATGCCGGGTGGGCCAGGAGGGGTTCTTGTGGCTCAGCGGCTCCGCGTTCTTGGGCGGCTCGGCGTGACAGAGGTTGCACTGCGCCGTGGCGACCTGACCCGTGGACGTCGTGTAATGGTTGTTGTGGCAGAGCAGGCACTGGTCCATGCTCGGGTACGTCCGCGACCCCACGGGCACGGAATTGCCGTGCGCAACGGTGGAGTGGCATCTGATGCAGAGGAAGCCCGCCTGGATGAACTGCTTGTGGTCCACGCGGATGCCGTTCACGGTGATCGTGTGGAACAGCTGGGCGTCGGTGTGGCAGCGGCGGCAGGAGTCGTTGACCACGAATCCGACGATGGGCTTCTGGTAGTCCCCCGTGAGTTGCGCGATGGGCTCCTGGAGGTCCTGCAGCTTGGACGTAAGGAAGAACATCGGGCCCGGTTGCGTGTGGCATTGCTCGCAGTTGACCCCAGCATGGGCCGACTGATCGTACGTCTGCACGTGAGACACCATGTTCTTGCAGCTGCTGCAGAAGCGTGGCGTCGAGGTGGCGGCCAGCGATGCCCCGATCAGCACCACGACGACAGTGAGGACGATCGCGGCGATCGTCAGGCTGCGAGTTGTGAGGCGGAATCTCACTTATCCGCGGATCCCGAGCCCGCCGATCTTGGGCACGCTGGGGCGCAGGTTGTGGATCTGCGCGGAATGACAGACCGAACACTGATAGCCGTTCGAGTGCTGCTTGGCCGTGCTATGGCACTTGGTGCACGCCGACGTGCCCGGCAGCTTCTGCTTGGCGTGGTAGAGGCTCTTGTGACATGTGCCGCAGCTCTTGATCCCGGAGCCGAGCGATGCGGCGTGGAGCTTCTGCTTGTGGCAGGCGCTGCAGGTCAGCTTCTTGGTGATCGTCGCCGAGTGCTGCGCCTGGGCGGCGCCGCCTGTCCCGGTGCCCTTGTGGCAGGCGGCACACTTGCTCTGCGGCACGCTCTTGCCCGCGTGTTTCATGGAGTGGCAACTGCTGCACTGTTTGAACCCGGGCGTCTTCGCCTTGTGCAGGTGAAACGCCGCGGCGGTCTTGTGACACGTTGTGCAGGTGACCTGGCCGGCATGCTTGGTGAACCCCGTGTGACAGGCGGTGCAGTCGGTGAACCCCTGCTGCGACGCACTGTGATGCGGACTCAGGCCGGGGTCGGCGATCCCCGAGCTCGTACTATGGCAGGACAGGCAGTCCGCTGTGGAGCCCAGATGCGGGTCTGCGCTGTGCGTGAACGCCGTCGTGTAATCACGCGTGTAGTCGCTGTAGAGGTGGCAGGTCTGGGTGCACGCAGCACTGGACGACGAGAAGCTGGAAGTGTCCTGGCCGGGGGCGTGGCACGACCAACAATTGTAGCCCGGTGGGCTCTTGTAGCCCGTGTGGCAGACGGTGCAGCTCGCGTCCGTGGGCGGGCCGTTGTTGTGGCACGGACAGCTGCCGGCGGGGATGCCGCCGTGCGCCCACTTGGGGAAGGCGTGCGCCGGCGCGGCGGCGATGGCGAGGACGACAGCCGCACCGACGCAGAGCGCCAGCACGACACAGAAAGCTATGGGGACCCGGTGCCACGACCGTTGCACAGTCTTCACCTCCGTACCGCCCCGCGGGCGGCGAAGACAGTCTGCCCGATGCGGCCGGCGCTCACGTGAACACCGACCAGATGATGAACGCGGTCATCAGGATAGCGCAGAACAGGGCGAAAAGGGTGATGATCCACCAGAGTGTATCGGCCGCGTAGGTCCGCCACGTGATGCGCCTCTCGACGAGCACGTCGTCGAGCGTGCCCTCACGAACGCGGCGTGCGTACTCCAAGGGACGCTCAGCCTTGTAGTGCTCGACCGGCATTGACCCGGTGAAGATGACCTTGTCCAGCGGGAAGTTCTCCGGCTTGAGGTGGGCGCTGAAGAAGTGCACGAAGATGAAGATGACGCCCATCGCCAGCAGCGCCTCGTTGGAGTGGATCACGAAGGCGATGTTGAGGAACTGCCCCGGCAGCAGCTCAGTCGTCTTGATGGGGAACCACATCATGAAGCCCGTGACGCCGATGATCAGCGTTCCGGCCACGAGCGACAGGTAGTCGAACTTCTCCCAATACGTGTAGCGGTCGAACTGCGGCTTGGGTCCCTTGCCGAAGAACCAGGCGAACATGCCGATCATGTCGCGCAGGTCCTTCTTGTTGAACATCAACGAGCTGGGGCCGGTGACCGCCTTCCCGCGACTGCGCAGCACCATCACGATCATGTAGATCATCTCGGCCGTCCAGTAGAAGACGGTGACGATGGCGGCGATGCGGTGATACACGCCGGCGGCGGTCACCCCCCCGAAGAGTCCCATGACCCAGCGCGCCCAGGCAGTCTGTTCGTACTTCAGCGGCATGCCTGTGAAGACGAGCACGGTGAAGCTCGTGAAGACCAGGAAGTGCATCCAGCGGTGGAAGACGTTGAAACGCCGGTACTCGATGCGCGTGCGCACCTTCCTGGCGGGTCTTGCGCTCTCAGCCGGAATGACGCCGGGAGTAGAGGCCATCCTTGATCCCTCTGTAGATGTACAGGGACGAGTGCACGAAGCCGAACGTGAAGACTACCGTGATGAGGATGAGATAGAGGACATTGATGCTCCACACCCAGACGGACGACCGGGGGCTGCGCGGGTCCACGTGGATGAGGAAGCCCGCGAAGTTGCGGTTGGCGCCCGGGTGACACTTGGCACAGGTGGCCACGATATTCCGGCTCGAGATGGTGCTGGCCGGGTTGGAAGCCGGAAGGATCTTGTGGCCGCCGTGGCAGTCCGAACAAGTGGCGGCGGTGAGGCGACCGAGGTAGAAGGCTTTGCCGTGATAGCCGTCGAGGTAGCTGCTCTCCGCCGCCGGATGGCAGCGCCCGCACAGTTGAAGCTCACTCTTGCGGAACGCAGCAGTGCTCGTGTCGAGGATGTCGTGCGGCGAGTGACAGTCGGCACACATCGGCGCATTGCTGTCGTCGTGCCCGAAGACCAGTGTGCCGTGGAACGATCCCCGATACATGGCGAACTGGTCGGCGTGGCAGTAGCCACACGCCGTCAGCTTCGCCTCCGTCAGCCAGCCCGTAGTCTGACTCGCGTCATGGGTCCCCGACTTGAACCCCACGTGACAGCTCGTGCAGGCGAGGTCTCCATGGAGAGAGCGCTCATAGATGCCGCGATCGACGTAGGTGCTGACGCGTCGACCGTCGACGATGATCGGCGGCGTCTTGCCGCGCTCCCCGTGGCAACTGAAGCAGCCATCGTTGGTGGCCGCGTTGACGCCCGAGGTGGCACTCGGGAGGGCCAGCGCGGAACCGGACGGGCTCGGCGCTGAGGCGGCGGCCGTGCCGACGAGACCGAGCACGGCCGCCGCGGTCAGCGCGACGAGCGCGGGCAGCAGGCGTCGCATCACGGCGTCACGCCCTCCTTCTGGTGGCAGGCGTCGCACGTGGCCTGGGCATGGCAGACGAGGCAGGCATCACCGCTGCGCGCTGCGACCGCGCCATGGGTGGTGATCCAGTCGGACGGATGGTTCACGGTG
>JBAWEQ010000218.1:0-4084 GCA_049591295.1 Acidobacteriota bacterium
GCGAGACGGTGTACTATTATGTGTGGGACCAGGTGGGGAGCGTGCGGGTGGTGGCGAACGCGGCGGGGGCGATCGTGGAGGAGCACGACTACGAGCCGTACGGGCAGGAGCTGCCGCCGCCGGCACAGAGCGCCTATGCGCTGATCCACTACGCGGGGCAGGAGAGGGACGATCTCACGGGGAACGGGACGGACACGATGGACGATATGCACTACCGCTTCTACGGGGCCTTGATGGAGCGGTTCTACAGCCCGGACGACGTAGTGGGCAACCCGGCCGATCCGCAGAGCTGGAACCTGTATTCCTACGTGGAGGGCAACCCCGTCGTCTTCGCGGACCCGGCGGGGCACTTCGGGCCGAGGCCGCCCTCGGCGGTGGCCTATGCGATGGACGACGTCTTGGACTCCACGATTGGGCAGGACATGCAACTGGGGGCCGCCGGCACCTACGCCGCTGAAGGGAACTATGCTGCCATTATCATGAATGGGGACGGCACCTACACCTCCAATCCGGATGGCGGCGGCACGTGGAACTTCAGTGTTCCAGGCTTGGCGGGCGTGGGAGGTTCGCTGGAAGAAATCTCTGGTCCGAGCAGCACGAGCCAAGGGGGCCCTTTCGGCATATACGCTGGGAGTACCACTGTAAGTGTCAGCCCGCCTTCCTATGTGTGGGTCCAGGCGCAGCAGGCTGTATCGTTCCAATCGATTCCCACCTACTGGGGCAACATGGGGTTCAATTTCACAGGAAGCGGGCTGTCGCACTTTCACGTAGGCAGATTCTTGATCCTGAACGGTGTTGGTCTGCCGTTCACCGTGCTGCTAGCCGCCGGTGGGGCTGTCGCCGGGTCAATTCTGCCCGGCCCGGGGACATTGATAGGTGCCGTGGCCGGGTTTGGCCTAGCGGAAACTCTCTGGGGAAGCGCTTCCTACTATCCGGACGACGCAGACCCCATGTTTAACCTCTCACCAGATCCGGTGCCTCCCCAATTGAATGGGCCTGGGCGTGGCCAATTCCGTATGAACACGCCCATCTATGACTCGGGTCAATACCCCGAATCTCCCGTCAGTCAGGGTCCGTAAGGCAAGGAGAATGCCATGAAAGCGAAAGCATGGAATCGGATGATTGTGGACCTCTTCGCCGGGGAACCAAGAGGAGTCATCCTGCCGCTGGCTATCCTTGTGGCCGAAACCTGTGTCGCGCTCATTCCATTGTGGCTACGATTATGGGGATTCGGTGAGACCGCACTAGGTAATTCGTACGTAAGAATTCTTGGATGGCTGTGCGCAGTTGGGTTCCTAATTGCTATGGTTCCATTGGTGTTTATCCAGCACGTGGGCCGCTTCCGGCGTCTTCGGAAACCGCCACTCCGCCAGATCCTCTATAAATCCGCTGCGAACTCCATTGGCCTTATTTTCGCTCTTGTTGGGCTGATTGGCACCATTGCCCTAGGACTGTTGGCACCTGTCTTATGGAAGTTGGTATTCCACTGGACGGTATTGGCATTCTACTGGGTGTGGAATAGAGAAATCACGCCCTCGAAGGACCTGTTGCTGGCCAATGAATTGGCTCGAGTGGGACCCCGGAGTACAGTAGGGAAAGCTCTTCTGCTCACCGCGCGAGTGCGGTCGTCGCAGCTAGCGGGGCTCATCACCCTCGAACTGGGTGCGTATCTCTTCTGGAGGATGTTTGGCTCTGTGGCCGGTGTACTCATCTACTGTGCTGTTGGACTACTGATTGCGGGTGGCCTATCAGCCCTGATATTCTGTTCCGCCAGAACAATTGCGGGTGCGGCGCGGCAAGAATGGGATTCTGCTCAGAGAGGCTCAGGCGCTGAGGAATGATGTCAGCGCCCGAGTTCGCGACGCCGGGGGAGGGAAACTATGGACTACGCGCGAAGCGAGGGTCAGGTCTTGTTTTTTGCATTGAAGAATTGGCTTCAAGGCATGAAGGGGGGAAGGCTGAGGTTGCGCCCCCGGGCTCCGGGCAGTGGAGCCTCCGCTTTGCGGGTATACGTTCTCCCCGGCGAGCGCCTCCGAGACGGTCAGCGGGGCGAACGTGACGGGGGTGAACTTCTCGGTGTGCACGCGGTGCACCTCGGGGACGGTGGCGCTGTCGGACGGGACGCCGGTGGCTGGGGTGTCAGTGAGCGCGGCGAACGCCCAAGCAACGACGGACGAGACGGGGCATGGGGGTCAGGTCTTGCGGAGCGGCCAGGATAGGCTGGTCCGATGGGAAAGGAGGTGGCGAAGCTCCTTGAAATTCGGTGAGTCGTCCAGTGGGTGCGAAGCCCACCCGGCCAAAGCTGAGCCCGGCGGGCCGGTAGTGAGCCCTTACAGCGGCGCCGGTGACGGGGCCGTTGGTGCGTAGGGCCGCGAGCGTGTGAGCCGCGGGTATACAGCCCCGAAAATGACGCATACCGGGTGCCCAGGGTATTCAAGAGCCTGAAGGCAGCAGCGCCGCCACCGGGAAAGAGGGCGAGGGGGGCGACGGACCCGGCGGGGTGTGAGGCCGCGGCACGCAAGAAGAGGACGGCCCAGCAACCTGGGAGGCCCCTGTTTCTCCACCGCAAGACCAAGGTGGTAGGCCGGAGCGAGGGGAACCGGAGTGAAGGCCGAAGGGGCAGGGGAGTCGGAGGACCGTGCAGTAGCGATGAAGGCGGGGAAGGGGTGGCAACCCGACCCGGCGGAGCAAAGGCGGTCCGTGTTGGCACGAGCTTCAGGAGGGAACCATGTCCGGCGCCTTGACGCTGGAGAGCATGTCACCGGGACTTTTGAAGGTAGCGGAACGAGCGAGGAGAGAACCGGGCGGACGGTTTCATTCGCTGGCTCATCTCATGGATGAGGCCGCCCTGGAGCGGGCGTACCACCGGCTGAGGAAGAGCGCGGTGGTGGGCGTGGATGGCATCACGAAGGAGAAATACGGCGAGGGACTTCAAGCGAATCTCCGTGCACTGCATGGACGGATGAAGAGCGGGAAGTACCGGCACCAGCCGATCCGGCGTGTGCACATCCCGAAGGAAAAGGGTAAGACACGTCCCATAGGGATCAGCTCCATCGAAGACAAGATCGTACAAGGGGCGCTACGCGAGGTGCTGGAGGCCATCTACGAGCGGGATTTTCTGGACTGTTCGTACGGATTCCGGCCCGGACGGAGCGCACACGGGGCGGTGCGAGCCCTGACGCGGGCCGTGGACCGGGGAGAAGGGAACTGGGTCCTGGAGGCGGACATACGGTCCTTCTTCGACAGCCTGGATCGCCCGAGGCTGAAGGAGATGCTCCAGGAAAGAATCGCCGATGGAGCCGTGCAGCGGCTCATCGGGAAGTGCATGCGCGCGGGCGTGCTGGACGGTGAGGTATTTACCCAGCCGGAAGAAGGCACGGCCCAAGGGTCGATTCTGTCCCCGTTGCTTGGCAACGTGTATCTGCACTACGCGCTGGACCTGTGGTTCGAGAAGGAGGTCAAGCCCCGGTTGAGGGGAAGGGCCTCACTGGTGAGGTACGCAGACGATTTTGTCATCGCCTTCGAGAAGCAGGAAGACGCGGTGCGCGTAATGGAAGTATTACCGAAGCGGCTGGAGAAATACGGGCTGTCGCTCAACGAGGAAAAGACCCGGCTGATCCGGTTCGAGAGGCCGCCGAGGGAGCAACGGAACGGGAAGGGACCGGGGACGTTCGACTTTCTGGGATTCACGTGGTACTGGCGCCGAGCCCGGAAAGGGGGATGGACCCTCGCATGCAAGACGAGGCGTGCGCGCTTGAGGCGGGCCATCATGGCCGTCTACTCCTGGTGCCGGAGCCACCGGCACGAGAAGGTACCCGCGCAGCACGCCGCGCTCGTGAGGCGCACTCAAGGGCACATGAACTACTTCGGGGTCAGCGGGAACACGCGAGCATTGACGGAGTTGGCCCACCACGCACAGCGTGCCTGGTTCAAGTGGCTTCGCCGCCGGAGCAACAAGACGCGCCTCACATGGGAGAGGTTCAACGACTTGCTCGCATCCTACCCTCTCCCACGCCCCAGGGTCTATGTGAACCTATGGGGCACTGTTCCGTAAGCCGTGCCAACGGAGGAGCCGGATGGTGGA
>JBAWEQ010000219.1:0-1841 GCA_049591295.1 Acidobacteriota bacterium
GGACTCCCTTCGGTCGCCGGAATGACCGTGAAAGGGGCGGTCGCCGGAATACCTCATGCGAGTGCCTCTCGCCCGTGAGGAATGAAAGTCCGTATTTTCAATAGATTAGAAAGGGACACTACTGTCCGGTTGTTTGTTGAGCAAGGCCACATAACTTCCTGCTAGTAATGGATATAATGCCCACGTTGAACGTTTTCGATTTGAACTCCGTTGCCTGTTGGTGGCCTTCTCGGGTTCCCTGTGGACCGGGGGTGGTGCATGAACACGGGCAAGATGGTCTTCTCTCAGTTGATGGAGTTCCTCCCGATCCACGAGTTCAACGGGTGCGTAGAGCGCTACGGGGGCCATTACAAGGTGCAGAGCTTCACGTGCCGGCGGCAGCTTCTGACCATGATCTTTGCCCAACTGACCTACCGCGAAAGCCTTCGGGACATCGAGGCGTGTCTCCGTGCCATGCCCCAGAGGCTCTATCACATGGGCATCGGAGGGCCCACGGCGAAGAGCACGCTCGCGGATGCGAACGAGGCCCGAGACTGGCGCATCTACGCCGACTTTGCCCAAGTGCTCATTCAGGAGGCTCGCGTTCTCTATGCGGGAGAGAGCCTCTGCGTCGAGCTGGAACAGACGGTGTACGCCCTGGATTCCAGCACCATCGACCTGTGCCTCTCGCTCTTTCCATGGGCCACGTTACGGAAGAGGAAGGCCGCGGTGAAGGTCCATACGCAGTTGGACCTGCGGGGCAACATCCCGACCTTTATCCAGATCAGCGACGGGAAGCTTCACGACGTGAACTTCCTGGACGATCTCACGCTGGAGGCCGGGGCCATCTACGTCATGGATCGGGGCTACATCGACTTCGCACGACTCTACACGCTGAACCTGGCCAAGGCCTTCTTCGTAACCCGGGCCAAGAAGAACATGCAATGGCGGCGCCTGCGGTCGTTCCTGGCCGATCCGGCTTCGGGCGTGCTCAGCGACCAGGAGATCATGCTCGACGGCGCAACGACCGCAGAGGCCTATCCCGAAAGGCTGCGCCGAATCAGGTTCCACCAGGCCGAACAAGACCGGACTCTGATCTTCCTGACCAACGACTTCATCCGCCCGGCTTCCACCATCGCGCTGCTGTACAAGAGCCGATGGCAGATCGAGCTCTTCTTCAAGTGGATCAAGCAGAACCTGCGGATCAAGGCCTTCTATGGGACTTCCGAAAACGCCGTGAAGACGCAAATATGGATCGCCATTGCGGTCTACGTACTCGTGGCCATCGCAAAGAAGCGTTTGGGCATAGACATGTCTCTGCACGCCATACTCCAGGTCATCAACCTGTCTGTCTTCGAGAAAGTCCCTATTCATGAGCTATTCACTAATCAGCCCCCCTTGCCAATCGAGGGTGGCTCTTCTAACTCTCTGCTACCATTCGACTTATAGCCGGACAGTAGTGAGGTAATTTTACAAGGGGTAGCTTGCCTGTCAAGCAAGATCATGGGAACCCCACAAAGGGCCAGGCAAGAAACAAATTCGACTCCCGCGTGCCAGTCCTCGGCTAGGCTGTTGCCTCATGCGTGGGGGCTTCGCGGAACGCCCGGGTGCGAGTAGAATGCGGCAGGGGCGGGAGGAGGGAGGCGGGGGGAAGAACGGGCCCGCTCCAGAGCCCCGAGGGGACATCGAGGAGCCATGATGAGGGATATTCGCCGTTACGACAGCGTGCTGGGAGCCATCGGGTGGACGCCGCTGGTGCGGCTCAACAAGGTGACCGAGGGGCTTCGCGCCGAAGTGTGGGCCAAGCTGGAATTCCTCAATCCGATGGGGAGCATCAAGGACCGCATCGCGCGGTACATGAT
>JBAWEQ010000220.1:0-9719 GCA_049591295.1 Acidobacteriota bacterium
TTTGCTCCACGCTTCCTTCAGACCCCACCTCGCGGTGACGCCCTTGCGCTTCGCTAGCCCTTCACCTCCATCAGGTTGGGCAGGGGACTTTCACCCCCAAGCTTCCGAACATGCCCGGCACACCAAAGAAGACGGGGGGCCGGCGGCCCCCCGTTGCAGGCATCCGCTTGGAGCGGTCAGGCCTTGATGGAGATCCGCTTGGGCTTGGATTCTTCGGCCTTCGGGACGACGAGCTGCAGGATGCCGTCCCGGTAGGTGGCGGAGATCTTGTCGGCCTCCACTCTTGATGGCAGTGTGAAGGAGCGCGTGAATCGGCCGTAGGCGCGCTCGATGCGGTGGTAGGTTTCCTTCTGGGACTCCGCCTCGAATTTCCGCTCGCCCCGGATGGAGAGGACGTTGTTCTCCACGTGGATCTCGATGTCCTCCCGCTTCATGCCGGGCATGTCGGCCTCGATCACGTACTGTCCCTCTTCCTCGCGCAGATCCACGGCCGGGCTCCAGGTCCCGTACTCCAATTCGGCCGACTGCGACCTTCCATAGCTTTCGTCGAAGAGACGGTTCAACTGATCGTGCATGGTGAGCAGGTCCCGCATGGGGTTCCAACGACTGATGGCCATGTGTGTATCCTCCTTTCTTCGGTTCAGGATGCCGTTCTCTCTGCATCCTGCCCTAATATAAAACCGCACATTATCGTTGTCAAGTATTATACCAATTAGCCGCTCATATAGATTGTAATAGTCTGATATTAAATACGATGCATCCTGAAGAATGGGTGGCGAGGGGACGGGCTCAGGAGAGCTTTCGCTTGAGCCGTTCGAGGAGCAGAAGGGCCTCCAACGGAGTCAGGCGGTGAGGATCGGCTTGACGTAGGGCTGCGACCACCTCGTCCTCGCGTCCGGGATCCTCACCCGAGAAGAGATTCGACTGCCGCAGCCGGGACTGGGCCGGCTCGGAGAGGCCCACCTGCTCACGCCTCCGCTCCAGCCGCTCCAGCACCTCACGGGCCCTGGACACCACCGGCGCGGGCACCCCCGCCAGCTCCGCCACGTGGATGCCGTACGACTTGTCCGCCGCCCCCGGCTCCACCATCTTGAGGAAGTGGACGGTGCCGGCGTACTCGCGCACGGCCATGGTCAGGTTCCGCACGCCGGGCAGAGTGCGGCCGAGCTCGGTGAGCTCGTGGTAATGGGTGGCGAAGAGGGTCCGGCATCCGATCCCCTCCGGCCCCCGCAACGCCTCCACGACGGCCCAGGCGATGGCCAGCCCGTCGTAGGTGCTCGTGCCCCGTCCCACCTCGTCGAGGATGACCAGGGAGCGCACCGTGGCTCCCCGGAGGATGGCGGCCGTCTCGGTCATCTCCACCATGAAGGTCGAGAGCCCCCTGAGAAGGCTGTCCCCCGCCCCGACGCGGCAGTAGAGACGGTCCACCAGCCCCACCGTTGCGCTCCTCGCGGGCACCCAGGAGCCCACGTGCGCCATGACGGCCAGGAGGGCCGTCTGCCTCAGGTAGGTGGACTTTCCGCCCATGTTGGGCCCCGTCAGCAGGGTGACCTGCTTCTCCGCCGTGTCCATCTCCACGGGGTTGGGCACGAAGGGCCGGTGTCGCTCGTCCAGCTCCAACACCGGGTGGCGGGCCTCCTCCATGGCGATCACCGGCTCTTCCACCACCAGGGGCCGGACGTAGCCCCGTTCCCGGGCCAGGTGCGCGAAACCCGCCAGGATGTCCTGCGAGGCGAGTTCGCCCGACACCTCCCGCAAGAGCGGTAGAGCGGGGACCAGCTCCTGAACCAGCTCGCCCCACAGCCGCTCCTCCAGCGCGTAGCGGTCGGCTTTCGCGGACAGAATCCGGCCCTCCAGCTCACGCAATTCGGCGGTCACGAAGCGCTCGGCGTTCACGAGCGTCTGCCGGCGCTCGTATTCGGGGGGAACCTTGGGCAGGTTCGTCTTGCTCACCTCGATGAAATAGCCGAACACCCGGTTGTAGCGGATCTTCAACGAGCCGATGCCCGTCCGGCCGCGCTCCCTCGCCTCCACCTGCAGGATGGCATCGTGGGCGTTTTCCGACAGGCCCCTCAGGCGGTCCAGCTCGGGCAGGAAGTCGCGCGCGAAGATTCCTCCCTCCCGGGCGTGGGCCGGCAGCGTCTCTTCGAGCTGTTCGGCCAGCCGGCGCGCCCAGGCCTGCACCTGAGGCAGGGCGGCCTCCAGCGCCTCGGAGCCCTCCCCTATTCCCCGAAGCAGGGCCAGCGCCTCGGGCAATCCGTCGAGGGCCGCCCGGAGTCCGCCCGCATCCCGCGGGGAGGCGATGCCGGCGGCAAAGCGCGCCACGAGCCGGCCGAGATCGGGATACCCCCTGAAAAGCGACCTCCACGCGGCCAGCTCGGCGGGCTTCCCCATCCACGCAGCCACCGTGGACTGGCGCGCCAGGATCCGCGCGCGATCCGCGCAGGGGGTCAGGAGCCAGTCCCTCAGAAGCCTTCCCCCCATGGGAGTGAGAGTCCCATCGAGGCAGTGCAGGAGGCTCCCCCGCCTCCCTCCGCCCTCCTGGCCGACCACCAACTCCAGATTGCGCCGGGTGGCCTCGTCCATGGCGAGGAAGGTGCCGGGCGTCTCGTACCTGGGCATTTTCAGGGTGGCGGCGCCTCGCTCCTTCACGTACGCCAGGAGCGCACTGAGCGCCCCCAAGGGCTCGGGCTCTGCGGGAAGACCGGGCAGGCCGGGCGGGAGCCCCAGCCCACCGGTCAACCGCTCCAGGGCCCTCCGGTGAGCGAACTCCTCGTCGGGAACGGGCGAGTTAGCCGCCTGGCCCACCTCCGGAACCGCGTCGGCCGATTCGGGATAGAGGAGCTCGGCAGGCGCCACCGCTCTGAGGCGCTCGAAGGCCTCCTCGGGCCCGGACTGCCACACCACGACCTCGCCCGAAGAGAGGTCCGTCCAGGCAACGCCCACCCTGGCCCCGGAGGCGTTCCATGCCGCCAGAAAAACAGGCTGGCCGGTCTCCACCACCCCCTCCTCCAGGGCCGTGCCGGGCGTCACCACGCGGGTCACCTCCCGCCGAACGATCCCCTTGGCCTGGGCGGGATTCTCCACCTGGTCGCAGAGCGCCACCTTGTGGCCGGCGCGGATGAGGCGCCCAAGGTAGCCCTCCAGGGCGTGATGGGGGATGCCGCACATGGGCATGGGATCGGCCTTGTCCCGGTCCCTCGTCGTCAGGGCGATTTCGAGAAGATCGGAGGCCACCAGGGCATCGGGGCCAAACATCTCGTAGAAGTCGCCCATGCGGAAGAGGACGATCTTGTCCGGGTGGGCATCCTTGACCCGCTGCCACTGCCGCATGGCCGGGGTAAGCCTCATCTCGCTCGGCATCGCCTGCCCGGCTCCTTTCCAAGCTGGCCCTGAGAACTGGTCGCCGGGCCAACGCCCCCGCCCTCCGTTGGAGATGGGTCCGACTCCGGCGTGTCAGCCAGCCTATTCAACCACGAGGCCCACCGCTTCGCCAATCCGGTGCGGGGTCCAGCGCCATTTTGGCACGTTGACGCGTAGGGGCCTTCCCGATACACTGTGCCGCATACTTTCCTTGAGGGAGAGCCAATCATGGACGCAAAACGGGTAATGGAGCTGATCAGGGAAAAGAGTATCCGAATGGTGGACCTGAGGTTCATGGACATGCCGGGCCTCTGGCAGCATTTCACCGTTCCGGCGGAATCCTTTTCGGAAGACGCCTTCACGGAGGGCGTCGGCTTCGACGGCTCCTCCATCCGAGGCTGGAAGTCCATCCACGAGAGCGACATGATCGTGGTTCCGGACCCGACCACGGCCTACGAGGACCCCTACTTCACGCTGCCGACCCTGACCCTGATCTGCGACATCCTCGACCCCGTGACCAAGGAATCGTACCCTCGCGATCCTCGCAACATCGCCATCAAGGCCCAGAACTACCTGATCTCGACGGGCATCGCGGACACGGCCTACTTCGGCTGTGAGGCCGAGTTCTTCGTCTTCGACGACATCCGCTTCGATCAGACGCCGAGCTGCGGCTTCTACTACGTGGACTCGGTGGAGGGCCGCTGGAACAGCGGCCGGGACGAAAAGCCCAACCTGGGGTACAAGCCGAGGTACAAGGAGGGCTACTTCCCCGTGCCCCCTACGGATGCCACCCACGACCTCCGGGCCGAAATGGTGCGCGTCATGCAGGAAGTGGGGATGACCGTGGAGGCACACCACCACGAGGTGGCAACGGCTGGCCAGTGCGAAATCGACATCCGCTTCGACACCCTCGTGCGAACCGCGGACAACCTGATGAAATTCAAATACATCGTGAAAAACACGGCCCTGCGGTACGGCAAGACGGCCACCTTCATGCCCAAGCCCATTTTCGGGGACAACGGCTCCGGGATGCACACCCACCAGAGCCTGTGGAAGGAGGGCCAGCCGATCTTCCCGGGCAACGGCTACGCCGGCCTCTCCCAGACGGCCCTCTATTACATCGGCGGCCTGCTCAAGCACGCCCGTGCGCTGGCCGCCATCATCGCCCCCACGACCAACTCCTACAAGAGGCTGGTACCAGGATTTGAGGCGCCCGTGAACCTGGCCTACTCGCGCCGAAACCGCTCCGCCTCCATCCGGATCCCCCTCTACACCGAGAGCCCCAAGGCCAAGCGCCTGGAGTTCAGGCCGCCGGATCCCTCCTGCAATCCTTACCTGGCCCTGGCCGCCCAGCTCATGGCCGGGCTCGACGGGATCCTGAACCGGATCGATCCGGGGCCGCCTCTGGACAAGGACCTGTACGGCCTACCCCCCGAACAGCTCAAGGAGATCCCCACCATGCCTGGGTCGCTCTCGGAGGCCCTGGCCGAGCTGGAGAAGGACCACGAATTTCTGCTCAAGGGCGACGTCTTCACCGAGGACTTCCTGCACACCTGGATCGAATACAAGCGCCACCGTGAAGTGGAGGAGATCAACCTCAGGCCCCATCCCTACGAATTCGCCCTGTACTACGATATATAGAGACGTGTAACGGGCGGCGGGGCAGCCGCTGGGAGGAAACCCATGAAGCGTACCCTGGGAGCCACCATCCTTCTGCTGGCCGCACTTTCGTGCATCCATGTGGTCGTGAACGTCTATTTCCCCGCCTCCGAAGCCAAGGGCGCCTTGGCCTCCCTTGAGGATGAGCTTCTCGCCGGCAGTCCCGCCAAAACTCCCTCCACCCAGGAAAAACCGGCACAGCCGGCGACGCCCCAGGAACCCGCCACGCCCCCCAAGGGGCCAAGGGAGAGCGCCTGGCTCGGCCTTTTCCACCCCCAGGTGGCTTACGCCGCCGGGTCCGTCACGGAAGAGGAGATCTACAACCGGATCAAGTCCATGCCCCAGGTGGTGGAGGCCTACCAGCGAATCGGGGCCCGGATGGCCCGGGTGGACGCCTTGCGCCAGTCCGGCCTCGTGGGCGAGGGCAACGACGGGCTGCTCAAGCCCAGGCAGGCGATCCCCGACCGGAGAGACCAGCGCACCATCGAGGAGGAGAACGCCGACCGCCTCGTGGTCATCCGAGGGCTGGCCAAGGCGGCGCTTCTGGCCCAGGGCGAGGCGGTCACCGCGGCGGCCATCAGCCGGGTTGAGCCCGATGCGGCGGCGACCTTCGCCTCCCTGCGTCGCGAAAAGGCCCAGGCCGGATGGTGGATCCAGATGCCCGATGGGAGCTGGCGGAAGAAGTAATCCTCCGCCGCCCCGCCCGGCCTCCGAGGTACGGTGTTTCTAATTCCCACACCGGTTGGGCGGGAACTTTTTTCCACAACCCACGCCCCATGGGCATCCTGGAACTTCTCCTTAGTTATCATGTGGTTAGAAGGCTTGACAGGACTTTCCAGGGGACTTATATTCTCGCGGCATGGGTGAGGTGACCTGATGCCGAAATCGATCTCCTACGTTCGCCGGATGCTCCCCCAAGAATCCAAGAGGGTTCCTGCTCCCCGCCACGGCCAGTGGACGGGTGCTTCCCAAGCGGCGGCCAAGAAATCCCCTCCTTTCCAAGGTTCCGATCCGTTTCCCGCGAATCCGGTCGTTCCGGCTTCGCGGATTTCGGCTCCTCAGTGAGGGGACGAGCGGCGGGGACAATCCCCGCCGCTTTCGTGTTTTTCTCCGATTGCCCATTGCCGTTCTCGACCAGCCAAGAAGATCTGGGGAGTTCGTACTGTCTCCAGATCATTCTGCCGTGGCAGGCTGATCTGCTTTCCGGAACGAATCGGAGGAAAGCCCGGTTGAGTCCCGGCCAGAGGCTGGAGCCCGTTTATCGTCCTATTTTGAATGGGCGTGATCTGGGCCCTACTTCCTTGCAGGACCCGATAGGCCGAGCTTGGCCATGACCTCCTGGATGTCCTTCCAGACCTGGCCTTTGGCGCCCGGGTTTCTCAGCAGGTAGGAGGGGTGGTAGGTCGGCATCATGGCGGTGCCCCGATAGTCCGTCCAGGTGCCCCGGAATTTGGTGATCTGAACGGGGGCTTTCAGCAGCGCCTGGATGGCCACCCGCCCGAGCCCCACGATGACCTCCGGCCGGATGGAGTCGATCTGAGCCTCCAGAAAGGGGAGGCAGGTCTGCACCTCGTCGGGTTCAGGGTCCCGGTTGCCCGGGGGCCTGCACTTCACCACGTTGGCGATGTAGACCTGCGACCTGGAGAGGCCCATTCCCTTGGTGATGATGTCAGTCAGGAGCTTCCCCGCGCGGCCCACGAAGGGCTCGCCCTGGGCGTCTTCGTCGGCCCCCGGCCCTTCGCCGATGAACATGACCCTGGCCCTCGGGTCTCCAACGCCGAACACGATGTGGGTCCTCTTCTCGCAGAGCTTGCATCGCCGGCAGTCACCGATCCAGGCGCGGATGGCATCGAGAGCTTGGCCCGGCTCTTCGGGCCAAGGGCCCTGAGGCTGCGGACCCGTGGACCCCTCTGAGCGCGTGGTGGGCGAACCGGGGACGATGGCCGGCCGTTGCATCGCCGCCTGGGGCCGGCCGGGTTCCTCGGCCTCCGCCGCGCCGGCCGCCCGGACCTGCCTCGCCAGCCCGTAGTCCAGTCCCTGGTCCTTCAGGAAGGCGGCCCTCAGCCGCACCTGCTCCGCAAAAGCGTCATCGCCCATTCAGGGCCTCTTGAATGGCATCCCACAGGGCCCTCGCGCAGTCCGTCTTGGAGGCTTCGGGAATGCGCTCTTCGGAGCCGTCCGGCCAGAAGAGGCTGAGGGCGTTGCGGTCCGACTCGAACCCCACCCCCTCCCTCGAAACGTCGTTGGCGGCCATCAGGTCTAGTGCCTTGCGCTTCAGCTTGCCCAGGGCGTTCTGCTTGAGGTCCTCGGTCTCGGCCGCGAAGCCGCACACGAACTGCCCCCTCCCTTTCAGGGGCACCAGCCCCTCGAGGATGTCTTCGGTGGGCTCGAGGTCGAGCTGCCAGGCCCCCTTGCCCTTCTTCCTTTTGGAGGCAAGGGATTGCGCGGCTCGGTAGTCGGCGACGGCCGCGGCCATGACGAGGACCTGGCACTCCTGGAAGCGGGCCCGTACCGCCTCGGCCATCTGGGCCGCCGTGACGACGGGGATGAAATCGACGCCCGACGGTGGCTCCAGCCCCGTGGGTCCTGAAACCAGCGTGACCTTGGCTCCCCGCTGGATGGCCTCGCGGGCCACGGCGTAGCCCATCTTGCCCGAGGAGCGGTTCGAGAGGAACCTCACCGGATCTACGGGCTCCCGCGTGGGGCCCGCCGTCACGAGCACCTTCACGCCCTGCAGGCCCCCTTCGCGCTCCAGAATGGCCACGGCCTCGTTCGCGACGGCCGCGGGTTCGGGCAAGCGCCCCTCATCCACGTCGCCGCAGGCCAGGCTCCCCTTCGCAGGCTGAAGGACCACGTGCCCCCGTCCCTCCAGGATCCTCAGGTTCTCCTGCACGGCGGGGTGGCGCCACATGGAGCCGTTCATGGCCGGCACGAGGAGCACCGGCGCCCCGCGGTTGGCCAGATAGTGGGTGGTCAGGAAGTCGTCGGCGATGCCCCGGGCCAGCTTCCCGAGGATGTTGGCCGTGGCGGGAGCCACCAGAAACAGCTCCTCCCACCGGGCCAGCTCGATGTGGGCGATGGAGGGCTCGCCCGATCCCTCGAAGAGGTCCGTGATGACCGGGTGGCCCGAGAGGGCCTGGAAGGTGACGGGCGCCACCATCTGGGCCGCGTGGGCCGTCATCACGACCTTCACCTCGCACCTCCGGTCCTGCAACCGCCGCACCAGGTCGCAGGCCTTGTAGATGCTGATGCCGGCGCACACGCCCAGGGTGACCCGGTGTGTGCCGGCCGCAGGTCCCGACGGGGCAACGGGTTTCGTCTTAGGCATGGCCAGCCCTCCCTGCTCGCGCCCGGCGGGAGCTGTTCTCCACCCTCCCGGCGCCCTCGTCAGCCATTATGGCATCCGCCGGGCATTCCTCCAACGAGCCCGCCCCTTGCGGGCATTCGGCTTGGGCGCACCCTACATTGAGACTTGGGACCGAGCCACCGGCGGCCGTCGCCGTGGGGCTACCCCGCCCGAGGAGTCCACCATGCGACGAACCTTTCGAACGCTCCTTCTCCTCTCCGCCCCCCTGCTCCTGATCGGATGCGCCTCCACCCGCATCACCTCCTCCTGGGCCGATCCCCAGGCCTCCGGCTTCAAGCCGCACTCGGCGATGGTCCTGGTGATCAGCCCGAACGAGGTGACCCGCCGGAGCGGAGAGGACGAGCTGGCCTCCCTGCTCCCCGGCCTTCACGCGACTCCCGCCTACCACCTGCTCCCCGAACAGACCCTCAAGGACAAGGAGGCCACCATGAAGGCGTTGAAGGCCAAGGGGGTGGATGCGGTCATCCTGCTCCGCTTCGCCGGGGTGCAGCGGGATCTGAACTGGGCGCCGGGCATGTACCCGACCTTCTGGGGATACTACCGCTGGGCCTGGGCCGAGTCTTCGGCCTGGGCATGGACCGATACCACCGTATGGACCGAGATCCGCGTCTATCAGGTGTCCAGCGACAGGCTCGTCTGGGCGGGCGTGTTCCAGACCTTCGACCCCCAATCGCCCCAGGATGCCATCTCCCAGGTGGCGCGCTCCGCCGCCGCCGCCCTCCAGAAAGCGGGGCTCACCTCCTAGAGATCCGCCCCGGAGCGTTGCGATCCTTCATGATTGGAGTCGCAGCCGATATAGTCTGCCTTCCGGAGCGAGGCGGAGGAAGGCGCGTCCCGGCGCCGATGGGCCCAGGGGTCCGGCCTCCCGGGGATCTCTGGCGCGACGCTCGCGCCCTGGGATGGGCCGCGAGGCGCGGCGAGGAAGGAAGGGTGGAGCCCTTTTGACGAGCCGGAACGAAGCGGACCGCCCAGGGCGCGGCGTCCCTCCGGGTTGCCGCCGGGCCGGGCATCTTCTTTGTCGGCCCTCGTCGTCGTGCTGCCCTGCACGCCTTCCTCGGGCCTTCGCGAATCTGCTCCGGCCCGGCGGGCAACGCGCCGAGAGCCCCCGGGAGGCCGGACCCCCAGCTAGGAAGCCGAGGCGGCCGCAACGCAGGCGTACTGGGATGTACGTCGAGGAGCGAGCCGCCGAAGGCTGACGACGCAATAGGTCCGACGCCGCCGGCGCACCCGTGAAGGTTGGGCGGAAGGGTCTATACCATACGAGGCCGGGCCTGGCGCCCGAAGGGCGGCGGAGGGCCTGCGGCCGGAGCGCGGCCACGCTCGCGTGGAC
>JBAWEQ010000221.1:0-1854 GCA_049591295.1 Acidobacteriota bacterium
CCAGGAAGGCCAAGTCCTTGCCGGGGTTCGCCATGGGCGCCGCGCTCGCATCGGCCTTGCGATAGGTGATCCACCCCTCCGCCAGGCACAGCCCCAGCCTGCCGGCCGCGCTGAAATGGCCGGGACAGGGACAGCCCGTCGTTCCCGCCTGCGGGCACAGGTACCCGCCGTAGCCCGTATCGGAGAGTTTGGCCGGATCCGCGGAATCCGGCGTGAGCACACGCAGGTTCCCGTTCCCCAACGGCACGATGAGGTGTCCCGTCCGCGCGTGCAGGCCGAGTATCCGCACCCTCGACCCGATCCTCTCGCTTCCGTCCCCCTTCCACACCGGCGGCCACTGCGTGGTTTGCGTCAAGGTTCTCAGGTCGATCCCCTCCACGCCGTAGCCCAGGACCGAGGTGTAGGCGAAGTTTCCCGCGACCTGCACCGAGACCGGCTCGCCGTTCCGCGAGTCCCCCGCCGCGTCCTGGCAGTCTGGGTCGTCCGGGGAAGCCCCGAGCGCACACGAAAGCTGGTTCCCACCGAAGAAGGTAAGGTAGGGAGCCGCCCCGCTGATGCTGTACGCGCTCAGATACCCCATCCCCGCCTCGCCACCGCCCACGGCCAATAGCATCGGCTTGAGCTGGCCGGGATGGTCCGGGTCGTCCACATCTGCTGTCGTGAGCGAGCGAACAACCCCCGTGGCGCTCACAAAGCCCTTCTGGACCGGCGCCGCGGGATTGGACACGTCGATCACCGCGATTCCCTCCTGACCGTTCTGCTGCGTTCCCACGAAGAGGAGCGCGCCGCGAACCGCCGCCGCCCGGAAGATCCCGACATCATTCACCTGGCCCGTCGTGGTTGCCCCCGCGCTCGTCGTGAAATCGGCTTTGAAGTCCTGCGGGAATTCATCTCCCGCCGCGTTCTTGAGCCCGGGGAAGCTCACCTCGTAGGTCGTGCCCGCCTCCCAGGCCGAGGCCGGAAGGAACGTGAGCACCTTCCGGGTGGAATCCAAGCTCGGACTGCCTTCCACTGGGCTCGTCTCCCCCTCCTTCACGATGCGGATGGGATAACTGGCTGCGTCGCTGAAGTCCCCTCCCAGCACGCGCGAGAAGGTCACGGAAACCGGGACTTGGGCATTCACCTCCATCTGTCCGATGGAAAGCACGAGGATGTCGCCGGGATCGCCGCCTTGCAGGGCGATCGCGCCAAAGGAGAAGGACCCGTCGCCACCCGCGGTGGTGGCCAGGGTGGCCGAACCCGGCTTGGAGAGGTCCGCGAGGTACAGGACCGCGTTGGCGGGCGCCGCGCCGGTACCGCCCGTGACGGTTACCGTCTCGTTCGCGTCGGGTAGGCCGTTGCCGTTGGAGTCAGCCACTTGGTAGTGAATCTTCGAGGTCACGTCGGCGGTCAGGCGTTTGACCTGTATCGCCATCACGTCGATGGGCGAAGCCATGAGCGGGAATGGAGGCGTGTGGTCATCCGTCACGACCCCCACGTCGCTCGGCGTGCCCGGCGTGAGCGTCACGCCCGTGAGCGTCTGCTGCAAAACCTGGAGCCACGTCTGAGCATCCTCGATCAGAAGCGTGAAGGCCCCTACGGACTCGCGCAGGGCCCCGCCGCTCACGGGGGCGGGCAGGACGTAAATCCACCCACAGCTTGCGCCGGTCAGCGAAACAAAGGGAAGGCCATCCAGGTAAACCAGCAGACTCAGGCTGTGGCTCACCTCTGCTCCGCCCGTCACGAATCCCCACTCTGCCTTGGTCACCTCATAGAGCTGGTAGAGGCCGCTCTCGCGGAGGCCGGGGAAGGGGGGAGAGTTGGTGACGAGGCAGGAGCCGCCGCCGCCGAGGCAGCCGCTGGCGCTCAGGGTGT
>JBAWEQ010000222.1:0-62178 GCA_049591295.1 Acidobacteriota bacterium
CTTCGGGACGGAGCGAGTGCTCGGGAGGTGAGACATGAGAAGGAACGCGTTGTTGGGGGTCGCCGTTGCGCTGTCTGCGATGCTGGCCGTGGCGGTTCTGGCTCAGCCGCCGGAAGTGGGCCCGGGCGGGGTGTGGATCCAGGGCAGCACGGATGAGTACAGCTCCTTTTACCTCAGGATCGGCCTCCGTCAGGCTGAGCCTGGCCTATTCACGATCCTGGCCGCCAAGGTCTACAGCGAGCCGAGCCACACCCTGCTGGTGGCCATCGTGGACGGCGCCGCGCCCGCGCTGGTGTTGACATCCGTGAATGCGGAGAAGCCGCGGGCTACGATGGTCACGACCATCTCGGCGGTTCAATCGGACCTGCATCTAGGCATCCCCGCGCCCCCCGCCACCGACTCGCGCATCCGCATTGATTACGTCATCCGGAAGGGCAAGTCGGTCTCCACCATCACGATGTCCGACGCCCAGCTCTCATCGCTCTCCGATTTCGAGTTCTCCTCGGCGCCGACCGCAGGCGGAGGCTACCACAACTGCGGCTCCTGCGGCGGCAGTTATTGCGGCTGCGTGGACTGCTCGACGCCCGCGTGGACCCTCTGCTGTCCCAGCTGCACCATCTCCTGCGGCGCGGTCAAGTGCCCGGGGGAGTGAGGCCGCCTCTCTGGACGCGACAATACCTTCCTTTCCTGTGCGGGGCCGGAGCGATCCGGCCCCATGCCTGTCGCAAATAGACCGCCCTGCCTGCTCCGAACCACGGCAGGGTCTGGGCCGCGCCTTTGGCGCGGCGCTGGGGACCTGGTCCGGGCACGTCCACGCGAGCGTGGCCGCGCTCCGGCCGCAGGACCTCCGCCGCCCTTCGGGCGCCAGCCCCAGCCTTGCCTAGTGCATGCAGTCCCCCCACCCTCCACGGGTGCGCCGGCGGCGACGGACCTCCTGCCGCGTCAGGTTTCGGCGTCCACATCCTCAGCGTACAGGGAGTACGCTTGCGGTGCGCCCGCCTCACCTTCCTCGCATGAGGCCCATCGGCGCCGGGACGCGCCCTCCTCCGCTTCGCTCCGGAAGGCAAACCGCACGAGTAGGAGCTGAATTTGTTTTGGACAGTGATGACCCGGCCCCTATTTTTCTTCAAGCCCCGGCGCCTGGACCTCGGCGGGGGCGACGAGCCCGCGGCCGACGGCCCACAGGATGGCCTCGGCCCGGTTGGCCACCCCGATCTTCTGGAAGAGGTGGCGCGTGTGGCTCTTGACGGTGTTGCGGCTGACTTCGAGGGCTTGGGCGATCTGGCCTGGGGCGAGCCCCTTCGCGATGTGGATCAGGATCTCCCGCTCCCTCCGGGTGAGCTCCTGAAGCTCGCCGGGGGGAGCGGCCGCCATGGCCAGGTCCAGTTCGTGGTCGAGTGAGGTGATCCGGCGCACCCGTTCCTGGTCCAGGAGGTTTTCGCCCGCGGCCACCCTCCGGACGACGCCGAGGAGCTCCTGGCCGTCCGAGCCCTTCAGGAGGTAGGCCGAGGCGCCGGCGGCCATGGCCGCCCGCACGTAGTCCTCGTCCGCGTAGCTGGTGAACAGGACGGCTCGGGTGCCCGGACACTTCTCGCGGATGGCCCGCAGGGCCTGCAGTCCCCCCAGGTTGGGCATGCGGACGTCCACGACCACCACGTCCGGTCTGAGGAGCACGGCGGCCGCCAGGAGCTCCCTCCCGTCGGACGCCTCCGCCACCACCTCCAGTTCCTCGGAGGATAGGGCCGCGCGAATTCCCTGCCTGACGACGGGGTGGTCGTCGGCGATGAGAACGCGAATCATCCGGCCGGCCGTATTCTCCATGGCATGACGTCCATCGCGGCGAGCCCGTTGTCTTCTCCCCGAGAAGAGGTGGGTGCCTAGGGATCAGGAACCGCGGCCGTCGCTTCTTTTCCATGTTAACACGATGCGGGTTCCGCCACCTCCGGGCCTGCTGCGAATGTCAAGGGCGGCCCCGATGAGCAGAGCCCTCTCGCGCATGCCCTCCAGCCCGAAGTGCCCGGGGCCGATGGGTTCGTCGGGATCGAAGCCCCTCCCGCGATCCTCTACCGACAGGGTGAGGCCTTCGCCGTCGGCCATTAAGCGAACCTCGATCTCTCCCCCGCCTCCGTGCTTGAGCGCGTTCTGAACCGCCTCCTGGGCGATCCGGTAGACGGCCAGGGAGACCTCCTGCGGGAGGGCGGCCAGAAGATCCTCCCTGGAAACAAGGAAGCGCGCGCCCGAAGGGACCGCCGAGTCGAGCTGGCGGCGCAGGGCCCCCACCAACCCCTGTTCGACCAGCTCCGGCGGTCGAAGGAGGGTGATGATGTGCCGGCACTTGCGGGCCGCCTCCGAAAGGGCCTGGCGGCCCTGCCTCAAGGCACGCTGCGCCGGGGCGGGCTCCCCGCGGCCCCAGGCGTTCTCGGCCCCCACCACGAACATCTCCGCGGCCGCCAACAGCTGGGAGAGATCGTCGTGCAGCTCCCGCGCGATGGTTCGCCTCTCCTCCTCCTGAGCCGTCAGCAGCCTGCGGACCATCTCCTGCAGCCTGGCGGCCAGCGCATCCACCAGCGCCTGCTGCCGGCGGGTCCAGGCCAGATACCGCCAGGCTCCCATCAGGAGCGTGGAGAGCAGAGCCAGCCCCCAGACCAGGAAAGCCGTGAGCGGCATGGTGGAGAGCACCTCGCGGCGTTGGATCGTGGCGAGATAGTGCCAACCACTGAGTCCGTTGTACTGGGTGCCGTAGAGCACCTTCTGCCCACCCGCATCCGTTGCTTCTCCTGTGCCTGACGTGACACTTACGGCAGCCTTCCAGAGCGCCTGGCCGGGGCCGGGCCGTCGTGGATCCACCAGCCGGGGCCCCTCCTTCGGGGAGGCGTTCATGATCATCGCCTGCTCCCCCACGGGCGCTATGAGAAAAGTCCGCTCGGTCTCGTAGGAGGGCAACCCCATGGCGGTGATCCAGTACAGCGTCTTCCAGGGATCCATGGCCGCGACGAAATAGGCCTGGGCCTCCGATCCCGCCGGATCCCGGGCAAGCTCGGCCCCCACCAGAATCCTCGGCCTTCCATGGCCGGTCGGATCGAGCCAGACCGTCGGCCTCCCTTCATCCCATACCTTCCGGACCGTCTCGGCGGGCACCGGCGGTCCGGGCTGCCCCGCCGTGGAGCCGGCGATCCACCGGCCCGAAGCGTCCGTGAAGCCGGCGCCCAGGTAGCCCCGCTCCTTCACCCAGCTCTCCAGGGCGCGGCGGCCCGCTTCCGCCTCTTCCGGCGGCAGCCGGTCCCACTGCCACGCCCGCCTCTGCGCGGCTTGAAGGCCCGGCAGGGAAAGGGCCGCCGCGGCCCGGTCCTCGAGGCGCCCTATCCAGATAAACGTGAGGAGATCCTGGTAGTAGAGCTGCAAGTGCAGGTAGGAGCGCGCCCTCTCATCGAGCGTCCTTTTCTGGTAGCGATAGCCCCAAGCGCCCAGAGATCCCACCAGCACGAGCACGAGGAGCGGCAGCAGGAGGATGTCCCACTGCCGGTACCAGCGCCTGGGTGCGACGGCTCGCGAGACGTTCATGCCCCGCTCCCGGATCCCGCGCCCCTCAGCGCTTGGGGGCCTGGGCCATGATCTTCGCGAGCATGGCCTTGTCCTCGGGCAGCAGGCCCACGCCGGGAAGGCGCGGGGTGAGCTCGGCCCAGCGGGGCTCCTTGGCGAAGACCTCCTTGAAGAGGGGCAGGGCCTTGTCGAGCTGGTGGTTGCTCGCCAGCGCGACGGCCTCCCAGTAGGGCAGCTCCATGACGCTGGGGGCGAGACGGGCGGCCTCGGCGTACTCCTTCAGGGCCGCGTCGATCTTGCCCGCGGCCGTGAAGTCGTCGCCCGCGGAGGCGTGGTTGTAGGCGCGCTGGAGCGTCACGAGGCGGCGCAGCTCCTTCAGGGGCTGGGGGGCGTCCTCCACGCGCAGGTTGAAGATCGTGTCGGCCCAGGGACGGCCGGTGGAGGTGCCTTTCACCACGATGATGGCGGCCGACTGCATGCCCCGGATGTCGCCGCCCGCGGCCTGGGCCGCGTCGAGGGCCGCCAGCATGCGGTCGGCGAGATCGCCCTTGGCCTCGCGGTAGGCCTTGGCCATGGCGGGCCAGACCCCGGCGTTCTCCATGAGGTTGGCCTCGACGCTGAACTGGTCACCCGTCTCATCGCCCGCGGCGGGGATGCACTTGGAGCCGGTGTAGGCCGCCACGCGCCCCTGCGCGTCCACCATGGCCACCTGCCGGACGTCCCGGCCGCTGTCGCCCGCCAGAAGCGCCTTGAGGGCATCGGGCGCGCTCCTGCCCGCCCGCATGAGATCGAGGCCCAGCGGGCCGTAGGAGGGGTCCACGAAGGACTGGGTGGCCACCGCCCCCACGCCGGCCTCCGCCCACGGGACCACCGAGCCGACGGAGAACCAGTGGGACTGGACCGCCACGCCCATCTCGCCCGTGGCCGGATCCCTCGCCACGATGGAGAAGGTGAAGGCCCTCGGGTCGGAGCCGAAGGCCGAGAGGGTGCAGGCCGTCAAGAGAACCGCCAATAGCCACGTCGCACGCATGGGAACCTCCCGCAGAGACAGTGAGAAGTGAGAAGTGAGAAGTGAGGAGAAAGTAAAAACATGGGCCATCTCCTCCTGCGGAGCCGCCGCGAATCCGAAGAAAGGCCGGGCCGGCCTACCGTCCGGCCAGGATGGCCTCCACGGCCTCGACCTTGGCGGCCATGGTGTAGGGCTTGTCGCGGCGCTCGCTGACCTTGATCGAGGTGGAGAGGCGGGGCGCACCCATCTCGAAGAGGCGGTCCATGCAGCGCCGGACGAGCTCCATGACCTCCTCCCACTCGCCCTCGATGTTCGTGCCCATGCTGTGGAACTCGTGCTTGAGCCCGCTCTCGCGGATCAGGCCCACGGCCTCGGCCACGTAGGCGGAGAGCGAGACCCCGGCACCGAGGGGGACGAACGAGACTTCGACGATCACGCGGGACATGGCGGCCTCCTGAGGAGCGAGACGCGAAACGTGAGACGCAAAACGCAAGACGCGAGACGCAAAGGAACGCAGATCATATGACGCTTCTCGGATTCCATCTACCTCCTTCGCGCCGGGGCGGCGCGAGGTGCGGGACGCGAGATGTGAGGCGCGGCGGGCAAAGCCTCCGGCAGCCCCTCCCCGAGGCATGGGGCCGCCGTCCTAGCTCCCTTCCCCTTTGCCCTCTTCGGCCTGCTGCGGGCGGGTGACGCGCACCCTGTGGATGCGCCGGCGGTCGGCCGAGAGGACCTCCACCTCCAGCCCGTGGATGGTGAAGCGATCTCCCGAACGGGGTATGGTGCCGAGAGCCGTGGAGATCCAGCCCGCCACCGAATCGTAGTCCCCCTCCGGGATGTCCACTCCGAGCCGCTCGGCCAGGTCGTAGACGGAGGCCCGCCCCAGGGTCTCGACGACGCCGGGCGCCCTGTCCACGAAGGGCTCCTCCTCCGCCTCGTCGTACTCCTGGATCTCTCCCACGATCTCCTCCAGGAGGTCCTCCGTGGTGACCAGGCCGTCCACGCCCCCGTATTCGTCCACCACGATGGCCAGCTGGAGTTTCTGCTCCTGGAACTCCCGCAGGAGCTGGGAGATGGGCTTGTTCTCGGGGACGAAGGGGACCGGGCGGGCGAACTCGCGCACGGGGCGGCCGCCCTCGCCCGCCAGGAGGGCGCCGAGGAAGTCCTTCAAGTAGGCCACCCCCACGATGTCGTCGATCTGCTCCTCGTAGAGGGGCAGCCGGGTGTGGCGGGCCTTGGCCAGGAGCTCGGCGGCGGCGGTGAGGGGGGTGTTGGCCGGGGCCGAGACCATGTCGGTGCGGGGGGTCATGACCTCCCGCGCCACCGTGTCCCCGAACTCCATGACCCCGCGGATGAGGACCGAGTCCTCCTTCTCCAGGATGCCCTCGCTCTGCCCCACGTTGATCAGGGCCGAGATCTCCTCCTCCTCGTCCTCGTCGTCCATGCGCTCGCGCAGCACGTGGAGGCGCCTGGAGAGGAGCGAGGCGAGCGGCACCGTGACGATCCCGAACACCCAGAGGAAGGCCCTCACCACCGGAAGGGTGGCGAGGAAGACCCTCTCCGGGTCGAGGGCGGCCACCGCCTGGGCCACGGAGGCCAGCACCAGGACCGAGAGGAGGCTGGCCACGAAGCCCCAAAGCAGGGGCTGGGCCGCCTTGCTCCGCACGAGGTCGGCGGTGAGCAGGAGGGTGGCGCCGATGCTCAGGACCAGCACCGAGAATTGCAGGGTGAGCAGGTAGGCGAGGCGGCGGTGCAGGTAGGCCCTCACCGTGGCCGCAGAGGGCACCTCCTCCTCGGCCATCCGGTTCAGGGTCATGGCGGAGAGGCCGTTGAGGGCCGCCCGGACCAGCAGGAGCAGGAAGAGCAGGGCGAGAGACGCCGCCAGGCCCAGCCGGATCATCAGGCCAGCCCCCATTCCTTTCTCAGGCCGCGCTCCTTGCGGGCCATGGTCCCCCCGTCTGTCTCGTGGTCGAAGCCGGCCAGGTGAAGGATGCCGTGCAGGATGAGGCGCTTCAGCTCCGTCTCCAGATCGAGCCCCGCCTCGAGCGCCGCCCGCTGGGCCACGGGGGCGGCGATGAGGATGTCTCCGAGGTAGGTCAGCCCGTCCGGGGAGACGCCGCCGTCTGGAAAGGAGAGGACGTCGGTGGGGCCGGCCTTGTGGCGGAACTCGCGGTTGGCCCGGGCCATGAGGCGCACCCCGCAAATCTTGATCCCCACCTCGCCCTCGAGTTCCAGGCGCGCCAGCACGTCCAGGGCGAAGGCCACCAGGGCCTCCCTAGGAACGGGAGGGGTCCGCAGGCGGCTGTGGAGCCGGACCTCGCGTCGCGTCATTCTTCTGCTCCTTGTCGAATGAGTAGCCGGGGTAGGAGATCCTCCGGCTGAAGACCCCCAGCAGCATCTGGAAGAAGGCCTCCTGGACCTTGGTCAGGTCGTGGAAGGTCAGCGGGCACTCGGAGAGCTGGTCCTCCCCCACGACCCGGTTGGCGATCTCGGTGATGAGGGACCGGAGCCGATGGTGAGAGGGCTCCTTGAGCACCCTGGAGCCGGCCTCCACGCCGTCCGCGATCATCACGATGGCGGCCTCCCGGCTCTGGGGCTTGGGCCCCGGGTAGGAGAAGTCGGCCTCGTTGATGCTCTCCTTCTCCGGGTCCAGCATGGTCAGCGCCTTGTCCAGGAAATAGCTGATCCGCCGCGTGCCGTGGTGCTGGGGGATGATTTCGATGACCGCCTGGGGGAGCTTGTACTGGCGCCCCATGGCGATCCCCTCCTTGACGTGGGCGCCGACGATGAGGGCGGATATCCTCGGGGCCAGCTTGTCGTGGGGGTTCTGGCCCGGCACCTGGTTCTCCACGAAGTAGATGGGGTTCAGCATCTTGCCGATGTCGTGGTAGTAGCAGGCCACGCGGCAGTAGAGCGCGTTGGCGCCGATGGCGTTGGCGGCGGCCTCCGAGAGGGAGGCCATCATGAGGGAGTGGTTGTAGGTGCCCGGGGCGTCCAGCGCCAGCCGCCGGAGCAGGGGGTGGTTCATGTTGGAGAGCTCAAGCAGGCGCACCTCGGTCAGGATGCCGAAGAGGCTCTCGAAGATCGGCAGGAGCGTGGAGACCAGCATCATGGTGAGCGGGAAGGCCGATAGGAAGGCCAGCGTCAGGGGCGCCACCACCTTCACGGTGCTGTGCTCCATCTCCGGCGCCGTGGCCAGAACGGCCAGCGCCAGCGGCACGTTGACCGCCGCCAGGAGGAGGCAGGCCTTCCACTGAGCCGTCCGCTGCGCCATGCGGCTGGCGGCGTAGATGGCCGTGAAGGAGGAGAGCATGCAGTAGATCAGCATGCCGAAGTTGAGACCGGTGTAGATGCCGAAGAGCAGGCCGTACATCAGCGTATAGATGATCGCGATGTGCCGGTCCACCAGGAAGGTCATGAGCATGGCGCCGGCCGCCGCCGGAATGGCGAACATGAGGAGCTCGGGCGAGCCCAGGAGGGCCGACTTGCTGCCCTCGGCGGCCAGGCGCGCCAGCACCTGGATGCCGAACCCGATGAGGATGAACAGGATGGTCACCTGGAGCGTGAGCACGAAGAGGTTCAGGTTGGGGCAGTGCTTCTTCCGGTAGGACTTCAGGTACATGAAATTGAAGCCCATCAGCAGGAGGAGGAACAGCAGGAGGGCGCCCAGGAGGGAGAAGTTGAGGACGTTTCGGCTGGCCTCCTGGAAGGCCTGGATCTTCTGGAGCGCGCTCTCGTCGATCTTCTCCCCGGCCTTGACCAGCACCTGGCCCTTCCGGAGGAACACCACCAGGGGTTCCACCTGGTCGGCGGCCTGCTCCTTGCGCGCCGTGGTCTCCTGGCTGTTGTAGGTGAGGTTGGGGGCAAGGATACCCCGGACATAGTCCTCCAGGGCCCCGCGCAGTTGGGAGGGCAGGATCGTCAGGCTCTCCAGGATGGTGCCCGGGACCCGGCGGGCCTCGCTGAGGGTGATGATGTCGCCCGCCGCCGGGTTCTTCTGGGTCCACTCCACGCCCTTCCGGCGGATGTCTCGGATGCGGATGGAGTCGCTGCCCTGAAACTGTTCCCCGTCGGGCACGATCTTCTGCCCCTCCACCTGGGTGACCATGTCCTGCACGGTCTTTTCCAGGCTCGCGCTGAACCCCTCCCTCTCGAACTGCCGGAGGGCGAAGCGGGACAGGCTTCCGCCCAGGTCCTCGGAGAGGCGGTCCAGGAACTGTTCCTCCGCCTGGTTTCGTTGGTCCCGGGTCACGGTGCCGGTGTGGAGGTACCGGTTCAGGTCCGCCAGGTTGGATCGGGCCGCCTGGAAGGCCGTGGTCACGCGGGCCACCACGTCCGCCGCCATGCCCGAATCCCAGTCGTAGACGGGCAGGACCTTGGCGCTGGCCTCCTGGCGCTTCTGGTCGGTGGCCACCTTGTCCACGATCTGCAGGTCGAAGGGAGCGCGGATGTCCCGGGAGGCCACCGAGCCGATCGGCAGGCTGGGGGGAGGCTGGACGCGGAACTGGCGCGTGAAGAGGGCGAAGGCCACGAGCAGGAAGGCCGCGGCCCAGAACCACTCGTTTTCGCGGAGGAAGTGGGCCAAGCGCTGCGCTACCCCGACCTTCACCTTTCCCCGATACCGCGCGCGCTCCGCGGACACCTCGGGATCAGTGGGATCGTCGGGCGTCATGATGGGTCGCTGTCCCTCATGGGGTGATTCTAGCACAGGCGGCGGGAGGGGGGGCAAAGGGCCCGCCGGACGCGGCACAGTGGAGGCCGAGGCGGCCGTTCCCCTCTCGCATTCGCGCCCGCATCACCGGCCGGAGGCCCGGTCGTAGGCGCGGATGATCTCCTGCACGAGCGGATGGCGGACCACGTCCCGCTCCGTGAAGGTGACGAACGCCAGCCCCTGGACCGAGCGCAGGACCTCCGCCGCATCTACGAGGCCCGATTTCCGCGCCGGGTCGATGTCGATCTGGGTCACGTCGCCCGTGATGACGGTCTTGGAGTTGAATCCGAGGCGCGTGAGGAACATCTTCATCTGGTCTATGGTCGTGTTCTGGGCCTCGTCCAGGATGATGAAGGAGTCGTTCAGGGTCCGGCCCCGCATGAAGGCGATGGGCGCGATCTCCAGGATCCCTGTTTCGAGGGACTTGTAGACCCGGTCCGCCTCCATGAGGTCGAAGAGGGCGTCGTACAGGGGCCTGAGGTAGGGGTTCACCTTCTCCGCGATGTCCCCGGGAAGAAATCCAAGCTTCTCACCCACCTCCACCGCCGGCCTGGTCAGGATGATGCGCTTGACCCGCTTCTCCTTGAGCGCCGCCACGGCCATGGCGACGGCGAGGTAGGTCTTGCCGGTGCCCGCCGGGCCGATGCCGAAGACCACGTCGTTCTCCCGGATGGCACGGAGGTAGCGGCCCTGGTTGAGGCCCTTGGGAAAGACGACGCGGCCGTGCGCGCACTGGATGCGCGCCTCGCGGTAGAACTCCAGGAGTTCGCCCCGGTAGCCCTCCGCCCTCAGCGTGCAGGCGGTCCTGAGGTCCCCGGCGCCGATGCGGATGCCCGCCTGGTAGAGCTTGAGGATCTGGTCGACGATGTCCCGGCAGGCAGTCACGGCCTCCTCGTCGCCGTCGAGGAAGAGCGATTCCCCCCGAGCGGAGAGGCGCACGCCCAAGCTCTGTTCGAGGAACTCGGCGTTGCGCAGCTCCACGCCCAGCATCTGCTGGAGAAATTCGTCGGGGTAGGTGAAGGAGTGCGTCGCGGCGGTCAGGACTGGATCTTCAGGCATCTGCATCTACGAGAGGCGGGCATGGTCCGAGGCGGCTCCGCCGGATCGCCGGCGCGGGGAAAGGGGAGGCGGAGGGGTAGGCCCTCCGCCTCCCTGGGTGGAGTTACTTGGTCTCGGGGGCTGGCGCGGGGGCCGGAGCCGGTGCGGGCTCAGGGGCCGGAGCGGGAGCCTCCTCGGGCTGGGTCTTCATGGTTTCCGGGGCCTTCGGGGCCGGCGGGGCCGGCGGCTCCCAGTGGTGGTTGCGGGCCGTCTTCTCCGCCTTCTTGGCGTCGGCGTCGGTGTAATCACGGTTGATCTTCAGGTCCCACTTCGGGTAGATGAGGTCCGGGTGGTTCTTGATCTTGTCCCGGTTCGCATCCCAGATGAGGGGCCAGAGGAAGGGGTTGGCGTAGATGTCGTTCTTCGCGGAGATCTTCCAGAGGCAGTCGCCCTTCTGCACCATGTAGTGGAGCGGCTTGCACTTGACGATCAGGTCCTGGACCATGGTGGTCTTCCGCTCGTCCTCCGCCTTGATGCTGGCGGTCTCGGAATCCGCCTCGCTCTTGGCCTTGTTGGCCAGGTCCATGGCGTTCTTGGCGGCGTCGCGGGCCTTGTAGTAGTCGCAGGGGTTGCCCATGTAGCGCTCGGCCTCGGAGAAGGCGGCCTTGGACTGATCGTAGGTCGCGGGAGACACCTGGGCGGTCTCCACGCTGTAGGTGATCTCGTTCACCTCGTTCTGGGCGCAGGCCTGGCTGGCCTTGGTCTTCAGCTCCTGCAGGTGCTGGTTCGTGGCCGAAGCCTGCTGGTTCTGAGCACCGATGGCCTGCTCGGCCGCACTCATGGCGTCCTTGGCGGCGGCGATGGCCGCCTCGGCGTCCTTTTGGGCCCTGGCCTGCTCGGCAGTGGCCTCCGTAGTGGCCTCCTTGACCTTTTCGGTAGCGGCCAGGGCCTCCTTCTTAGCGTCCCGGCACTTCTTGTTGGCCACCAGGTCATTGGCCTTGTTCAGCATGGATTGTGCATCTTGGAAGGTAGTGGCGGCGTAGGTAGGAGTGCAGGTCTTCTGTGCTTCGTTGAGGGCCGCCGTGGCGTCCCCCACCTCCTTGGGCGCCTTTCGGCAGCACGCCGCCGTAAGGACCACCATTACTCCGACCGTTGCCAGCTTGACCGCTGTCTTCATTCCTTTTCCCCCTTTCTCAAACAAGGCGAGATTTGGTTTGTTCGGACGGTTCAGGGTCCCACTTCGACTTGCAGCACCTCGCCGCTATCGGGAAGCGCCGGCGGCGTGGTCTCATTCACCTTCCAATCGATTTTCCCGGCGAGAACCTCCTGCATGGCCACGAAGGCCGGCTTGTGAAAAGGGCTTTCGACCCTAGTCTGGGCCCCTTCGAGCAACTGCTTGGTGCGCTGGGCACATATTAGCACAAACCTGTACTTGCTGCCGATCTTTTCATCCACTATGAACATTCGTGCTCCTCAACCAATGTGTGATCTCTCTTCGGAGTTCGTCCACCTTTGCCGCGCAGGCGCGAGGGCGCAGACGGGCGGAAGCCAAGATGGCCGCTACGGCATCCACCGCCCCATCCAGATCCTCATTAATAACATTATAGTCATAAGAACCAGCCAGTTCAAGCTCGACCAGGGCGGTCTCCAGCCGGCGCCTCAAATCGAACCCCTGCTCCCCCGCTCTCCTCCCCAGGCGGTCCAGCAGCACCTGGAGGGAGGGGGGCAGGATGAACACCAGGAGAGAGGCCGGTTCGGCCTTTTTCACCTGGAGGCCCCCCTGCACGTCGATGTCCAGGATGAGGTCCCGGCCCTCGGCCGCAGCTCTCTCCCACTCCGAACGGTGGGTGCCGTATTCGTGGTCGTGCACTTTGGCCCATTCCAGGAACTCGCCTCGCGCGGCCATGGCCCGAAAGGTGTCGCCGTCCACAAAATGATAATCCACGCCGTCCTTCTCTCCGGGCCGCGCGCTCCGGGTGGTGTGGGAGACCGAAAAGCGCAACAGGGGATCCCGCGCCGCCAGCCTTCGGGCGATGGTCGTCTTGCCGCCGCCGGTGGGGGCCGAGAGGACGAGCAGGATGCCGGAAGACTGATCACGCGACATTCTGGGCCTGTTCGCGGAGCTGTTCGACCAGCAGGCGCATCCGCAGGGCAACCTGGGTCAGGTCGAAAAAGGTGGCCTTGGCCAGGAGCGTGGAGATCTCCCTGTACATCTCCTGGAAGAGGTGGTCCAGCCGGCGCCCGAGGTCTCCCGGATTCTTCTCCAGCAGCTCCTCCATGGCCCGGTGGTGTGCCTTTAGTCTGACCACCTCCTCCTCCACGTCCGCCTTTTCCGCCGCCAGAACCACCTCCTGCTCCACCCTCGTCGCGTCCACGGAGATGGCGACCTGCTGGAGTTTCTGGTTCAGCCTCTCTCGGACGGTCTCCACCTGAAGGGCCTGCATGGGCCCGAGGGCATCAAGGTGGGCCTTCATGTGGCCGGACGCCTGCCGGAACTGCTCCTCCAGGCGCCTGCCCTCCTCCCGGCGGGTCTGGAGGAAGCACTCGAGGGCCTTCTCCACGCAAGCGAGAAGCAGCTCTCCCGCCCGCGCTTCCACGTCGGGGCGGAGGCGGACCGAGACGGCGTCCGGGAGGGCCAGGAAATCTCCGAGCGTCATGCCCCTGGCCAGGACACCCTCACCTTGCAGCCGGGATGCCAGGTGGCCGAGGGCCTGGGCCACGCCGTGGGAATAGTGCACCTCGACGGCCTGCTCCCCCAGGAACTCGAGGGAGACCCTTCCCTCCACCCGTCCCCGGGCTACGGCGGACCGGATCCTCTGGCGGACGGCCATCTCGTGGCACAGCAGGGGGGCCGGGAGGCTGAGGTGGACGTCCAGCCCCTTGTTGTTGACGCCCCGGATCTCGACGAGGAGCCTCAACCCGTCAGCCTCGGCCTGGTGCCTGCCATAGCCGGTCATGCTTTCCATGAAGCGGCTCCTCCAAGACTCTCTTCGGCCACGCGGTTTGCGGCGATCAGGCCTTCCTCCACCCTGCGCCGGAGGGATTCGGCCTCTTCCGGGCTGATCTCTCGTGGGACCGAGATGGCTTCTCCATAGGCGATGGCCACTCGCGTGAAAGGAAGCGGGATCATGAACTCATCCCAGGAGCGCAGCGTTTTTTTTTACGGGCCGCCACGCCGATCGGGACGATGGGCAACCCCGACAGCCTAGCGGTCTGGATCACCCCGAGCTGCGCCACCCTGGCGGGCCCCCTCGGGCCGTCGGGGGTAAAGGCCACGTCGTAGCCCTCTTTCACCTTCTTCAACAGGGAGTGGAGGGCGCGCATTCCCCCCCGGGTGGAGGATCCGCGGGTCGGGTTCATGCCGAAGCGCTTCATGACGCGGGTGACCAGCTCGCCGTCCCGGTGCCAGGAGACCAGGAAGGTCAGCCTCCGCCCCACGTAGGCAAAGACCATGAGCAGAAGGGTGCCGTGCCAGAAGGCCATGATGTACTGGCCGCCTCGCTTCTTGTAGCTCTCCAGCTCTTCGCGTCCGACGACCTTGATCCTCAGGGTGGCGTGAAGCGCCTTGAGGGCAAGCGCGAGCGGGAGCGGCCCCAGCGCCAGTACGAGGTTCTGCTTCCATCTCCGCCAGGCGCTCTTGCCCATACCCCGAGTCTCCTCAGGGCTGCATTATGGCCTCTTATCGCACGCGGAGTCCAGCCCGTGCCCGTGTTGGCCGGGCTGCTGCCCCGCCTCTCCACGGCCCGAGGCCTCAGAAGCGTCGGAAACCTATGCGCCCCGGAAGGGGTCATCCTCCCTGGCCGGCCGGCTTTCCCTCCATGTCGCGGATGAGGACGGAGAGATCCTTCTCGGCCCGCTGGTACTGATCCAGCGCGGCCGCGACGTTGTGGAACCCCCTCGCCCTCTCGATGAAGGTCATCCTCGCCTCGATGGCGGCGAAGCGCCGATGGAAGGCGGAGGTGTCCTGGTTGCGGCGGTTGAGCATCTCGATTGTGAGCCGGACCTGCTGGGAGAGGGCCTCCACCTTATCCCGCCCCTTCTTCAACTCCTCCCGCCACGAGGCCAGGTTCTTGGGGCCGTCCCCCTGATGGCAGCCCGCGCAGGTCTTGCCCACATCCTTGAGCGCATCCGGGTTGGTCGGGTCGTGGCAGTCGGCGCAGGCGACGCTGCCGGCCATGACGTCGGGATCCACCTTCATGCCGAGGGAGGCGGGCACGGTGCCTCGATACAGCTCCGTTTGGCCCGGGTGGCAGCGCGTGCAGTCCGCCTTGGCGTCCGTATGGTGGCACGGGGCACAATCCTGGGGGCTCGCGAGCGTCAAGGTCTTGTGCTTGCCGGCCTCGTGGCACGTATCGCAAGACAGCCCCACGGTCTTCACGTGGTAGGTATGGGGGAAGTCCACGTCCTGGAAGGTATAGGGTTCCTGCCGGGGGATGAAGGTGTGGCACGTCTCGGTGCAGTAGGTGAAGTCGCCCCTCGCGAACTCGGGCCCGATGACCACGTCGTTCTTCTTCCCCGCGGCCTCCTCCAGTTGGCCCAGGATGCGACCGCTCGCCTGCACCACGCGAATGGCGTACTCGATGTTGTGGACCGGATGGCCCTGCATCAGAAACCGCGCATTGAACTCCAGCTCTGAGGCGAGCTGGCGGACCTTCGCGTCGCCGCCGGCCGACGCCATGGCCATGCCCCGGCCCGCCATGCGGGCGGCCTCCGCGGAGAGGGCCTCGCCCTCGGTCTTCCAGCGATCCACCATGGGGATGTAGCGCGCATCGTGACAGGCGGCGCACGCCTTCGGATTGGCCTTCTTGCTCCCCTGTCCCAGGAATGTGCTCCCCCCGCGGCTGATCACCTCGGTGTGGCAGCCGGTGCAGTTGATCTGGGCGGCGAACATCCGGCTGGGCAGATCCTGGGCACCCTTCGCCCCTACGCCGAGATACATCTCCTTCGCGCCCGAGTGCAGGTTGGAGTGGCAGGACTCGCAGCTCACGTCCAGGACCGACAGGACCTTGATGTTGCCGTGGCGGATGGGTTCGTGGCACTCCAGGCATCGGATCTCTTCCTGATCGACGTGCTTGGCGTGGACGAACTTGACGTCGGAGATCCTGTCCGCATGGGAGACGTGGCAGCTGAAGCACTTTCTCTTGCTGACGCGGCCCTCGCCCTCGTGGACGATCAGGTGGCAGCGGCCGCACTGGACGCCCGAATCAACGTACTCCTTCATGTCGAACAGGAAGCCGCCGTGCTTGGTCAGGCCGGAGGGGGCCCCGTGGCACGACCCGCAGCCCGCGAGCGTTCCCGCAGGTCCCTGCCCCTTGAAGTGGCAGAGGAAGCAGACCGCCGGGTCCACGGAGACGTGGCCCGCCTCCTGGCTCGAACCGTGACAGGAGGCACAGTGCAGCCGGATGCCCCGCCTGTCCACTCCGAGGTGAGGCTTGTGCGGAAAAGAGACCCCCATGAAGCTGACCTTCTGGCTCTTTTCCATGCCGGGATGGCACCCGGAGGCCAGGCACGCCGAATCGGGCACGAAGGCCCTCGGGCGTATGGAGTAGGTGTGAGTGACGTACTTCACGAACTGGCCGAACATGGCCCTTCTCTGGGTGGGATGGCACCGCACGCATTCCACCGTCTTGTGGGGTGAGTTCTTCCATTGCTCCACGAAGGGCCTCATGTAGTGGCAGTTGTCGCAGAAAGACGAATGTCTCGCCGTAACGTCCACGAAGATCCAGCTTGCACCGCACAGGACGAGAACCGCTGCGGCGGCCACGAGAGCGATGCTCTTTCTGCGCTTCATGATCTTCTCCTGCACGGCATTTCTTCCGCGATGAAGGGGCGGGGCGGTTTCATGGCGATTCCCTTTGGGCTTCCGCCGAAACGCCCGCTCTCACCCCAGCCTCGTGCCCGCCGTGCTCGAGGCCTCCGGACCGGAGCATCTCCTCGTACTCGAGGGCATGCTCCTCCTTGAAATCTTCCACCCGCATCCTCCCGTTCCACCAGGTCAGGCTTCCCGGGAAGCGCTTCGGGTTGAAGTGCACGTTGTAGAAGTGCCAGATGATGATGGCCAAGGTGGCCAGAAGGGCCTCGTCCGAGTGGGCCTCCACGGCGATGTCATAGATGGACTTGCCGAACTGGTTGATGGCGAGCACCTTGAACCAGAGGATGTAGCCCGAGGTGATCATCACCACCATGCCCCAGTACACGGCCCAGTAATCAAATTTCTCGATGTAGGAGAACCGGCCGAAGAGGGGCTTCTCTCTCTTGATGCCCAGAAAGTAGCCCATCTGATGGAAGAAGTCCTTGATGTCCTGGGGCTTCGGGATGAGGAGCCCGAAGTCTCGCCGCCCCGCCTCGAAGGCCATGGAGTAGAAGAGGTGGTAGGCCCCGACGCAGGTCAGGCCCACGGCGCCGATCCTGTGGATGATCCTCGTCACCTGCGGCCCCCCCATGAGGTGGATGAGGAAGACCGAGACGGAGGCGTCGTGGAACTTGATGGGCAGGCCCGTGAGGATCAGGATGATGGTGCTCGCGAAGAGGATCATATGCTGGACGCGCAGGTGGAGGCTCAGGCGCTCGACGGTGCCGTCGGCCCGCTCCTTCTTCTTCCTGCGTTCCAGCGATTTCGCATGGCGGCGCTCCTGGTCCAGGAAGGCGTGGTGGGCCCTCCTCACCCCGGCGGAGGCGTCGGCGGCCAAGGAGCCGGCGAGTCTTTCCCTGAGCCGTTCCACTTGGTCCTCGGCAAGGTCCTCCCGTATCTCGTTGTTCAGAGCCTCGGTCAGGCCCCTGGCCACTCCTCGGACGACCGATTCGGTGTCCGTCGGCCGCCACCCCCTCGCGCCCTTGTCGCTCATGGCTCATTCTCCTCGGTGGGCCTCGCCGGAAGGACCGCCTCCTTGGACTTCCGGGCCCTGACTTGGCGGAACAGGTCGAGACCGATGTGGATGAAGAGCCCGGCCAGGGTGCTCAGGGTCAGGATCTTGAATCCGAGGGCCACCCAATACACGATGCCGGCGGACCTGTCCTCGGGGTCGACGTGGATACGGCCCTTGGCGAAGTTCGCGTTGGCCCCGGGATGACAGCGGCCGCAGGTCTTCGGGATGTTCTTCGGATTGACGCTGGAACGCGGGTCATCCGGAGGGAGGATGTTGTGGGCGGTATGGCAGGAGGCGCAGTTGGCGGCTTTCAGCACGCCGAATTCGTTGGCGATGCCGTGGAAGGAATTCCTGTAGGTGGATACCTGCTCGGCGTTGATGCCGTACTTCTTCATGATGACGATTTTGGAGTGGCACCTGGCGCACGTATTGGCCACGTTGGCCGGGTTCACGGACGAGGACGCCACCTTCGGCCCCTGGATGTTGTGCTCCCCGTGGCAGTCGGTGCATACGGGCGCGTCCTTGTTGCCCATGGTCAGGGCCTTTCCGTGGACCGACTCCATGTACTGCCCGTAGATTTGGATGTGGCAGGTCCCGCAGGTTTGCGGGACGTGCCGGCGGCTGACGCGGGACCTGGGGTCCGAGCCGGGCAGGATGAAGTGCCCTCCGTGGCAGTCCTGACAGAGCGGTGCCTTGGTGTTCCCGGCGAGCAGGGCCAGGTTGTGCACGCTCTTTTCGAACTCCACGTATTTGGAGGTCTGCGGCGCTCCCATCGTGTTGCCCTCGTAATGGCAGCGCTTGCAGTTCACCCTTTGGGGCCTCGCGGTGTGCGGCACCTCGTTCACGTCCGCATGGCACTGCACGCAGCTCAGGTCCTTGTGCACGGACAGCCGCAGGGGTGTGGGATCCACGAACAGGTCCAGGACCTGACCGGAGGGCAGGGTCTTCCTGAATCCGGGCTTGCCGTGGCACCCAAGGCAGCGCAGATCGTCCTGCGCCCTCGTGGCCATTGTTCCCAAGATGGCGGCCAGCAGCACCAGGCATAGGGTCAGGGCCCGCCCCCGGGGGCAACGGATGAGGCCTCTCGTCGTCCCCGTCCTCATTCCTGCTCCCCCTTCTGCACCGCGTCCCATTCCGCCGGGTGCCTCTTCCTGAATTTCTCACTGCCCATGCGTCCGGTGATCCAAGCGGGGTTCATGGGGAAGTTCCCGCCGGCCAGGTGAACGTCGTAGAGGTGCCAGAGGATGAGCACCACGAAGATGAGCTGGGCCTGCTCGGAGTGTACGACCAGCATCAGGTCGTAGACGGACTTGGGGAAGAGGGCCAGGGACGCCTGCGGCGACCACAGCACGAAGCCGGATCCCGCCATGATCAGGCACCCCACGAAGATTCCCCAGTACTGGATCTTCTGCATGGGCGTGAACCGGCCGTAGTAGGGCGACGCGCCCTTTCCCGTCAGACCGTGGATCCATCCCTTCCAGCCCTCGGAGAAATCGGAGCGCCTGAACCTCACGGCCCGGAAGTCGCTCTGGTACTTTCGCGAGAACAGGAGGCCGCCGAAGTGCAGGAGGCCTGCGAACACGAGCCCGATGGCCGCGGCCCGGTGCAATAGGCCCCGGCCCCGCATCCCGCCCATGAGGCCGATGAGGACCTTGGCCCAGGCCTGCTCGTGGTAGACGAGGGCGAGGCCCGACGCGATGAGGAGAAGGAGGCAGAGGGCCAGGAGCGCGTGATCCAGCCGCTGCAGCAGCGACATTCTCACCACCGTGCCGTCCGTGCTATGACTTGCCATGGCTCCCTCCTCCTTCCGTCCCTTTGCCCAGCGTGTTTCCCGATTTCCGCCTGGCCCTCCGCCAGCCGAGGAGCCTCGCGATGATGTGCAGCAGGAATCCCGCCACGAGGAGGCTGATGAAGACCGTGTAAAAGACCCGCACGAACCATGCGCCCCTGGCGCCGGTCGGGCTCACGCTCTCGTGGAACCGGATGTTCGAGAAGGCTTTGCCGGCCCCAGGGTGGCACTTCCCGCACGTCTTCTCCAGGTTGGAGGGGTTGGTCCGTGACGCGGGGTCGCTCGAGGGAAGGATGTCGTGTGCGCCGTGGCACGAGGCGCAGTTGGCCGCCCGCAGGTCTCCCATCTCGAGAACGACGCCGTGGTAGCTCTTGAGGTACGTCGAGAGCCGGTCGGCGGGCAGCCCGAAATTGGCCATGAGCCTCTTGTCCGCGTGGCATCGTCCGCAGGTGGCCGGCACCGACTCCGGAGCCACCGAGGAAGACCGGTTTTCCGGGGCCTGGATCGAATGCTCGCCGTGGCAGTCGGTGCAGCCCGGGGCCCAGCCGACGTTCTGCGAGAGGGCCTTGTAGTGGGCGCTCTTCTCATAGGCAGCGTAAATCGGTTCGTGGCAGCTTCCGCAGAGGCGCGCGACCTCCCGTTTGGCCTTCGCGTCATCATCCGCCTTGAGGGAGCGCACGTCGTGGGCCCCGTGGCACGTGGCACAGGCGGGCGCAAGGTTCAGCCCCTGCTTGATGACGCCCTGACCGTGTACGCTCTCATCGAACATCTTGACCCACTGGCGTCCGCCCGCCAGGCGTGCGTGGCAGCCGCCGCACACCTCGATCTGTCTTTCGTGCGATCTCATGCTGCGACGGTCCGAGGATTTCGGGATGTCGTGGGCTCCATGGCAATCGATACAACCGGGGCCACCGGCCTTGGCGTGGGGGCCCGCGTGCCACGCATCGGCTTCCTTCGCATGGCAGAGGCCGCAATCCACGGCGAGCGGCTTCCCGTGGGGAACCGCCGTGATATCGGCGTGGCAGCTCGTGCAGGAAAGGCCCTCGTGAGCGGAACCGCGCAGCGCGTCCGGCGCCACGCGGGGCTTCATCTCGGCGTGGCACGCCAAGCAGTCCGAATCGCCGGGGCCGGCCGCGGATGCGCCTGCCACGACCAGCATCGCCGCAAGGCTCGCGGCCAGGATCAGCCCAATGTCAGGTCTTCGACTCCGGCTCTTCATTCCCCTCCTGCCCCTTCTCCCCCTTGATCTGTGTCAGTACTCTCGGATGGTGGTGCTCCAAGGTTTTTCTCGTCATCAACCCGGTGATCCACGTCGGGTTGAAAGGCGGGTGGTCGGTATGCACGAACACCATGTAGAGGTGCCAGATGATGATCGTGGTGAAGGCGAGGACGGCCTCGTAGAAGTGGATCATCTCCGCGGCCTTGTAGCCCCATTCGGGAAGGTAGGCCGTGAAGAATTCCTTGAACCACAGGACGAACCCCGTGGCGACCATGACGGCGGTACCCCAGACCAGCGCCAGGTACTCCACCTTTTCCGCGTATGAGAAGCGCCCGAAGTCGGCCTCGTGCCGCCTCATTCCCAGGTAGTAGCCGATCTGCTGGAAGAATTCCCTCACGTCCGAAGTCGCCGGCATGATGTCCCGGACGAACGCTCGTCCGCGTTTTGTGCTGACCAGATAGACGAGGTGGTAGACGGCATCGCCGATCATGACCACGGCCGCGGCACGGTGGAGCCAGCCCCGGATGTCGAACCCCGCCGACAGCCACTTGAAGGGGATGGACCACAGGGAATCCGGATACTTGAGGGCGAAGCCCGTGGCCACCAAGGTGAAGAAGGAGCTGAGGAGCAGGAAGTGCTGCAGCCTCTCGGCCCCCGTCATCCGCCTGTAGACGGCCGCTGGATTGAGCATTTTGATCGTCACCCGGTAGCGCCTGATGTAGTCCATCAGTTGGTGCAGCGCAAGGCCTCCCACCACCAGCGCGATGAGCCAGAGGTACAGCGACCGGATCCAGAAGAGGACGGGAGAGGAGGCCTCCGAAACCTTGCTGTGGATGTTGATGTTGGCGAAGGCCTTCGTGGCGTCCGGGTGACATTTCCCGCACGTCTTCTGAAGATTGGCGGGGTTGATGGAGGAGGACGGGTCGCTCGCCGGAAGGATGTCGTGCGCGCCGTGGCACGAGGCGCAGTTCGCCACGTCGGTCTGCCCGTAGCTCGACGCCAGGCCGTGGAAGGAGGCCTTGTAGGACTGGACCATCCCGGTGGGCAGGCTGAAGCGCTCGGACAACCGCACCGACGCGTGGCACTGGGGGCAGGTGGTCTCGGCGACCGTGGGCGGATAGACGGAGCTCGTCGGCCTCTTGGGGCCCTCGATGTCGTGTTCTCCGTGGCAGTTGTTGCACGAGGGCGCCTCGAGGTTGCCCTCCTCGAGGGCCTTGCCGTGAACGCTCCGCGCGTACTTGGCTTCTATGCCCGAGTGGCACTTCCCGCAGGTCTTGGGTACGTTCAACTTGTATATCGGCGACTTGGGGTTCGTGGATGGCAGGATCTTGTGCGCGCCGTGGCAGTCGGCGCAGGTGGCCGCCACGAGCATCTTGCCCGAGCTCAGCATCCGCCAGTGATCGCTCTTCATGTAGTTCTTCAGCGGATCGGCGATCACCACACCCGCGGCCGCCATGAGTTTGGCGTCACCGTGGCAGGCGCCGCAGGTGCCCGGAACGTTGACCGGGTAGATGGAGGACTCCGGATCGGTCTTCGGCCTGATCTGGTGCGCCCCGTGGCAGTTCCAGCACTGGGGCGTGTAGTGGGTTCCGCCCTTCTTCGCGGCATGGATCCCTTCGCTCACCGCTTCGGCCTGATCGCCGTGGCACCCGCCGCAGTCCACCAGCGGCAGTTTCTCCGCGTGTGGGACCTCGGTGATGCCCTGATGGCAGTCCGTGCAGGCCAAGCCCGCGTGCACCGAGCCCGCGAGACTCTTGTCGGTCACTTCCAGGGTGAGCTTCTCGCGGCCCACCGGTCCCAGATGCAGAAGCCGGGGATCGCCGGGGCTCTGGGCCCCCATGGAAACCTCCGAATGGCAGGCCAGACAGTCCGCATCGGGAACCGCCGCGCGGGCGGGAGCCACCGTGCCCGACGTCATCCAGAGCAGCCCCGCCACAGCCAGAGGAGCCAAACGCAATCGCCGCGTACTACGGGATTTGGGGACGAACTGGCGGCGGAACCGGGAAAGCCCCGATTCCGATCCATGCCGATGCTGCCTCATCCTGGGTGCCTCCCTCTCTCACTTCACCGGCCCGCGGGAAAGAGCCGATTCGTGCCAGGAGGCTAGTGTAGGATCCAACTCGCCCCAGGGGTTGCGCGGGTGAGGGATGACGGGAGGCGCTGGGCAATCCCACCCATGAGTGGTGCATATGACGCTTATTTGTCTATTTTTACTGCGCCATGCCGTGGCGGAGGAGGCTTCTGGGCCGCCGCCCACCCGTCCGCAGCCCTGGACAGGGTGCAATCACCCGCCGGTACTAGCGCAGCCAGGCGTGCGGGCAGGGCCTTCAAAGACCCGTACCTCACGGCCGTAAAGAGGGCGCCCGCTTGAAGCCGGGGCGCCCGCGGATCCACCTCCCACGGGTGAAACCAGTAGACCGCTGGCCGCCCCCTGACAGTGTGACGATGCCGAACGCGGAGCAGCCAGCCCAGAGGGAGGATCCGGAGGGCAAGGGTCCCGCCGGCGGGGAGGGGAATCCCAAGAAAGCGCGCCGAGAAGGCCGGAATTTCAAGCACCCCTTCGATGCGTTTCGGATGGTTCTGCCCCAAACCCAGACCGGCTATGCAGAGGCGGCTCGAGGAGATCTTGAATCCCATTTCCGCAAGGATGGAGTAGGGCCAGCGCCTTCGGCCCATGGACCAACGCGGCGCCCTGTAGGCGGTCACCTCGGAACCCAGCAGGTCTTGAAGGATCGCCTGGCTATGGTCCAGATCACGCCGGAAGGCATCCGGATCCAGCCGGTCCAGGGGAGTGTGATCCCAGCCGTGGCACCCGATCTCGTGGCCGGCCTGGGCGATCCGGCTGACCAGAGCGGGATGCTTCTGCGCGACCCAGCCCAAGGTGAAGAAGGTGGCCCGAACCTGCATGGATTCAAGAAGGTCCAGGGTCCTGCCGATGGCCGACGGCAACGAGGCGGGAAGCCGGTCCCACTGGGCGCTATCCCTGCCCAGGGGGTGTTCGGGGGCGTGGAACCACTCCTCCACGTCCACCGTGAGCACTACCCCCGGGTCAGCGGAGGTTGGAGGCACCGTCTTGAGGGACCGATTGTCCGGGCTGGGGAACAATCATGGGAATGCCGGGCCGTTCAGGGACCGGGTGCGGGACTCCAGGGGTAGGAGGCTGAACCACCGGAGGCTCCTCCTCATCCTCCTCGTCCGGGGAGGCCGACTCCGGCTCCTCCTCGTCCGGTTCCGTCTCTTCGGGAGCCTTGTTGAAGTCTGGTGCCGGGGCCGCACCGGGGAAATTCATGCGAGGAGGCATGGGCCTGGCCACTGGCGGCTGCGCGGCGGGAGGGGTGAAATGGTTGACGGGCGGCGAATAGGGTGCCTGTATCGTCGAGGCGGGTTGCGCCGGCTCATTCCTGATCTGGAGGATCTCCTTAGTGAGGACGGCCATCTCCCCGCTCCCGACTCGGAAGTAGGTCCATTCCCCCTGGACGTAGTGGCTTTGCACCACGAGGGAACGGTGGTCCTGAAAGACCACCACCTCCTGGGCCCACACCGCCGCCGAACCGAACGCCAGAGCCAGCACCAGCCCAGCCAGCAAGCGTTTCATGGTTCAACCTCCACGGAGCTGCCACGGTCCACGGGCCGGGCCGACAAGACCCGTAACCCCCCGTCCCGGAGGGCCTCCTCCACGGCCAAATGTGCGCCCTCCCGGGTCCAAAATGCAAGGCAGCCCCCGCCACCCGCGCCGCAGCCCTTCCCGCCCAAGCTGCCGGCGGATGCGGCCACATCCAGCGCGGCGTCCATGACGGGAGTGGAGATGCCCTCCGCCAGGCCCTTGCGAAACCCCCACTCCTCCGCCATCAGGGGCCCCACGGCATCCCAATTGCCGAGCAGCAGCTGCTCCTCCATGAGTCCCGCCGTCTGGGCTATTCCCAACAGGCAGCGACGTACCTTCTCCTCTCCGTCGAGAAACCGCTTCATGAGGTCCCAGTTGGTCCGGGCGGAGAGGCGGCTCTGCCCACTGAAGGCAACCACCATACGGGTTCCGAAGGCCTTGAGTGAGATCGGGAGGCGCTCCACCAGGGTTCCTCCGGCCGGATAGCGCAGGCGGATCACGCCGCCCATAAGGGCCGGCCAAAAGTCCTGAACCCCCGTGGGTATCCGAAGATGGGCCGCCTCCAGGTCGCGGCACTCCGCTACGATTCTCCCCGCTCCCGGGTGCCTGTGCACGGACCTTCCGAGTGCCAGCGCCAAGGCCACACAGAGCGCGGAGGAGCCCCCCAGGCCGCTCCCGTGGGGGATCTCGCTGGAAGTCACCACGGTCCACCCGCGGACCACGCCGTAGGCCTCGCACAGGCGCTCGGCGAGCGCCAGGGGGCCGGGCGCTTCCCCGGGCCGCCAAACATAGTCCGCCTGGAGATCCTGAGAAATCAGGTGGACTCCGGGTTGGCCGTTGGGCTCGCAGTGGGCCGTCGCGTACAGTCCCACCGCCACGTTCAGCGTCCTGGCGCCGGGCAACATGACGCCGATGGGCCAGAGATCGAGGCTCCCCCCCGCCAGATCCACCCGGGCGGCCGCCCGAGCCACCACTCGCTTCATCGATTCCCCCTTCCAAGAATGGCCCTAAAAGCGCCTCGCCGTGCTCTCCCTATTCGCCTCCGGCCGCCTGGAGCGCCCGGACCATCTCCCGGAGATCCTTGGCCCTGGGGCCGTATGGGTCGGCGGCCAGGGCGCGCTGGAAGTACCTGAGCGCATGACCCTGATCATTTTTCCCGTTGAGATAGAGAGAGCCCACCGTGGCCAGGTATTCAGCGTTTTGGGGGGCAAGGCGGAGCGCCCTCTCGTACTGGGCGATGGCCTCGTCCACCCTTCCCTGCTGGAAGGCGATGCGTCCGAGATTGGCCATGGCTTCATCCCGTCGCGGATCCAGCGTGAGCACCTTAGTAAAGGCGAATCGGGCCGCCTCCCAGTTTTGGGTCATGGCTTCGAGCACTCCCTTCTCGAAGTAGATGTCGGCGCTCTCCACGTGGGCGGAGAGGGCGGGCTCTAGCACCTCCCTGGCCTCGGCGGTCCTCTTTTGGCCGAGCAGGATTTGAGCCAGGCTCGCCACCGCCTCGGGCATGCGGGGAGAGAGCGCGAGGGCCGCTCTGTACTCCCGCTCCGCGAGCTCCGGCCTGCCGGTGCGCTTGTACACCGTACCCAGGTTGAGGTGGGCCGTGTCCATTTGGGGCTTCAGGCGGATTTCCTCCTGAAAGCAGACCTGGGCCTTGTCGAGCTGCCCCGCCTTCATGTAGGCGATTCCCAGCATGGAGAGGGCCGGAACGTTTTGGGGGTTCCTCTTCAGTACGCCGAGGAGCTTCTGGGTCCCCTCGCGCGTGTTTCCCAAATCCATTATGTCGTTGGCTTCCCTGAGCTCCTCCTCGATCCCGATAGCGTCTTTCGGGTCCAGAAGGCCGGGAGTGTCCGGACGGGTGCCCCCGCCCGAAAGGTACCCCAGGCTCATGAGCTGACGGAGGGTTTCCGCGTTGGAGGGGTCCTTGAGCAGGCTCTCCATGGCCGCCCGCTCGCCCCGATCGGCTTCGGGGTAACGGGCCAGCGCCTTCCTTGCCTCGGCCACTTCGGGCGCATCGGGCCGGTAGAGGTTCCGCGTTTCTGACTTCCGCCACTCATAGAGCTCCGGCTTCGGGGCCTCTATGAATTTCCACCGGTCCGTCATGATGCCCCTCAGAGGCGCCCACCCATAGGTGAAGAAGCCGTGGTAGGACTCAATGTACAGGCTCCGGGAGGGCAGTGATCCGCCGTTCAGCAGGGGTACGAGACTTTCGCCGTCGGTCTTCACGGGGGGGTGAATGTCCATGAGGGAGAGAACGGTGGGCGCAACGTCGGCCAAGCCGCACAGGTCGGGAACCCTTCGGCCCCCGGGAAGGTGGCCCGCCCAGGCCAGGATGAGGGGAACGCGGAGCGCGTACTCGTACAGGAAAACGCCGTGCTGGCGTTCGCCGTGTTCCATGAGGCCCTCTCCGTGGTCGCCGGCTACTACGACCAGCGTATCATCGAGGCGCCCCTGGCTTCGCAGGCCGTCCAGGAGCCGCCCGATGGAAGCGTCCATGTAGGCGATCTCGCCGTCGTAAGGGCGCCCCTGGAACTCTTTGGCATAGGGCGCGGGCGGGCGGTAAGGGAAGTGGGCATCGTAATAGTGCACCCAGAGGAAGAATGGGGCCTTCACAGACTTGACGGCGGCCAGCGCCGCGTCGCTCACCTCCCCGCCGGGCCGCTCCTCGGGCGGTGCCCCGGGCTGGGAGCTGACGGTCATTCGATCGTCGTAGTGCACGAACCCCTGATTCAGGCCCCGGGCGCGATCCAGGATCACCGATGAGACCACCGCGCCCGTCCAATAGCCCCGGCCCTTCAAAATGGAGGCCAGGGTGGCCGCGCCGGCCTTGAAGTTGAGTCCATTGACGCGGAGGTTCAGCGTCGAGGGGAGGTCGCCCGTCATCAGGACGGCATGGGAGGGCAGCGTCAAGGGCACGTGGCTGTGGGCCTCTTCAAAGAGAACCCCCGAGCGGGCCAGATGGTCCAAAACGGGGGTCCGCGCCTGCTCGTCGCCGTAGCACCCCAGATGGTCCGCGCGGGTGGTGTCCAGGGTGATGATCAGGAGATTGGGCCTTCTCGCCGCCCCCGGTGGCACGGACGGGATGGCTGCGCTGACGCCCGCCGCCGCGATGGTCGCGGTTGCAATCAAAGCCCAGAAGCCGCGCGCATGCACGGACACTAGTGCACCTCCGGACTCCAGAGCCCTTTCAACCAGCTCGTGAGAGGCCCCAGCTTGCTGCCATCCACTAAGCCGGTCGGCGATCCCTGTTCGTTCTGGGGGGTGAGCTGGTGGCCGACCCCCGGGAGTAGCTCCGCCTTCTGCCCCGCGTGCAGGTAATCCGACAAGACGTCTTTGTGGAAGGCCATGATGACTTTATCCTGTTCGGGGTAGGCAAAGAGGCAGGGGAGCTTGAGAGAGGCCGCCAAGTTGTCGGGATCGATTTGATCCATAGTCCTGATGGTGGGGAGGTAGACCTTGGATCCCCGGAAGTTGGCCCATTCCACGCCGGTCTCCTGGAGCTTGCCCTGCACGGCGTCCAGATCCAGGTAGGCCTGCTGACGGGTCTGGGGGTCGTTGATGTTCCCGATCTGCTCCTTCCAGAGCCGCAGGAGCGGCTTGGCAGGATACGAGATGGCTACCAACCCATTCACCGGCAGCGAAGCCGATGTGACGGCTTGGGCGGAAACCCAGCCACCCAGCCCCAGGGAGACCACTGCCACCTTGTGGCCGCTCGTGGCCGGCCTGTCGGCCAGCCACCGAACGAGGGCCTGCACGTCCCCCACCCGATCGGCCCACGAAGTCTTCTGGGTATCGCCCCCCGATTCGCCCACGCCCCTGGAGTCCACCCTGAGCGTCGCGAATCCCTGCTCGGTGAGATAGTAGGCAAGCTGTTTCCACGTTCCGGCGCGGCTGTACGGGTTCGAGGGGTCGTTGCCATCCCGGTCGGTGGGTTCCAGGTCCTGCACCATGAGGATGGTGGGAAAGGGGCCCGCTCCCGGAGGCACGGTCAGCGTCCCGCCCAGCGTGATTCCGCCTGATGGAACGTGGACGCGGCTTTCGTTGAAGCCCCCCTGCATCTTGATGGTCTCCTTCACGATCCTCGGCTCTTCTCGGTCGTAGGCCTGGGGCTTGTAGTTCGCGATGACCGCCAGAAGGCCCTGGTCTGGGATCACCACCTGGATCAACTGGCCTGCCTTGTCCACCCAGAAGGAAGAGAGGGTGCTGCCTCCGATGTTCACGTCGTAATGCCTGAGGATCATCATGGTGCCCTTGAAGGGCGTTCGTTCGATGCCCATGTAGTCCACGGTGCCGGGCTTGAGCGCCATGCCCTGCGGCATGGCCACCGTCACGGGAAGGCTGTCTCCCTTCATGGCCATGGCCTTCTCGGCGAGCGGGATGTACAGGCAGAAGGCATAGGCGTCCAGGACCACCAGGTGCTTCGGCAGAGGTTCGTCCTTGACGCGGTTGTTGGAGAAGCGGTACTGCTGGAAGTGCAGGGTATCCCCGATGGGCTCGCACTTGCCCGCGTTCACCCCCAGATCGATGCGGTCCTGCATCTCGTCCTGTTGCTGTTGGGCGCTCCGGTTGAAGAGGTCGTAGTACCTGAAGTCCTGGTCGATGACCTCGGTGGCAGAGTCCTGCGCCTCCATCATGTCCATGTTGCTGAAGTCGTTATAGGTCAATCGGTAGGAATAGCCCTTGACCTGTTTCGTCTGGGCATTCAGATCCAGAACGGGGTAGAGGTAGAGATCCACGTATCCGCGTTTGGCCTTGGCCACCGGGAGTTTAAAGCGCACTTCCGAGCTGACGGTCCATTCGTCTTTCTTGGAGTCGAGCTTCGTCTTGAACTTCTCGTAGCCCTTGTCAACTCCGTTCAAGTAGAGATCGAATTTTCCCTTGGTCATGGAGGATCCCGCCCACGCGGGCAACACCCACGCCAGGGCCAGGATGAGTAGGGCCCAGTTGCGACGCATCGTCTTGCTCCTTCTTGGTTGGCCCGCCCCCGGTCGTCTGGGAGGCCGTCCACCTGTCCGCGCAAACCGGCCTCCCGATTGGGGGCGGGTTATCGCACCCACGGGGCAGAGCCATCTCTGAACCTACAGGACTTTCCGGCTCCCTGCAACCTGGCCGCCTTCAGCACTGCTCCGCGGCAGGCGCCAGGGGCCCGAAGGATCCAGCAGGCCCAGCAGAATCCGGTCATTGTCGAGGGTCCCCATCAGACCCGCATTCCGGGCTCTCTCCTCTGCCGCCGCCCATTCCGATCTGGCGGCACCCCCGTCCCCCAGCAGAAGCTGCCCCAACGCCCTGGACGCATTCGCGCGTATGTCCTGTGAGGCATCGATGAGGGTGGCCAGGCCCGTGGGCGGGTTGTCGTAGGAATGGGCGGCCTGTGGGAGGGATTCGGGTACCATGAGCAGAAAAGCGTCGCGTCTCGCCTGGTCGCACCGACCCGCCAGATACTCCGCAACCGCTCGGATGGCCAGCGTCCTTTGGGGAGGAGTACCATCTTCCGGTCTCTGGAGGTCACCGAGCGCCCTCCCGTACTGCCCCTGCTGTAACCGGAGCAGGGCCCTCGTGGTCTTCATGTCTCCTTTTTTGCCACCCCGGCCATCCGCGAGGAGCGCTTCAGCCTCCCGAACATGCCCGAGCCGGACGGCGATGTCCAAGGCCAGTGGGCCCTTCCCGCCTATCAGGCGAAGCGCCAGGGGGGAGCGGCCGTTCACGATGAGGAGCCGCACAAGGGTGGCTCCATCGCCCGCGTAGCCGGGACCGATGCTCAGCATTTCCAGCCGGTCGGCGATCTGCGATTGTAGGCAGGCGGCCTGATCGCAGGCGGGCATGACCGAAAGGTACAAGACCCAGGGCCTGAATTCGGGATGGTGCCGCAGCAGAGCCGCTATCCTGACGGCATTCCGCGACTCCACGGCGCGGTAGATCCGCCTCAGGACCGTCCTGTGCTCTACGACGGGCCGCTCCAGCAAAGCAGCCCCAGCCAACAGGATCACCAGGAGCCCCAGGAGGGGGCTGGCCAGCCGCCGCCAGTGCCACAGGGAAGAGGGCCCGTTCGCCGCGAGCCGCAGCCAGTCCTTGCCCGCAGAATCCACGTAGCCCTTCGGTACGAAGAACCAGCGGTCTGCCCCGAGGCACCACGCTCCGCCCGGGGATCCGATCATCCGGCGGACCACCTCCGGCCCGCGTCTGCCGAGCCATCGCCATCCGCCCTCCACCGCCTGCACCTCGCAGGTGCTCCGTTTCCAGAGGGCCTGAAGCCAGGCCTCGAGAGCGAGCATCGCCAGCGTGACGAGCCCGAAGTTGGGCAGGATTCCCGCCTTGAAGGCCGCCTCCTCCGCAAAGACGCCGTGAAAATGGCTGAAGTACTCCACCTCGGCGAGCCGGCCCCACCCGAACAGGAGCCAGTGGGCGAAGAGCAGCCATGCCACGAGCAGCAACCACTGCAGCGGTGATATCCACTTCGTCGGGGAGATGCGTACCTTGCAGAGAAAATAGCGAAAGCGCCCGTCCGTCTGGCTCATGGCCCCCACTCAGCGAATTCGGGGCCTCTTCTGGCTGTGGGCACCCGGTTTCCTACCATACCACACCCCTCCGCGTGACGGCGGCCGCGCCGGATGAGCTTCGGCGTCAGCCTCCTCCAGGAGCCGGAAGGCCGCACCGCCGCGGACGGAGAGGTAGAGCCTGCTAGGGCCGGAACACCCTTGGGAAGGCCCTCAGAACGGCCGGCAAACCCCGCAGCCGCCGCACCCAGCCGCTCCCGTACAGGAGCTCCAGCAGGCCGCGCAGGGCCGCGTAAACCTCCTCAGAGTGCGGATGCCACCAGAGGTCCCGGCGCAGACCGGGAAGGACATCGTGGACGATCACCTGGGGCTGGGTCATCTCGTCGAACCCGATGCGGCCGTGGGTCCTGCCCAGACTGGACTCCTTGAAGCCGCCCCAGGGCGTCTCCGGCAGTCCGTGGCTCATGAGGTGGTCGTTGACCGTCACCGCCCCCGCCTCGATGCGCCGGGCCAGCCCCTCGGCTCGGCGGCGGCTGCGCGACCAGACCGAAGCCGTGAGGCCGAGGTTGGAGTCGTTGGCCAGGGAGACCGCCTCATCCATGGTCGCCACCTTCATCACGCCCACCACGGGCCCGAAGGTCTCCTCCCGCATGATGAGCATGTCGTGGGTCACCTCGGTGAGGACCATGGCCGGCAGGAAGAGGCCCGGCCCTCCTTCGGGTGAGGCCGAACTCGCATACAGGCGAGCCCCCTTGGCGAGGGCGTCCTCCACGTGCCGGCGCACCGTCTCCACCTGCCGCCGCGTGGTCATGGCGCCCATGTCCACCGAGAAATCCGCGTCCGGGCCCACCCGGAGCCCCTCCACGCGCCGCTTCAGGGAGCCCACGAAGGCGTCGTAGATCCTCTCGTGGACGTAGATGCGCTCCACGCCGCCGCAGGACTGGCCGGCGTTCTGCATGCCGGCCCAGAGGGCCCCCGCGGCCGCCCTCTCCGCGTCCGCGTCCTCGCACACGAGCATGGCGTCGTTGCCGCCCAGCTCCAGGGAGAGCGGGGTGAGCGTCTCCGAGGCCTTGGCCATGAGGCTCTTGCCCACGGCGGTGGAGCCCGTGAAGAAGAGCTTGTTCACGCCCTCCTCCAGGAAGGCTTCGCCCGCCAGGCGTCCCGGCATGTTCACGTAGGCGAACAGCCCCTTGGGCAGTCGCGCGGCGGACAGGCACTCCTCCAGCGCCCGGCCCACCATCTGGGTCTCGGTGGCGGTCTTGAGCACCACGGCGTTCCCCGCGAGCAGGGCCATGACGACTTCGGAGAAGGGGATGGCGAACGGGTAGTTCCAGGGCGAGATGATCCCGATGACGCCGTAGGGAACCCGGACCACGTGGCTCCGCTTGTTGGCCAGGAGCCACGTGGCGGGACGCAGGCTGCGGGCGGCGAGAAAGCCCGTGGCCTTTTTTGCGTAGTAGGTGAGAGCGATGGCCGCGGGCAGGACCTCCGTGGACAGGGCGTCCACCCTCGTCTTGCCGTTGTCACGGGAGATCGTGGCGGCGAGCTCGTCCGCCCGGCCGACGATGAACTCCCTGACCGGCAACAGGGCCTTGGCCCGGGTCCGGGGCGAGAGGGCCGCCCAGGCGGGCTGAACGGCCCTCGCTTCCGCGATGAACCGGCGCAACTCTTCACGGGTTTGAAGCCGGGAGGCACCCATCACCTCCCCCGTGGCGGGATTGACGCACGGCGTCTCCTGCCTCCCCTCCTGCTCGGCGCTCATCCACCACCTCCTGTCAGTCGTCCCGGCCTTCTACACCGTGACGGTCTGCCCGAACTCCACGACCCTGCCCTTGATGCCCCGGGCCTGGCAGCGCTTGACGAATTCGTGAGGGTCCGCCGGGATCACGGGGAAGGTGTCGTAGTGGATGGGCATGACCTCCTTGGCCTGGCAGAGGGCGGCGGCTTCCACGGCGTCGTCCAACCCCATGGTGAAATTGTCGCCGATGGGGAGCAGGGCCAGGTCGATGGGATTGAGCCGGCCGTAGAGCGCCATGTCGGAGTGGATCCCCGTGTCTCCGGCGTAGTACACGCACTTGCCGCCCATCCAGATGAGCAGGCCCGCGGGCGTTCCGCCGTAGCTCCCGTCGGGCAGCGAGGAGCCGTGCCAGGCGGGCGTCAGCTTGAGCCGCCCCCAGGGGAAGGTGTGGGAGCCTCCGATGTGCATGCCGTGGGCCTCCACTCCCTGCGCCGAGAACCAGTTCGCGATCTCGAAATTGGAGACCACCGGACAGTGGTTGTTCTTGGCGATCTGCACCGCGTCCCCCACGTGGTCGCCGTGGCCGTGGCTGACGAGGATGGCGTCCACGCGGATGTCGGCGGGTTTGACCTTGGCGTGGACGTTGCCTGTGAGGAAGGGGTCCACGATGACACGCTTGCCCTCCGCCTCCAGTTCGAAACAGGAATGGCCGTGATAAGTCAGCTTCAGCATGGGAACCTCCTAGGACTCTGGCTCGTGCTTGGAATGCCCGCTTGGAAATGGTGGAGAGTGGAGGGTGGAGAACCGTGCCCGTGCGGAATCTCCAGTCCGCCCGCTTCACCCCCGTTCTCCGCTCCAACCTGGCCCACATAGAGAAGATAGATTCCCACCGAGGGTTGGCAAGGACCATCACGCCTCCGCGGTCCGCCCGGCGCCCCCCGGGCCCTCCTCAGTCCAAAGGGCCGAGCCGTATCGCCGAGCCCTCAAAACTTCCGCCTGTGCCCGCTCGGCATCCGTGAGGGGCCTCTCGTCCCACTCCGCCTTCAGAGATCGCTCGAAGCCCATCCTCAGGGCCTCTCTCACGTCCCGCACCGAGAGGCCGGGGAGGAGGTCCGCCACGCCCGCGAAGGCGGCCTTGTAGCGCTTCGCCTCCTCCCTGCCCTGCCCCGTGGCGCGGCGCAGCTCCTCGTAGTCGACGTGAAGCGGGACGGCGCCGTGTTGAAGAAAGGAGTTGCGGCCCCGGCGCTGGGCGCTGCCCACGACCTTTCTGCCCCGGGCCAGGAGCTCCTTCTCCGAGGGGACGAGAAAGCAGGGAGCGCCCCCCCGGGGGGGAATGGGCAGGGTTCGCCGGGTCAGGACCACCGGCAGGCCGAGCCATTCCAGGGAGGCGGCCAGGGCCTCCGCGATGAGGCCGTAGGTTCCCTCCAAGGAGCGGCCGGCGAAGGGCGGCCGGTCCTGGCGGGCCACCACGGCGTAGGTGACCTCCCGTGCGTGGAGTACCGCCTTGCCGCCCGTGGGCCTGCGGACCACGTCGTAACCGGCCGTCCGGCAGTAGAGCGGATCGCAGGCCTCCCGGTACTCTTGGTGGAAGCCGATGGAGAGGCAGTGGGGCCGCCAGCCGTAGAGCCTGAGCGTGGGGGCCAGATCTCCCCCTTCCTCCGCCTCCTGGAAGAGGAGATCGTCCACGGCCATGTTCCAGGCGCCCTCCCGCGGTTCCTCCTCACCCACGAATCGCCATGTCGTCACGCCTTCCTCCCGAGTTGGTCGAGGAAACGCAGAAGCCCCTTCTCTTCAGGGGGGGAAAGGAGATCTCCCCCGCGGTTTTCCACGGTGTGGACGGGCAGGCCGAGGTTGGCCTTGAAAAAGCCCTCGTCGCGCAGGCAGTCGGAGAGGTATTCCACCCCGAGGATGACCCCGTGGAGCCTCCGCGTGGCCGCTTCGCGCTGGGTCCGCTCCAGCCTCCGTTTCAGCCCGTAGGGCAGGGAACACTGATGGTAGAGCACGCTCAGGTCGGTGGAGGCGGACATGGGATTGTTCTCGACACCCCATTCGTCGTAGATGACGACGGCCCTGGACTGCTCCAGCAGCCCGTAGAAGCCGCCGCGATAGGGGGTGAGGCCGAGAATGCCCAGGCGGATCCAGCGCTCCCGGTTCAGGTCTCGGTAGTCCAGGATGCCCCGCTCGATCTCCCTTCGGAGTCCCTCCAGATCTCCGCGGGGGTCCATGCTCCTGGCCAGCATGGCGCTGTAGTCTCTTGAGGAGAAGGCGCCGGTCCGCTGTTGGAGCCCGTCGAAGCGGCGCAGGACGGTGCGGACCTGCTGCCAGGTCTCCATCACCGTCTCGAGCACCCCTTGGTCCACATCCAGGCGCTTGCAGAGCTTGTCGAGTTCTTCCCTGAGCCGCTGCTGGTTGCGCAGCAAGGGAAAGCTGAAGGGAACCAGCCGGATCTCCTGTTCCCCCAGGAGACGGAGGACGTTGACGACCTCGCGGGGCACGCCCGTTTCGGGATAGAAAACGGCTTCGATCCCCCGCTCGCAGACCAGCCCGTACAGGCCCATGGCCCACGGAGAGTAGTTCTCCGGGAGTCCTGCCAGGCGGGCCGTGTCCATCCACGACACGCGGTCCTGCTCCAGGAAGAAGGCGCTCCACAGGTTGACCACCTCGTGGTGCGAGGCCACGAACGGCTCCATGGGCACGGGAGGGATCACCCCGATCTTCATGTCCGGATTCCGCGACGGAAGCGCGGGCGCCTCATTGCTCGCCACGAAGAGCCCCTCACCACCATTCGCATTCTCCACCGCGGAATCGGGGTCACGGGCTGCGCATCCCCCACCGGGAGTGCGTCCCGCGAACGCGGGCACCCTCTTGCTCCGGCCCCTCGGAAACCCTAAACCCCCGTCGCTCCATCCAATTGTAGCAGGACCTCCCGCGCCTGTCACAGTTCGGCGCGCCCCGTCCCCGCGAGGTCACGAGCTTGGTCGCCCCACGGGCACAATCAGAAGGGGGGTCTCGCCGGAGGCCAATCCCAGTTGCCTGGCCACGGCGGCATCGTCGAACGCGCCCACGGCACAGCTGCCGAGTCCCAGGGCGGAAGCCTCCAGCATGGCATTCTGGGCCGCGCAGCCGGCCTCGATGCCGAGGTAGCGGACCCCCCGCTCCCCGTACTTGCCGGTCGTTCGGGAGGGAACTGCCGTGAAGACCAATAGGACGGGTGCGCTCTTCACCCATGGCTGGTGCAGGGCCGCCGAGCAGAGGGCCTCCCTCCGGTCGCCCTGCAGCAGAGCCGCGAGGGCGTGGCGCATCGGAAGGTAGCGGTAGACGCCCGGCCCCAGCCCCTCCACGCCCCCCGCCACCACCACGATGTCCAGGGGATAGAGAGCCCCCGCCGAGGGCGAGGTCCGGCCCCCTCGGCCGTGGGTAATCCCCTGGCCCGCCCAGAGGAGCTGGCCCAGATCGGGCAGAGTCAGCTTCGCCGGGGAGAATTCGCGGGACGATCTGCGGCGGGAAAGGGCCTCATTCAGGGACAGCCCACCCCGCACCCTCGGGCCGGGAAATTCTACGACGGTAGGCTGCTGGGCAGTGCGCCCAGCGGCACGGATCCCCGCCAGGACAAGAAAGGCCGCCAGGACGGCCCATAGGCGTCGGTTCATGGCCTCCTCCTCTCCGCTCAAAACCGCGGCTGCGGCCTTCGAGATCAGGAAGGCTGGACGGTGCTCAACCGGGTACTCGGGGCACGCCGAAAGACGTTGTAGGCCAAGTTGGCCAAACGGTGGTGGGGGTTCCTGGCCACCCTGGAGAGGATCGAGGGCCAGGAGTACGCCTCCCGCCTGGCCCCGACCCATCCGGCGTAGAGCTCATCGGGGCTCATCCGTCGGGGCAGGAAGACCACCTGGCTGTGGTTGTAGCGGGGCCACTCCTTGTGCAGCAGGCGGCCCTCCTCCTCGAACTGCCGGAAGAGCCGCGTCCCCGGGTAGGGGGTGAGGATGTGAAAGGTGGCGCCGCTGGGAGCGCACTTCTTCACGAATCCGACCGCCTCCTCGAACACCTCCGGTCCCTGGTCATCGAAGCCGAAGATCATGGAGACCTCCACCAGAATCCCCGCATCCTGGACCCGGCGCACGAGCTCGGCCATCGGCAGGCGGGCCCTGAGCTTGGGCAGGCCGGCGAGGTCGCCGCTCAGCCCCTCGACCCCGACAAACACTCCCATGCAGCCCGAGCGCCGCATGAGGGCGAGGAGCTCTGGATCTTCGGCAAAGTGGAGGTTGGTTTGGGTTACCCAGCGTTTGCCCATGGGTACGAGGCCTTCGAGGATGGGGATGGCCCGGCGAGGGTCCCCCAGCAGGTTGTCATCCAGGAAGAGAAGGAACTCTCCCGGGAGGTGCCGTACCTCATCGAGGATCTCCTCCGGCGGTCGATACCGGAAGCGCCGGCCGAAGTGCGGCGTCACGGTGCAGAAGGGGCAGTCGTAGGGGCAGCCGCGGCTGGCCTGGAGAACCTGGCGCGTCAGGTAGGGCCAGCCGTCCAGGACATCCCGGCGCGGGCCGGGGATTCCCAGCACGTCGCCCTGGGGCTCCGGAGATTCGTAGAGCGGGGCCAGCCGGCCCAGCGTCAGGTCGGCGAGGAGGGTGGCCCAGACGGGCTCGGCCTCCCCCACCACCACCGAATCGGCGTGAAGGGCCGCCTCCTGAGGCAGGACCGTCGGATGGATCCCGCCCAGCACCACCGGAACCCCCGCGGCGCGGAACTGCCCCGCCAGCTCGTACGCCCGGTCGGCCTGGTGGGTCATGGCCGTGATTCCCACGAGGTCCCACCCTCCCTCCACCCGGGCCGAGCCATGGGTCTCGTCCCAGAGGGAGACCTTCCACGGGTCGGGCGTGCTGGCGGCCACCTGGAGGAGGGCCATGGGGGGAATCTGGAACCGGCGCTCCCACCCGAGGCGCTGGGACATGGGATTGACGAGGAGAATCCGGGGAGCCTCACCCGGGGCCCGGCGCGATTCAGTCAACTTCCCTCCCCACGCGCCTTCCCGGCCGGGTCGGAGCCACCCCTTCCGCGAGCGCGCTATTCTTTGAGCTTTTCGGCCTCCGCTTCGGGCTCCGGTAGGGAGGCCTCCACGGGCAGGACCCTTTCGGGCAGGAGGAGGTCCAGCGAGATCCGCCCCTCCGAGCACCGCGCGCGGATGCCCTCCGCGCTCTCCCAGCCGGGGAGGAGGGCCAGCTCGGCCATGGGCTCGGAGATGAATCGCCGGATGGTGCGGCCCAGGTTCCGGGCGCCGTACTCGAAGGAGTAGCCCTCCCGCGCGAGCAGGTCGCGGGCCGCAGGTTCCAGCACGAGCCGCTTGCCCTGATTCTGGAGGCGCTGCCTCAGATCGGCCAGCTGGAGTTCCACGATCCGGGCGAGGGTCTCCCGCGTGAGGCTCTTGAAGACGACCACCTCGTCCACGCGGTTCAGGAACTCGGGCGTGAAGTGGCCGCGGACCTCCTTCAGGATCGCCTCCTCGTCCACCAGCCTGTCCACTCCCTCCGCGTACCCCACCTTCGCCCTGGAGAAGAGGTGCGTCCCCACGTTGCTGGTCATGATGATCGTCGCGTGGTGGAAGTGGACCGTCCGCCCCCTGCCGTCCGTCAGGCGCCCCGCGTCGAAGATCTGGAGGAAGAGGTTGAGCACCTGCGGGTCGGCCTTCTCCACCTCGTCGAAGAGCACCACGCAGTAAGGGTTTTTCCGGACCTGGTCGGTGAGCTGGTTCTGGTCGTAGTAGCCCACGTAGCCGGGCGCCGTGCCGATGAGGCGGGAGGTGGAGATGCGCTCCATGTACTCGCTCATGTCGATGCGGATCAGCTTCTCCTCGTCGCCGAACAGCAGGCGGGCCATGCTGCGGGCCAGCTCGGTCTTTCCCACGCCCGTTGGCCCCACGAAGAGAAAGACTCCGTCGGGCCTATGGGGATTGAGGTCCAGCCCGAGCTTGGCGGTGCGCAGCAGGCGGCTCACGCTCGCCACCGCCTCCTCCTGTCCCACCACCTGCTCGCCGAGAAGACTTTCCATGGCGGCCAGGTGCCGGCGGTCCAGGAGCTGGAGCCTCTCGTAGGCCACGCCGGACATCTCGGAGAGGGTCCGCAGGAGATCGTGGCGCCCCACCGTCCGGTCCTTCCGGCGGCGGTTGGCTGCCTCGAGGGCCACCCTGGCGGCGGCCCTGTCCATGAGGTCCAGGACGCTCTCGGGCAAGGCCCGGCTGGTGATGGATAGCCGGACCATCTCCAGGCTGTTCTCCACCATTCCCTCCGGAAAGACCACGCCGTGAAAGTCCTCGTAGACGGGGATGCGGGACTGCACCACCTGCTTGACCTGGTCCATTCCCAGTTCCTCCAGCCTGAGGAGATGGAAATGCTTGAGGAAGGAGGGATCCTTTTCCAGGATGTTGGAAAAGGACTCTTCGTCGGTAGTGCCGATGACCTGGATGTCCCCCGCCAGCAGGGCCGGCTTGAGGAGGCTGGCGGAGTCCAGGGAGGCCCCCCTCGAAGAGCCGGTGGACACGAGCTGGTGGAGGTTCTCGACGAGAAGGATGTGGCCCTTCTCCCGGATCTTGCGCACCATCTCCAGGACGCGTTCTTCGAACTGGCCCCGGTAGCGCGCCCCGGAGATCAGGGCGCCCAGGTTCAAGGAGGAGACCGAGCGGCCCTGGAGCGGTTCGGGGCAGCCCTCCTGCGTCAGGCGCCGGGCCAGCTCCTCCACCAGGGCCGTCTTCCCGACCCCCGCCTCTCCGACCAGGAGGGCATTGTGCTTGTCCCGGCACGCGAGGATCTCCAGGAGTTCGCCCAGGGCCGAATCCCGTCCGAGCAGAGGCTCCGGAGGACGGGTCAGGACCCGCTGGGTGAGGTTGACCAGGACCTCCTCGGCCAGCGTGTCCGGCTTTTCCGCCTCCTGCGCCGGTTTCCCTTCGAGCCGCCCCTGGACCTGCTGCTTCTTCTCCTGGGCCTGCCGGTGGTGAGGATTGATGATCACGGCTTTTTCGTACGCCCGCTGGGCGCGGCCGTAGTCCCCTTTGGCCGAATAGACGTCCCCCAGCGCCACGTAGGCCTCATCGTTCACGGGATAGCGCTCGAGAAGGCGGTTGAGGACCTGCGCGGCATTGGAGTATCGCCGCTCGCTCATATAGTCTCGCGCGGCTTCGTGATAGAGGACGGAGAGGTCCGGCCGCACCGCCAGCGCCAGTTCCCACTCCGGCACCGCCTTGCCGAACTCCTGCCTGGCCGAGAAGGTCTTGGCGTTGAGGCAGTGGTTGAGCGCCGAGACCATGATGATGGCGTCGCGGTTCTCATTCTCCATCAGACGGAAGAGGTGGATGGCGCGGTCATATGCGCCCATCCGGAACAGCACGTCCCCGAGGTCCATCAGGAGGGGCGTGCTGAAAAGGAGGGTGATGCCGTCCTTGCCCTGCTGACGGTAGAAGGCGCCGTCCGAGGTGAGCATCCGGAAGAGGAAGGCCCTCCCCTCCTCCAGGTGCACGAAGGGATAGAGGGCCACCGGCTGGTTGCTTTCAGAGAGCAGGTAAATGCCGGGCTTGATCTGGTGCGAGAGGGTCCTGATCTTTTCGGGAAGGCCCGGCGAGCCCCCGAAGAGCTCCACCGCCGGCCCCTCGGGGGCCTTGGAGGAGGGCCTCAGGATGGCCAGGGAGCCGGCCCAGTTGTTCACGAGAAAGGTGAGTGCGTCCGCCAGGATCTGCTCCACGTCCTTCCCGGCCCTGCTCTGAGCCGGCATCCTGGACACCTGCACCAAGTCCTCCAGCACCTGGAGGTATTTCCGCATGTAGAGGGGAAGGATGTCTTTGCCCATGTACTGCACGGGAAAAACCTGGCCGAAGATGTCCCTGTGGGCGGGGAAAAGCCGGCCCTGGAACCGGGCGTGGTTCTCCAGGGAGGGATCGCACAGCACGGACACGGCCGACTCGGCCAGAGCCCGAACGTAGCTGGTCTTGTGCGCCAGCAGGGCCAGCCCCAGCAGCGAGACGGTGTGGACCGCCTCACCGATGCAGGCGAAGGCCCGCTCTCCGGACGGCAGGGAGGAGGCATCGGCCGCCTCGGGCGGCAGGGCGATCCCGATGGCCTCGCGCAGCTTGGAGAGCAGATCTTCGAGGTGCCCGCTCACCCCTCCACCTCCACCAGCGTCCCGGGCGAGCGCACCACGAACACCTTCCTGTTGTTATCAAGGGGATCCGCCGGGTAGAGAAAAAATCCGCTCCGCCCCTCGGCCAGGTTGAGTACCCGTCCGCGGATCACCTCCCCGTCCTGGAAACAGACGCGGACGATCCTTCCGGCCTTGGGCGAAGCCTCCTCAAAATCCCCGCCCGCCTTGTAGCCGGGGTTTCCCTCAAACTCATACACGAAGAAGATGGCCTTCAGATCGCTGAGGTCGACGCTCTCGACCTTTCCCTCCGTGGTCACCACCTTCATCTTGGTGAAAGCCGCCGAGAAGTGGGAGTAGGTGGAGCACTTCCGCATGCTCCCGTCCTTCATGCGCAGAACGATCTTCTCCTGCATGGGCTCCTTCCGGCTCACAGCGCGTTCAGAACCTCTTCGAGGGTGCACAGGCCGCCGAGCGCCTTCAGGACGCCGTCCATTTTCAGCGAGCTCTGGCCCTCCCTCTGGGCGCGCTGCCGCAGCGATTGGACGGGCTCCTTGGCCACGACCAACTTGTTGAGCTCCTCGCTGGGCAGGTAGAGCTCGAAGATCGCCACCTGCCCGTTGAACCCCCGAAACTCGCATTGGGGACAGCCCTTGGGCTTGTAGAACCGGGCGTTCTCCGGAAAGCGGAAGCCCAGCTCCTTCTTGAGGGCCTCGTCCACCGGGTACGCCTCCTTGCACGAGGGGCAGAGCCTGCGGATCAGCCGTTGGTTCAAGATCGCGGCCACGGAGGCCGCCACGAGGAACGGCTGGATCCCCATGTCGATGAGGTTCTGGAGGGCGTTGATGGCGTCGTTGGCGGTCATCCTGGCAAAGACCCGCCGCTTGGCGAAGGCGCCCTGGATGGTGGCCCGAGCCTCGTCCAGGTTCAGGATGTCGCCGATGTAGGCCAGGTCGGGCTCCTGCTTCATAAGCGCATCGATGGCCTCGGCGAAGGTGAATTCGCTGCGATCGTCCGGCTTGCCCTGGATCATGCCCGGTATCTCGTACTTCACGATCGGATCGAAGCCCATGGCCAGAAGGTCGGGCTTCATGACCTCCAGAATGGAGGCGTAGAGGGTGGTGCGCTTGCCCGACGCCGGAGGGCCCGTGACCAGGTAGAGCCCCGAGTTCCGGGCCAGGGACCTGCGGTAGCTCGTAAGAACCGACGGGCTCATGCCGAGCTGCTCCAGCTTCATGGTGGCGCTCTGCTTGTACTGGATCTTCACCACAAGGGATTCGCCGTAAAGGGTCGGCAGGACGTAGACGTAGAGCTCCACCTTCCGCTCGCCCGCCGTCATCCGGAAGAACCCGGATTGGGGAATCTTGGTCTTGGTGATATCCATTCCCGAGAGGACCTTGAGACGGTTGATGACGTTGCCCTTGGTGCGCTCGGGCATCTCCTTGACCGTGCTCATGAGGCCGCCCACCCTCGTCCGGACGCTCAGCCCCTCCTGCTGCGGCTCGAAGTGGATGTCGGTGGCGTTGCCATCCACGGCGGCCGCCAGCACCGAGTCCACCTCCTGGATGACCCCCTTGTCCTCCGCCGCGTTGCGGACCTGCTTCACGTCCGCATCGGGCGTCCGCCGCGCCGTCTCGAACTGGATCTTCTCCGCCATGGCCGCATCCCTCAATGGCAATCTAGCATCCCCACCGGACACCGGCAAGAAGAGGCAAGGTGCAAATGGCAAAGAACGGGGCGCCGCTTCCCGCCTTCGGCGAAAAGTGAAAGGATCTTCAGCGCTGCGCAAATCCTCGATGCGAGCGAGTGAAGGGAAGGAAGGTCATCTGCTCACCCGCCCTCACGCGGGAGGCAGGGAAACGAGGATCCTCTCCACGGATAGGCAGCGGCCGCTCTCGTCGTCGAGTTCGGCGAAGAGGCCGGCCAGGCGGGGTTGGGCCTTGGCCACGTTGAGGATCCTCGGCATGCCCGTGAGGATGCGGTCCAGGGAGTCGGACACCTCCATGCCGATGACGGAGCCGTAGGGCCCCGTCATGCCGGCATCCGTGAGGTAGCCCGTCCCCTTCGGGAGGATCTCCTCGTCGGCGGTGGGCACGTGGGTATGCGTCCCGATCACCAGGCTCACCCTCCCGTCGAGGAAGAAGCCCATGGCCCTCTTCTCGCTCGTGGCCTCGGCGTGCATGTCCACCAGGATGCAGCGGTCCCCCTCGGGAAGGCCCGCGAGAATCTCCTCGGCCTTGCGGAAGGGACAGTCCACCGGCGGCATGAGGATCTTGCCCTGCAGGTTCAGGACCCACAGGGCCCTTCCATCCGCCAGGGGCAGGCGGCAGAGGCCGCGCCCCGGCGTCCCAGGCGGGTAGTTGGCCGGCCGGAGGAGCCTCTCCTGCGCTCCGATGAAGGTGAGGATCTCCTTCTTGTCCCAGATGTGGTTGCCGGTGGTCAGGAGATCCAATCCGTATCCGAAGAGCTCTTCCACGACCTTCCGGGTCAGGCCGAAGCCCCCGGCGGCGTTTTCTGCGTTGGCCACCACCAGGTCGGGGGCCAGCCGCGCGCGCAGCCCCGGCAGGGCCTCCCTCACGGCGGTCCGGCCCGGCTTTCCCACGATGTCGCCGAGGAAGAGGACCCTCACGTGGCGTACCCGACGAAGCGGGTCTCCCGCACGACCTGCACCTTCACCTGGCCCGTGAATTTCACTTCGCGCTCGATGCGTTCCGCGATGTCCTTGGCCAGCCAGATGGTGTATTCGTCGTCCACGCTGGCCGAATCCACCAGGATCAGCAGTTCCCGGCCCGCCTTCATGGCGTAGACCTTCTTGACCCCCTTGAAGCCCATGATGAGCTGTTCCAGGGAGTCCATGTGCTCGATGTACTTCTCCAGCCCGTGCTTGTGCACCCCCGGGGCTGAAAGCGCGAGGTTCTCGGCCGTCTCCAGCAGGTGGGCTTCGGGCAGGGTGGACGGATGGTCCGCGTGGAGGTGGGCGATGCAGGCCGCAACCGCGGGCGACTCGCCGAAACGCTTGGCCAGATGGGAGGCCGCCAGCGCCGGGTGCACGTCCCCCATGTTCTCCTCGATGTGGCCGATCTCGTGGAGAATGCCGGCCCGCTTGACGATGTCCCCGTTGGCGTCCAGGGCCTGGGCCATGAACAGGGCGATCTTGGCCGTCTCGATGCTGTGCTCGAGCAGGTTCTGCCCGTGCATCATCCGGAAGCGCATGCGCCCCACGAGGTGGATCAGCCGCTCGTGCATGTCGGGGATGCCCAGGTGGAACAGGGTGTCGCGACCCTGCTGCATGATGACCTCGTCCACCTGCTCCCGGGCCTTCTCGTGGAACTCCTCGATGCGGGCGGGATGGATGCGGCCGTCCTCCACCAGCTGCGCGAGCGTGACGCGGGCCACCTCCCGCCTGAGGGGGTTGTGGCTGGCCAGCATGATGATCTCCGGCGTGTCGTCCACGATCACGTCCACCCCCGTGACCCGTTCGAAGGCGCGGATGTTGCGGCCCTCCCGGCCGATGATCCGGCCCTTCATCTCCTCGTTGGGGAGGCGCACCACGGCGACGGCGCCCTCCAGGGGGAGGAAGGGGACGACCTTTTCGACCGCCTGGGTCGTGATGATGCGGGCTAGGTTCTTCGCCCTGTCCCGGGCGTTCTCCTCGACCTTCTTGATGATGCGGGTCGCTTCCTTGCGGGCGTCGTATTCGAGCTGCCGCAGGAGCTCGGCCTTGGCGTCGGCGGTGGACAGACCGGCTATCTCCTCCAGCTTGCTCCGCTGGGACTTCAGGAGAGTTTCGGCCTCCCGCTTCTCCTTGTCGACGATCTCCTCGCGCTGGGCCAGCTTCTTCTCGCGCGCCGCGAACTCGTTCTGCTGCTCCTTGAGCTGGGCCTGGCCCCTCTCGATCTGCTGGTCCCGCGCGGCCAGGTCGGATTCCTGCTTGGAGAGGTCCCGGCGCTTGTTCTTCCACTCCTTCTCGAGCGCCTGTTCGCGGGCAAGCAGGCGCTCCTTGGCCTTCACCTCCGCGTCCTGGAGGAACTGCTGCGCCTCCCTCCGGGCGCGGTCGCGGATGAGATCCGCTTCGGAACTGGCCTGGCGGACCTCGTTCCGGTGCTGCATCCGCCACACGCCGGCCACGATGCCGGCGCCCAGCAGCAGTGCCAGAAGGGCCACCACAAAAGTTATGATCAAGGTACGCCTCCCCTCTTAGGGCCAAGGGGGGATCAGGGCAGTTGGTTCAGCGCAAAGCCTCCTCAAGGGCTTGGGCGACCTGCTGCGAAACCGATTGCAGTTCGGCCGCCGCGGCCGCTTGATTCTCTTGGAGGGTGATCAGACGATCCGCCAGGTTCAAGGCGGCGAGGATGGCCACCTTGGTGGTTTCCTGGAGCCGCGTTTCTCGCTGGATTTGCCGCATGGTCTCGTCGACTAAGCCGCCAACCTTCTGCGCCCACTCCTGGGAGCCGTGCACCCGGACCTGGTAGGTCTGGCCCAGGATGTCCAACTCCACGAGGTGATCCCCATTCTGACTCATTGCGCGACCTGTTCGAACTCCTTCAGAAGCTCCTCCACCACCGCCTTGAGCTCCTGGCGTTCGCCTTCGTAAAAGGCGACCTGATCCTTGAGCCGGTCTGCATCGTCGCGAGCGGCGGCAGCCTCGGCCTTCAGCCGCTCGTTCTCCTTCCTGAGCTCCTTGAGTGCGCTCGACACCTCTCGAGCGCGCTCCTTGAGTTTCTCAAACAATTCCTTCTGGACGCTTTTTCCTTCACCATCGAAAAGCATCTGGCTCTCCTAGCGTAGGGTGGCGCCGAAACGCGGACCCAGGACCCCCATCACGGCGTCGGCCACGGGAGCCACGTCCGCTTCGGTCAGTGTCCGGTCGGCAGCCTGAAACGTCAATGAGAAAGTCACCGAGCGCTGTCCCTCGGGAACACCCCTCCCCTCGTAGCAGTCCACGAGGTCCGCGGACCTCAGGTCGGCCAGAGGGAGGCTCTTCAGCGCACCCAGCAGGTCCCCCCAAGGGACCCGCTTGTCCACCATCACCGAAAAATCGCGCACCGCCGAGGGGAACCGGGAGAGCGACGCGAACCTCGGCTGGCTCTCCAAGGGGGATAACGCTCCCAGATCCAGCTCCGCCCCGTAGGCCGCCCCGCTCTTCAGTCCGGCCGCTTCCAGAGCCTTGGGGTCCAAGGCGCCGAGGCGACCGAGCCTCACTGGGCCCGCCTGTACCGCCACGCATGAGCCGGCGGCGAAGGGGCGGCCCTCCGAGGATTCGAACGAGGCACGGATGCCCAGGCGTTCGAGGATTGCTTCCACCTTGCCTTTCAGTTCCAGAAGCCCAGGCGGCCGTGGGGTTCCCCAGCGGGCGGGCGGTGCATCCGCATACAGGAGGATCGCCAGGTGGGAGGATTCCCGCTGGGCCCCGTCGTCCCCCTTGGGATAAACCCTTCCCAGCTCGAACAGAGACGCTCGCCTTGCTCCCCTGGCACGATTTCTGGCCAGGGAGGCGGCCATGGGCCCGAGCAGGGAAGTGCGCAGCACCGAGAAGGCCGGCGTGAGCGGGTTGCTGAGGCGGGCGGGCTCTCGGCCCTCGCCGAATGCGGCCTCCAGGACCGGGTCGGTCATGCTCATGTGGATGGTCTCGCTGCACCCCGAAGCCCAAAGGAGGTCGCGAAGGCGCTCCTCCAGGGCCTGCTCCGGGGGTCTGCCTCCCACCGGGTCCACGCCCGAGGGCAGTTCGGAGGGCAGGTCCTCGAGGCCGTGGATCCGAACCACCTCCTCGATGAGGTCCGCCTCCCTGGAGACATCTACGCGGAAGGAGGGAACCGTCACCGCCCAGACCTTGGCGGCGCTCTCTTCCAGGCCGAAGCCCAGGGAGCGCAGGATGGATGCACAACGTTCCGGCGGAACCCTCATGCCGAGAAGGGCCTCCAGGCGGACGTGTCGGAGGGTCACCGCGCGCGGGCCGGCCGGGACCGGGTGAACGTCCACGGCGCCCTTTGCCAGTCCGCCGCCGCAGAGCTCGACGATGAGGCGGGCGGCCCGGTCCAGGGCGGCTACGGGCCCCTCGGGGTCAACTCCCCGCTCGAATCGGTGGGAGGCGTCGGTGTGCATGCCGAAGGCCCTGCTCGTCCGGCGGACGCTGACGGGATCGAACACGGCCGCCTCCAGCAGCAGATCCGCGGTGGCCTCCGTGACTCCCGTCTCCTCGCCGCCCATGACGCCGGCCAGCGCCACCGGGCGGACGGCGTCGGCGATGACGAGCCGCTCCGCGTCGAGCTTTCGCTGCACCCCATCCAGCGTGAGGATCGTCTCGCCGGCTCTAGCTCTTCTGACCACGATGCGCCGCTCGGCCAGCTTGGCCATATCGAAGGCGTGCAGTGGATGGCCCATTTCCAGGAGGACGTAGTTGGTCACGTCCACCACGGCGTTGATGGGTCGGACACCGCACTGGATGAGGCGCTTCTGCATCCATGCGGGGCTCTGCCCCACGCGGAGGCCGGTGATGACGCGCGCCCTGTACCGCGGGCAGAGGTCTGAGGCCTCCACGGCCACACCGGCAAGGTCGGCCACGGGCGGGCCCGCCTCCGCGCAGTCGGTCTCCGGCGGCCGCAGGGGCTTGCCCAGCAGCACCGACGCCTCCCTGGCCAACCCGTAGACGTTCATGCAGTCCGGGCGGTTGACGGTGATGTTGAAGTCGAAGACCGTCTCGCCCTCGACGCGCTCCCGGCCCTCCACCTCGCTCCCCGAGAGGGTGAAGGCGCGGGCCACCGCCTCTTCGTCCGCCGGCAGCTCCACGTATTGTGCGATCCATCCGATGGGAAATTTCATGGCGGCCTCAGAACTGCTCCAGGAATCGCAGGTCGTTGTCACAGAAGTGCCGGATGTGGTCGATGCCGTACTTGAGCATGGCCATGCGGTCGATGCCCAACCCGAAGGCGAAGCCGGTATAGCGCTCCGGATCGATGCCCACGAAGCCGAAGACCGCCGGGTCCACCATACCGCAGCCCCCCACCTCCAGCCATCCGGTGCGCTTGCAGACCGGGCATCCCGCGCCGTCGCAGAGCACACAGGAGAGGTCCGTCTCCGCCGACGGCTCGGTGAAGGGGAAGTAGGAGGGGCGGAAGCGCACCACCACGTCCTTCTGGAAGAGCTTGGCGTAGAAGTGGGCGAGGGTCCCCTTGAGATGGGCCATGGTGATCCCCTCGTCCACGACCAGTCCCTCCACCTGGAAGAACATGGGGGAGTGGCTCACGTCGTCGTCGCGGCGGAAGACCCGCCCAGGGGCGATGATCTTGATGGGGGGCTTGCGCGCCTCCATGGTGCGGATCTGGACGGGGGAAGTCTGCGTCCTCAGCAGGAGGTCCCCCTCCAGGTAGAAAGTGTCCTGGATGTCGCGCGAGGGGTGGTCGGCCGGCGTGTTGAGGGCCTCGAAGTTGTGGTAGGCGTCCTCCACCTCCGGCCCCGAGGCCACCGCGTAGCCCATGGAGAGGAAGATCTCCTCGATCTCCCTCCGGACGCGGGAGATGGGATGGATGGTGCCGAGGTCGGGCCGGATGCCGGGCAGGGTCACGTCCACCGGAGGCGGAGCGTTCCTGGCCGCGCGGATGCGCCCCAGCGCCGCCTCCACGCCGGCCTCCATCTCCTCCTTCAGGGCGTTCACGCTCTGGCCGAACGCGCGCCGCTCTTCGGGCGGCAGCGTCTTGAGCGCGGCCATCAGCTCCTGCAGGACGCCCCTCTTCTTGCCGACATACTGCCCCTTCACTTCCAACAGGGCCGATTCGGTGGAGGCCTCCTCGATATCGCGGGAAAAGTCTCGCCGGATCTGCTCGATTCGCTCCAGGTGCATACACCTCTCCCATCGAAATGGGGAGTATACAGTATTCCCTTATATTCCACAACGTTTGCCTGACCGCGGCGCCGGCCGCGGGGCGGCGCGCGGTCGCGGCGCGGCGCTATTTCTCGTCTCCCCCGGCCTGCACCCGGAGGACGGAGAGGAAGGCCTCCTGGGGAATCTGGACCTCGCCCACCTGCTTCATGCGCTTCTTGCCCTCCTTCTGCTTCTCCAGAAGCTTGCGCTTTCTCGTGATGTCGCCTCCGTAACACTTGGCGAGCACGTTCTTGCGCAGGGGCTTGACGACGGTCCGGCAGACGATGCGGCTCCCCAGGGCCGCCTGCACCACCACCTCGAAGAGCTGGCGAGGGATGGACTCCTTCAGCTTCTGGGCGATGGCCCGCCCGCGGCTCTCGGCCTGGTCGCGGTGGACGATGAAGGAGAGGGCGTCCACCGGCTTGCCGTTCACCATGATGTCCAGCTTGACGAGATCGCCCGGCTTGTAGCCCTCCACCTGGTAGTCCATGGAGGCGTAGCCGCGGGAGAGCGCCTTCAGGCGGTCGTAGAAGTCCACGATGATCTCGCTGAGGGGCATGTCGTACTTGAGGAGGACCGTGTCCTGCGAGGCGTACTGGAAGGCGCTCTGGGTCCCCCGCCGCTCCTCGAAAAGCCGGAGCAGGTTGCCGACGTGCTCGCTCCGCGTGAGGACGGTGACGGAAGCGTAAGGCTCCCGGATCTCCTCCGTCTCCACCGGAGAGGGCAACTGGGAGGGGTTCTCGATGTCCACCACCTCCTGCTTACTGTTGAGCACCTGGTATCGGACGTTGGGGGCCGTCGTGATGAGGTCCAGGTTGAACTCCCTCTCCAGGCGCTCCTGGATGATCTCCATGTGGAGGAAGCCCAGGAAGCCGCACCGGAAGCCGAAGCCCAGGGCCTCGCTCGTCTCCGGCTCGAAGACGAAGGAGGAGTCGTTCAGCCTGAGCTTGTCCAGGGCCTCGCGCAGGTTGGGGTAGTCCGAGGGATCTACCGGATAGAGGCCCGCGAAGACCATGGGCTTCACCTTGCGGAAGCCGCCGAAGGCCTCTTTGGTGGGGTTGGTCGGCGACGTGAGGGTGTCCCCCACGCGCACCTCCTGGACATCCTTGATGCCGGCGATGACGAATCCCACCTCGCCGGCCTCCAGCAGCGGGACGGCGAGGGGCTTGGGCGTGAAGATCCCCAGGGCCTCCACGTCGTGGTCCGTACCCAAGTTCATGAAGCGGACGCGGTCCTTCACGCCGATGCGGCCGTCGATCACGCGGACGAGCATGATGACGCCCCGGTAGGCGTCGTACCAGGAGTCGAAGACCATGGCCTTCAGGGGGGCCTCCCTGAGACCCTTGGGCGGAGGGAGGCGGTTCACCACCGCCTCCAGGACCTCCTGGATGCCGATGCGCTCCTTGGCCGAGGTCAGGATGGCGTCGGTGGCGTCCAGACCCACCACCTCCTCGATTTCCTGCGCCACCCTCTCGGGCTGGGCGGAGGGGAGGTCGATCTTGTTGATGACCGGCACGACTTCGAGATCCTGGTCCACGGCGAGGTAGGCGTTGGCGAGGGTCTGGGCCTCCACCCCCTGCGTGGCGTCCACCACCAGCAGGGCGCCCTCGCAGGCCGCCAGCGCCCGTGAGACCTCGTAGTTGAAGTCCACGTGGCCGGGGGTGTCGATGAGGTTGAGCTGGTACTCATGGCCGTCCAGGGCCTGGTAGCGGAGGCTCACGGCGTGGGCCTTGATGGTGATGCCCCGCTCCCTCTCCAGGTCCATCCCGTCCAGAAACTGCGCCACCATCTCCCGCTCGCTCACCGCGTGGGTGGCCTCCAGGATCCGGTCGGAGAGGGTCGTCTTCCCGTGATCGATGTGCGCGATGATGGAGAAGTTCCTGATGCGATCGAGTTCCATCTCCGGCGCCCTCCGCGGGACCACTCCCGCCCATCCCCACGGCCCAACGCTGGTTCCGTGAAATGCTGATTATATCAGGATTTCCAGGGAATGCCACCGGCACGGCGTGCCGAGACCCCATGAGAAATGAAGATGGCCGAGGAGAGAGGGCGGACCGCAGCCGGCGCTCCTCATCTTCTCGCTCCTCACCCACCACTGCGCTGGCTGAAGGGCGAAGGTACCACTCCCTTTCACAGTTTCCCCTCACCGGCCCCGCATGAGGTCGATGCGCTTGAGCTCGTCCATCTGCCGCCGGAGGGCCTCCAGCTCCCGGTCCCTTTGGGCGAGCAGGGCCTTCAGCTGCTGGATCTGCTCCTGGCTGCGGGTCCGGTCCTGCTGGGCCGAGGCCGACGCCTCCTGGCCCTGGCGGCTGCACGAGGTCAGTTCGGCCTTGAGCTGGGCCTGGAGCTGAGCGGCTTCCCGCGAGGCATTCTCCATGGCGTCGAGCAGGGCGAGCGGCAGGGCCGCCTCGCGAGCGTAACGAGATCCTGGGTGGGTTCGGCGTAGCGTTTCGAAGGCCTTCCTCGCCTTCGCGGGATCGAAGGCTGGGCTGCCGGGCTCGGCCCTGGAGACGCCCAGGCGGTATAGGGCCCGGGCATCGGTGCGGGGCCCCGGGTGGGTCGAGAGCACCTCCTCATAGACCGAGGCCGCCCGGGAATAGTCGCCCGCCTTGAAGTAACCGTCGGCCTGCCGCAGCGCGGGCGAGCAGGAGGCCAAGAGAAGCAGGGCCGCAAGCGGCCAGGCAGATGTTCTAACGGGCAGTCTCATTGCCTTTCCTCCCCTTCTCCTCGCGCGGCGGCAGGCTTGGCCCCCTCCGGCGCCGGCAGCAGGCACCGGAACCGGCTGCCACCCCCCGCGTTGTCTTCCACCCAGAGAGCCCCGCCGTGGGCCGATACGATCTCCCGGCAGATGGCCAGTCCCAGCCCGACCCCTCCGCCCGCGCGCTTGCCCGTCGGCGCCACCTGGTGGAAGCGGTCGAAGATCCTCGATTTCTGATCGTCGGGCACGCCGGGGCCGCGATCTGAAACCGTCAGGAGGACCCAGCCGGCCGCTCCCGCGGACGCACGCCCAAGGAACTCACCGCGTCTGCCCGGAGGGGCCTGAGCGGACCAAGCGGCGGCCACTTCCACGGCGGATCCGGGCGGAGAGAACTTGACCGCATTCTCCAATAGGTTTTCCACCACTTCGAAGAGGCGGTCCCCGTCGCCGCGCACCCACAGGGTGTCCCTCGGAAGCTCCGCGCGGAGGGCGATGCCCCTCTCGCCCGCCCGCACCCCCATCAGGGAGAGGGCCGAGCCCACCACCTGCGAGAAGTCCGTCGGCCGGAGGTCGTACTCCATCACTCCCGCCTCCAGGCGGGCCAGGTCCAGCAGCTTGGCAATCATGGCCGAGAGTCTCCTGGCGCTCTGGAGGTTCATTTCGAGAAGCCGGCGCTGGTCCCCCGTCAACGGCCCGGCAATCTCCTCCAGCAGGAGCTGATGGGTCTCCTGCACGGCGGCCAGCGGAGTCTTCAGCTCGTGAGAGACGTGGGAGAGGATGTCCTTCTTCATCTGGTCCAGTTCCGAGAGCCGCCGCACCATGACGTTGAAGTCTTCCGCGAGCTGGTCGAACTCGTCCCTGCCCCGGTTGGGAAGCTGCAGGTCGAAGCGGCCGCCCGCCACGGCGTGGGTGGCGCTGGCGAGGCGCTCCAGGGGCTTTCGGATGGAGCGGATCGTGGCCCACAGTACGATCACGCTGGCCGCCAGCGCCAGAAGCCCCGCCAGCAGGGAGACGTCTTGCGACCGGCGGGCGGACGCCTCGGCCCGGGAGGCCTCCGCGGATACGGCCCCCTGGGCGGCCTCGGCTACCGTGCGGGCCCGCTCCTGAGCCAGAGCCAGCCGGGCCAGCAGGTCTGGCTCCGGCCCGGCGGGAGGCCCTGGATCCACATCCTCCCCAAGTCCTCGCCAGGCGGCGCCGAAGGCCTCCACCGCTTCCCTCTCCACCCCCGGGAGCGGCAATCCCTGCAGGACCTGCTGCCTGAGGGAGACCTGACGCCCGAGCTCGCGGGTCAGCCGAGCGTAGTCGGGATCCCGCGTGACGAAGTACTTTCTCAGCGCCTGTTCGAGGCCATCCAGGTCGTGGATCTGGGACAGGGAGAGGCGCGCGGCCCTGAGCCCCACCCGCGACAGCTCACGGCTGATGGAGGCGAGGTGCCGCACCTGGATGAGCTGGTAGGCGAGCGCCCCCAGGAGCAGGAGCAGAACCAGAGAGGAACCCGCCGTGAGCCGGGTGGAGACCCTCATCACCTGCCGTCCAGTCCATATTGCTTCAGCTTGTTCCGGATGGTCTTGACGTCCAGGCCCAGGCGGCGCGCGGCCTCGGCTTTGTTCTGGTCGGCCTCTTTGAGCGTCTGCAGGATCAGGACCTTCTCGGCCTCGGCCAGCGTGAGCCCCGCGGGCAGGCGCAACTCCTCTCCGGCGTCGTCCGGACGCCGCACGTAGGGCGGAAGGTGGGACAGCTCGATCCAACCCGCCCGCGCCAGGATCACGGCCCGCTCGATCACGTTTCTGAGCTCGCGCACGTTCCCGGGCCACGCATAGGCCTGCAGGAGGGCCAGCACGTCCGGACGGACGCCCGCCACCGAAGCCCCGTGCTTCCTGTTGAAGAGGCCGACGAAGTGCTGCACCAGGAGCGGCACGTCCTCCTTCCGCTCCCGCAGGGGCGGGAGCACCAGCGTGAAGACGTTCAGGCGGTAGTAGAGGTCGGCCCTCAGCAGCCCGTCGCGCACGGCCTCCTCGGGCACCCTGTTGGTGGCGGCGAGCAGCCGCACGTCGAAGGCGTTCTCGGCGGCGCCGCCCAACCGGCGTACCCGTCCGTTCTCCAGGGTCCGCAGAAACTTCGGCTGAAGCGGGGCGGGCATCTCGGCGATCTCGTCCAGAAAGAGCGTCCCCCGGTTGGCCAGCTCGAAGCAGCCGGGCCTGGCCGAGACCGCCCCGGTGAAGGCCCCCTTCTCGTTCCCGAAGAGCTCGCTCTCCATCAGTCCCTCGGGAATGGCGGCCGCGTTCACCGCCACGAAGGGTCCCGAAACCCGCCGGCTCCGGTCGTGGATGGCGTGGGCCACCAGCTCCTTGCCCGTGCCGCTCTCGCCCGTGATCAGGGCCGAGGCGTCGCTCCCCGCGAGGACGCCTATGAGCTCGTACAGGTCGAGCATGGGCCTACTGTTGCCGATGAGGGGTCCCAGGCCGGAGCCCTTGGCCAGGGTCTCCTCCAGGCGCTTCAGCGAGCTCCTCTGCTCGACTTCGGACACGGCATCGTCGAGCACCGCCTTGAGCTTGGTATAGTCCAGCGGCTTGGTCAGAAAGTCCCTGGCCCCGCGTTTGACGGCCTCCACGGCCGCATCGATGCTCCCGTGGGCCGTGATCATGATCACGGGACGGGGCGGAGAGTCGCCGCGGAGCTTGGGCAGAAGGTCCAGACCCGAGCCGTCGGGAAGGACCACGTCGCAGAGCACGAGATCAAGCGACGCCTTTGCGGCCATGGCCTCCGCCTCGGACGCGCTGGCCGCCACGGCGACCTCGTAGCCCCATTGGCCGAGACGCAAACGAAGCACCTCCCGCATGGAGGGTTCATCGTCCACAACGAGGATGGTGTAGTGCCGTTTCATGGCCCGCTCCTCCGTTCTTTCCGCGGGCCGAGTATAACAACCAGCGGGATTGGCCCTCAAGGCTGACTTCCTCTCCATAGCCTCCGGGGTCAGGGAATATTTCCTCGTTCCATCAGGCGCCGGTTCCCAGAATTGGCCCTCCCCATTCACGTTTCCCCTTAATTTTCATGCAGATGAGCCGACAATGCCCGATTGGCACGGCCCTTGTATTAATCGGACCGTCCAGGAAGATCCGGGACCGGGGTCGGGAGGCCCCGGTCCCCGGGAGAGAAAGGAGACGAGCCATGAAACGCTTATCCAGTATCGTCGCGATGGGGGGCCTTTTGCTGGCACTGGCCTGCGCCCAGCACCAGGGAAAAACCGAGGTCCGCTCCCAGATGGAGACGGCTCAGCGGATCGCCAAGCTTGAGCAAGAGATCGACGCCAACCAGGCCGAAGTGAACGCCCTCACGACGCAGTACGTCCAGGGCGGCGGCAAGGACCTGGGAACGGTCCTGGGCCAGGGGTTGAGTCCCGAGCAGACGGCCCTTCTCGAACAGAGGCTGAAGAACGAGCAGGGCATCGGTTATAAGGACCTGATCTCGGACATCCTCGCCAAGCAGAAGGCGGCCAACGACCTCAAGGTTCAAGTCCAGAACCTGGAGCGGACCCTGCCGGCCCCGGTGGACGTGGTGAAGGGTGAGCGCCACATCGACATCGCCATGGCCTACCTCACCAAGGATCAGGGCCTCGACCCGGCGACGGCCAAGAGCCTCGTGCAGAAGGTCAATCTGATGGACGAGCTGGTGCCCGGGTTCAAGGTCTGGAACTTCTACCACGACGGCGTGTACGGCACCTTCGTCACCCAGGGCGACGCCAAGGTGAGTCCTTACGGCGTCATCCAGCACGCCAAGAAGGTCCTGGTGGACGAGAAGAACAGCGCCCTCGCCCAGCGGGACGCCCTGGCCAAGGAAAAGGCCAACCTCACGCAGCAGGTGGCCGACCTCACCAGCAAGCGCGACCAGTTGACCCAGGAGGTCTCGCTGCTTCAGACCGAGCGCGCGAGCCTGACCCAGAAGGTGAGCGACCTGGATACCCTCTCGAAGAACCTGCAATCCAAGGTGGACTCCGTCTTCTACCGGATCGGCCCCAGAAAGGCGTTGATCAAGGAGGGTTTGGTACGCGACCCCTGGTACGCCAGGCCCCAGCTCATCCAGTTCGCCGAGACCGACTACCCGCAGCAGCTCGACCTGCGTAACGATAACACCATCAGCTTCAGCGCCAAGGATGCGGACGTGGCTAGGATCAAGAAGGTCCGCATCGCTCCCGGCGCGCTCTACAAGCCGGGCGTGGACTACCGCGTCTCCGTCCAGCCCGACGGCACGAAGGCCACCGTCACCCTGCTCAACCGCGACAAGTTCCGCGCAGAGCGCTCGATGATGGTCCTCGTCAACTAGGCCACCTTCACGCGGAGGACCCCCTTCCCCTCCGCAGCCTCAAAGGCCGCCCTTCGGGGCGGCCTTTTTTTGGTGAGAAGTTCTTACTTCTCACTTCTCCCTTTGTGTCTTGGTGCCTTGGTGGTGAATCGTTATCTTCCGCCTTTGGCCTTCGGAAAAGCGCCCGCTCACCCCTCCTGCCCGGCCAGGGCGATGACCTCGATCTCCACGCGCACGTCCTTCGGAAGCCTCGCCACCTCCACCGTCGCGCGCGCGGGTGGATCGGAGGGGAAGAATTCGGCGTAGGCCTCGTTCATGGCCGCGAAGTCGCTCATGTCCTTGAGGAAGACGGTGGTCTTGACCACGGTTCCGAGGGAGGCCCCCGCCGCATCGAGGACGGCGCCCAGGTTCTGGAGGACCCGGCGGGTCTGCTCGGCCACGCCGCCCTCCACCACGGTCATCGTGGCTGGATCCAGGGGGATCTGTCCCGAGCAGAAGACGAGGCCTCCGGCCCTCACGGCCTGGGAGTAAGGGCCGATGGCTTTAGGCGCACCATCCGTTCGAACGATCTCTCTCCGCATGGACCCCTCCTTGGACGACGACGTCCCTCTAACGAGTACGCACGGCCCGAGGGCCGGATGCCTTCCACGGCCGGTCCGGGCTCACTGCACGACGAGAGGCGTGAAGGGGCCCTTGAGTTCGGCCTTGGCCCGCTTTCCGAAGTCTTTGAGCACGACCTGCTCGGACCCGCTCACCAGCTTCACGACGCCGAAGGGGATGACCTCGTCGTTGAGCCAGACCTCGGCATCCTGCCCGTTGGGGCCGATCACCTTGATGTGGCGACACTTGAGGGAGTCCCGGCCCACCTTGATCACCTCGTCGGGCAAGGGCTGCAGCTTGCCCACCGTGGGTCCGATGGGCAGGGCCTGGCCTCCGAATACTTCGTGGCCATCTCTCTTCAGTTTCTCCAGAGTGGAGCGGTCCATCTCGAGAGCCGGTCCCGAGGAGTCCTTGGCCCGGATCTTGAGGACGTTGGCGTCATCGGTGGGATCGCCCTTGATGAGGAAGGCCACTACCGCCTTCTCGCTCCCCTGGGCCGTGCGGAGCTCCATCCAGTAGGCCCCGTTCTCCTCGCTCACGATGGCGAAGGTGAGGTCGGCGGTCTCGCCCCGGGCGTCCTGGATGTGGTACTCGCTCCACCCCCCCACCTTCGGGGTGAAGGTATGGAAGAACTCGGGGAAGTAGGAGGAGGCCGAGAGGCCGAGGGAGGCGAGTGCGAGGAGCAGCAAGGCGATGAAGTATGGCAGGGAGGAACGGGACAGCAAGCGCTGATTCCTGAGTTTGCTCATCTGTCAGTCCTTCTGGCGCCGCATCGCGCCACCGCTGAGCTCTCCGGTCGTCGGATCGTTCGGCCTATTTCCCGGCTCCCGCGCCCGCCGCTAATTCCTCAGCGAGGTGATGGGCGCTGGCATCTGGCCGCCCCGGCGCACGAAAGCCTCGCAGGAGAGCCGCCTCAGGTCCATGACGGGCGCTTCGCCCAGAAGCCCCCCGAAGGAGACGCTCTCCCCCACCCGCTTGCCGTAGGCCGGGATGACCCGCACCGCCGTGGTCTTGTGGTTGATGATGCCGATCGCCAGCTCATCGGCGATGAAGCCGGTGAGCAGTTCTTCCGAGACGTCGCCGGGGACGGCCACCATGTCGAGGCCCACCGAGCACACACTGGTCATGGCCTCCAGCTTCTCGAGGCTCAGGGCGCCCTCCCGGACCGCGGCGATCATGGCCGCGTCCTCGCTGACGGGGATGAAGGCGCCGGAGAGTCCGCCCACGGCGGATGTGGCCATGACCCCGCCCTTCTTCACGGCGTCGGTCAGCATGGCCAGGGCGGCCGTCGTGCCGCAGGCCCCCGTCCGCTCCAGGCCCATGGCCTCCAGCACCTCACCCACGGAGTCCCCGAGTTCGGGCGTGGGCGCGAGCGACAGGTCCACGATACCGAAGGGCACCCCCATCTTGTCGGCCACCTGGCGCCCCAGGATTTCACCCACCTTGGTGATCTTGTAGGCCGCCCGCTTGATCACCTCGGCCAGCGCCCGAAGGTCGCAGGGGCCGGCCCGGCGGATGGCCTGACAGACGACGCCGGGGCCGCTCACGCCCGTATGGATCACCACCTCCGGGAGGCCGATGCCGTGGAAGGCCCCCGCCATGAACGGGTTATCCTCCACGGCGTTGGCGAAGATCACGAACTTGGCACAGCCCAGGCTGCCGCTTTCGCGCGTCAGGTAGGCCGTCTCCTTGAGCATGTGCGCCACGAGGCGCACCGCGTCCAGATTGAGCCCCGTCCTGCTGCTGCCGGCATTCACGGAGGAGCAGAGGGTCTTAGTGGTGCTGAGCGCCTCGGGCATGGAGGCGATGAGGGCGCGGTCGGCCTGCGTGAACCCGTCGTGCACGAGGGCCGAGTATCCCCCCACGAAGTCGAAGCCCATCTCCTGCGCGGCCCTGTCGATGGCGCGCGCGATGGCGAGGTACGAGCCTGGCTCCGCCCTGGTTCCGATGAGCGCCACCGGACTCACGGCGATCCTGCGGTTCGCCACCCGTATGCCCAGGGCCTCCGTGATCTCTGCGACCACGCCCGGCAGGGGACCAGCCACGCGCATGAGCTTGGCGTAGACGCGGCGGCCGGCCTCTTCGGGATCCTCATGGCCGCAGTCCAGGAGGCTGACGCCGATGGTCACCGTGCGCACGTCGAAGTGCTCGAGCTCCGTCATCCTAAGGGTTTCCAGGATCTCGCGCCGGGTGTAGTCCATGGCTTCAGGAACTCCCGCAAACGCGGTCAGACGACCACGCGGTCACACGATGGGCTCATATCCGGTTCAGGGCCCGCATGAGGTCCTCGTACTGGACGAAGACCTGTACGCCCACCTCGTCGCCGCGGTGCTTGAGAGCGGTCTTGAGGTCGGTGAAGGAGAGCTTGGAGGAGGTGGGGTCTACGATCATCATCATGGCGAAATTGCCGTGGACGATGGTCTGGTTGATGTCCACGATGTCCACGGCGGCCTCCGCGAGCACCTCCGAGAAGGCGTGGACGATGCCCGAGTGGTTCCGACCCAGCACGGTCAAGACCATGAGCCTGCGGCCGGAGTGCTCATCCGTGGCCGCGGCCTCCCTTCCCTGGGCCTCCAACAGCCGGACCAGGTCCGCCGTCACGGCCTCCACGGCAGAGGGCTCGGCACCCTGCGGCAGCCGCCGGAGCAGGATCTCCGCCACCTGGTAAGCCAGCCGTTCCCTGTCCATGACGCCTCCCGAGCCAAGGATACCCGAAGGGTGCGGGCCGCGCAAGGCGGCCGATTGAGGGAGCTGGCCATTCGTGTCATAGTGGAACAGGAGTCCTCTTGCCATGTTCGACGAGAAGCTTGTGGTCCACTTCCTTCAAGGCGGAACGATCCAGGGCTTCGGCGAAAACTTCCTGCCCGGAGAAGGGGAAATCCTCCTCCAGGACCTCCAGGGGAAAATCCACCACATCGAGCTCCGCACGGTGAAGGTCATCTGTTTCGTCAAGGACTTCCGGACGGTGCGGGCGGAGGGCGACCGAAAGGATACGCAGTTCCTCTACCAGGCGATGAGCGGGAGGAAGCTGAATCTCGTTTTCAAGGACGGGGAGCACCTGGAGGGGACCGCCTCCCTGAGGGAAAGACCTACGCAGGGTTTCTTCCTGACCCCCTTGTCGGACCAGACGAACAACCTCCAGATCTACGTGAACCCGGAGGCCCTTCTGCACTTCGGCTTTTCGGATTAAGAGCCTACCCGGGAATAAGGAATGGTCGCAGCGGAGGCGGGCCGGAATGCAGGGCGCGAAGGCGAGCGAAGGCCCATGCGGTGCCGTCGGAGGAGCGGGCTGACAAAGCCGGGCGCCCCAAGGCCTGGCTTTACCTGGCTCCCTCCGCCAGCCAAATGTGATGGGACCGCATGAGCGGGGGCGTGAACGAGAGCTTCATGCCCATCACCTCCGGCCTGTGGGGAATCATCCCCCAGCTATGCGTCAGAAAGACTGATGGAGCCTCTTCGACGATGAGGTCCTCGGCCTCCTCGTACAGCGCCGCCCGCTCCTCCAGGTCGAGGGATCTGCGCGCGCGCTCGATGAGGTCGTCGAGAAGGGGGTTGTGGTATCGGGTCTGAAGGGCATCGCCGCCAAGCCTATGAAAGAGCACGAAGAGAAAGCTGTCGGGGTCCGGATAGTCCGCGTACCACCCCGACGGGTAGAGGAGCGGGCGGCCTCCCGCGGTTCTGCGGCGCGCCTCGAATTCCTCGTGGCTCACCGGGTCCACCGTGATGCGCACGCCCACCGCACGGTACATGTCAAAGATCAGGAGGGACTCCTGAAATTGCGTGGCCCGGCTCTTATCCATGGCTATGGTCAAATCGAGGCCCTGGGCAAAGCCCGCCTTGGCCAGCAGCCATCGGGCCTTGTCCGGGTCGTGGTAGTAGCCCTTGCGATCTGCCTTGTAGCCGAGGATGCCGGGAGGGAAGATGCCTTTGGCCGGTGTGGCCCGGACGTGCGGGTAGCGGGCCAGGAGGCCGTTCCTGTCCACGGCGTAGTTGAGGGCCTGCCTGAACTCCTTGATGTTGCCCGGCGCCAGGTCGTTGCGGATGACGTGGATCTGGGTGTTCAGGAGGATGGTCTGCTCCGTGTTGTTTTCCCAGAAGGGATCCGCCAGCAGGCTCTCCAGGCTCTCGGAGGAAAGGGCCATCGCTATCTGCGACGCTCCCGATTTCAGACGCCCCATCAGCTCGCCTTCGGAGGATGAGGAGTAGTCGAACACGAGCCGGTCGATATAGGGGAGCCCGGGTTCGTAATAGCCCTTGAAGCGTTCGAAATGGACCCGGCCTGGATCCGTGCTCACGACCCGGAAAGGGCCGCAGCCGATGGGTTTTGTGACCCGGAGGGTTCTTTCATCCACGGCCTCGGGAGGGATGATGCTCGCCTCCGGGGCGGTCAGCATGTAGAGGAAGAAGGCGAGGGGCTCCCGGAGGCGGACCTCCACCGACCGGCTATCCAACGCCCTGATTCCCTCTATCCGCCGAGCCTTTCCCGCCATGTACTCCTCGGAGCCCACCACCGCCGACAGGAACCACTGCCCCTCCTTGCCCAGCTTGGGGTCCAGTGCCCTGTGCCACGAGAAGACCACGTCCTCGGCGGTCACCATCCGGCCGTTGTGAAACAACGCCCCAGGGCGCAGGTGGAACAGGTACACCAGGCCGTCCATGCTCACATCCCAGCTTTCAGCCACGGCGGGCAGGAGCTTGGTGCCGTAGCCGAACTTCACGAGACCCTCGTTGAAGTTCTCCACCAGGGCCGAATCCCGGACGTTGTCGGCGAAGGCGTGGTCCAGGTTGAACTCGTAACGGACATACCCCACGCGGATCTCGCCGCCCGGTGAGGGCTTGGGCAGTCGGAATCCCGACAGCTGCTCCACCATCAAGATGCTGTCCTGGCGAAGGGTTCCTGCGGTCGAAGAGAGGTCCCTCGCGCCGGCGAGGTTCTGTTGGGACACGGCCGCGACGGTATCAACGGCCTTGACGATCTGCTGGCCGGCCTGGGACATGCGCAAGAGGGCCTTCTGCGCCCTTTCCACGGAGCTCCGGACCTGGTCCATTCCGTCGGCAATGGCGTTGCTGCCCAGCGCCTCCTCCTGCATGGCCCGGTCCACGCTCTTGGTCAGGTCTTTCATGACCAGGCTCTTCTGGTTGATGAGTTTGGAGGTCTTGGCCTGTTCGCGGGTCGCCAGGGAGATCTGCTCGATCCTGCCCGCCATCTCCTCGATGGCCGTGGTAACCTGGCGGCTTCCCTTGGCCTGCTCGGAGGCCGCCCGCGCGATGTGGCTGATGCTGGTGCCGGCTGTCTCGATGGACTCGCGGATGCTCTTCAAGTTGTCCTCGGAGGCACGCCCCAGCCGGACCCCCTCCTCGACACGCTGCGTGCCCTCCCGGGCGACCCGGCCGGCCTGCTCCACCTCCTTCTGGATCGTCAGGATGATGGTGCCCACTTCGGAGGTGGAAGCGGAGGTGCGCTCCGCCAGATCCCGAATCTCCTCGGCGACCACGCCGAAGCTCTTGCCGTGCTCGCCCGCCTGGGCCGCTATGATGGCGGCGTTGAGGGCCAGGAGGTTGGTCTGATCGGCGATCTCGCGGATCACCTTCAGGATCTTGCCGATCTCCTTGGATCTCTGGCTGAGGGACTCCATGGAAGCCATGTTCGCGTTCATGGCGGCCTGGATCTTCTCCAGTCCGTTGACCGTCTCCTTCACCACGTTCACCCCGCCCTGGGAGGCGGTTGACACCTGGTTGGACATGACCTCCGCCTCCTGGATGTTGGCCTCGATCTGTCCGATCGTGGCATCCATCTGCACCATGGCGGAGGAGTTCTCGACCGCGAAGGAGGAGAGGCTCTCGGCGTGGCCGGCCACCTCCTCGACGGAGCGCGCCATCTCCTCGATCGACGCGCTGATCTCGTCCACGAAGTCCGACAGGTTCCGCGTAGAGCCCAGCACCTCCTCGATGGAGGCCCGCATCTCCAGGATGGAGCTACTGGTCTTATCCGTGAACCCGGAGAGGATGTCCGCTCCCTCCACCACCTTCTCGATCTCGTTTTCGAGCTGGGCGATGGAGTTTCGGACCTGCGTCACGGACTCGGCCTGATCCTTGGCTTCCCGGAAGAGGCTGCGGGTCTTGTCGGTGATGCGGCTGGAGGCGGTGGAGACGCTCTCCGCCGTGTCCTGGAGATAGCTGATGATGCTCTGGAAGGAGCGGAGCACGCGCAAGAAGCCGGGGTGTGCCTCCGTGACCTCCCGGGAGCGCGCGTCGCCCCCGATGGCCAGGTTGCCGGAGGCCAGGCTGCGGAGCATCTGGTCCAGAGGGGACTGGTCCGCCGCAGTCTCCCGGCGGGCGAGGGCCGCCGACCCTCCGGCCAGTGCGCCGCAGATCAGCAGGTACAGCCAGAAGCGGCCGGTGAAGGTGGAGGTGGGCAGCATCAGAACACCCAGCACCGCCAGCAACGCCATCGCCACCGCGCCGACCAGCACCGCTCTCAGCCATGCCTGCATGGGCCCTGCCCCTCCTTCCGTGATCCTGCCCATCATAAGGGTCACGCCGGAACCATGTCAATGAAAAGTCGCTCGCTACCGCTCGCTCCCCCAGTAGGGGGGCTCC
>JBAWEQ010000223.1:0-1520 GCA_049591295.1 Acidobacteriota bacterium
AGACTACAATCCGGATGATCCAAACCTGCCGACCAACAGCCCTAGGACCCACTATGCTTTGACCTCCATTGCTCTTAATACGATACAGCTCTATGGCACGTCCAAGTGGAGTAGAGCTTCCAAAGAATTTATAGAAAGACACGGCTCCTTGAGAGATTTATACGAAAAAAAAAGAAAAAAGTCTCTTGTTCCAGTTAGGCTACCGCACGGGAAAACTCTGGAAGTATCTCCTGGGAAACATAATGTCCTTCAGGCTGCAGTGGTAGAGGAGTTCATTCCTAGATTTGCGCCTAAATCTAGGCTGTTATATATGGGAGACGCTGCAAAGAAAAACCTCTTTGTGGATACAGAAGACTTAGAGAGAATGGGTATATCAATAAATAATCATGACAAGTTACCGGATGTCATTTTCTTTGAGTCCCTCAAAAATCGATTATTTCTCGTTGAGGCCGTAACGTCTCATGGGCCCATGTCACCGAAAAGGGTTAATGAACTTGATAAAATGCTCAGTAAGTGCAGGTTTCCCAAAATATTCGTTAGCGTCTTTCTTACCTTTTCCGAGTTTAAGCAGCACCTTGATAAAATTGCATGGGAGACAGAGGTTTGGATACTCGAGAAACCTGATCATATGATTCACTACGATGGAGAGACGTTCCTCGGCCACTGAAAGTCATGTCACAAGTCCAACACACTATCTGAAAGTTGTACATCCTGCGAGGAGAGAGGGCGGAAAAGCTCAACAAGAATAAATCAGCAGATTGATAGTCTGATCATACATGAGTGACCGGTGACAGTAAAAAGCAAAGAGGAAATCGACCATTTAGTTTCAAGAGCAGAAGAAGAATTGGCTCGTTTGGAGTTCAAAAGAACAGCTCTTCTTGAAGATATCCAAGAACTTAAACAACAGAAAGCCTCTTTGCTGGCTCCAAATATTGTATCGGACACGGATAATGTTTCGGGCTGCGTTACAAATGAATCACCATCCGAATTCAAGCTTAGATTCTTTATGGATCTCTTCAGGGGTAGGCGGGATGTATATCCGAAGCGGTTCGAAAGTAAACGCACAGGCAAGAGCGGCTACCAACCGGTTTGTCGAAATGAATGGATAAAAGGGCGATGCAAAAAACCCAGAGCTAAGTGTAACGAATGCAATTTTCGCGAGTTCATTCCTGTTACCGAGAATGTTATTAGAAACCATCTCCTCGGCCATGATCCAGAGGAGAGATCCCAACGTGACTTCACGATAGGGGTCTACCCTCTTTTACTGGATGAGAGTTGCTGGTTCATTGCGGCTGATTTCGATAAAGCTACATGGCAGGAGGACGCGACTGCGTTCTTGGGAACATGTAAATATTATGATGTACCCGCTGTCCTCGAACGGTCTCGTTCTGGAAACGGCGGCCACATATGGATTTTTTTCTTAGAGCCGATTCCTGCCATGCTTGCTCGGCAACTCGGATCATTTGTGCTTACAGAAACCATGGATCTTCGCCCTGAAATAGGTTTGGACTCCTATGACC
>JBAWEQ010000224.1:0-5418 GCA_049591295.1 Acidobacteriota bacterium
CCTCGGCCACGAGCTCGCCGAGGCGGCGGCGGAAGCCCTCCCGCGCCTCCGGCTCGGGCTCGGGGCGGGCGCGGTCGAGGACGAGCGCGCCACGGCGGCGGCGCAGATCCAGCCAGCCCTCCTCCGCGAGAAGCCGGTAGGCTTCGGCCACGGTGTTGTGGTGGACGCCGAGATCGAGGGCCAGCTCCCGTACCGAGGGGAGCAGGGTTCCCGGGGCCAGGTCGCCCGCCACGAGGTGTGCTCGCAGGGCGCTCACGATCTGCCGGTAGACAGGCACCTCGGAGGCCAGGTCCACCGTGAGCGTCAGATCCCGATCCGCCATGCCGCCCTCCCATCCTCCCGCCCGGGTTTCTGACGGGAGAATGTATACTGTACATGTACAATATACTTTAGGGGCGCTGCCGTGTCAAGGCATGCGGCCCAGGCCCGGACGGGAGTCAGAGCCGGCAGGGAGGTCTATTTTGGGCAGGCATGATTTTGGACAGGCATGCTCCGCGGCGGTCCAGCATGGCCGCCGCGGGGCCCTCCCGCAGTTCAGATCTCCCACTCGCCCTGGAGCAGGCGAGGCAGGAGGGGGGTCAGGATGCGGTGGGTGGCGCCCCAGAGCTTGTGGGGCCCGATGCGGGTGAAGGGGAAGCGCTGCGGCTCGGGCCAGGCGGGGAACTGGAGCACCTCCTCGCCCTGGGCCTCGGGCACGAGGAGATCGCGAAGCCCCACTTCGAGGATCTCGGCGATTTCGCGCTCCTGGGGCTTCCAGCGGGGCGGCTTGAGGATGCGGGCCAGGAAGGGGTGGATCAGGAAGCCGGTGGAGACCGTGGCCAGCGGCGGCAGGGCGGCCAGGGGCGTCACCGCCTCTCGGGGCAGGCCGATCTCCTCCCCGGCCTCGCGCAGGGCCGTTTCCAGCATGGTTCCGTCTTGAGGCTCGTGTTTGCCCCCGGGAAAGGCGAGCTGGCCGCCGTGGATGCCCCACTCGGTGCGCCGCACGAGGACCACGGCAAGCTCCCCGTCCTCCCTTCGGAAGATGGGGATGAGCGAGGCCGCCAGAATCAATTCTCCGTGGGGATCCTGCGCCACCGGTGCCCTCCGAAGGCCGCCGCCATCCGGTCCATCCTGCGGCGCCCCAACCGGAGAGTCAAGCGCTGGGATCCTGCCTCGCGGGTCAGCCCTTCATCCACGCCGGCAACGCGTAGGCCTTGCCGGGGGTGCCTCCCAGCGCCAGAAGGACGGCCCCCTGGGCCCCGGGGACGATCTTGCGCTTCTGGGCCGGGCCGACGCGGACCAGGGTTCCCGGCACGAGCTCCCAGCTCTCGTCTCCGGCCTGGAGCCTGGCGGTTCCCTCCAGGACGACGTAGACCTCCTCCTGGCCATCCGAGGTGTGGTCGTGCTCGGGATATTCCTGCCAGTTCGCCGGGAGTTTAAGCAGGTTCATGCCCCAGGCGGAAACGCCGAGGCCCTTGCCCGCATACAGGAACTGCTGGTTGTACCCCTCGAGTTCGTCGAAGCGCTTGATGGTCACGTCAGCCATGGTTTCTCCTCCGTTGCGGAGCGACCCCGCTGCCTGTTTCAACCCGCCGGAACCTGCCGGCATTCCCTCCGGGGACGGCGCTACTTGAGCCGCACACCCGTGAGCTCGAACCCGCTGCCGCCCGGCCACGTGATCGCGACGAGGACGGGATCGGCGATCCCCTCGGGCGGGTCGAAGAGGAGGGCGGTGGCTTGCCATCCGTTGTCGGCCAGGGGGATGTGGTCGAGGTTCACGTAGGTTCGCTCCCTGTTGACGAGGACCAGGGTCTCCATCGCGGGCCAGGTGACGCTGCCGTCGCGGCCCGTGAGGAAGAAGCAAGGCGAAGGGTCTTCGCCCGCAGGGAACTGGTACCACTTCCCCGGGTCTCCCTGGTTCCCCGCGTCTCCCTTCACCTTCAGGTGGACCGCCACGAAGGTGCGTCCGGCCTTGGGCAGGGTGGGATGGCCGAGGATGCCGTGGCCCTGCTCCCAGCTCACTACCTGCCAGGTGGCTGCGCCGTTCGCCTCGCGGACCAGCGTGTGGAACCGGGGAGTGTTGGTGTAGAGGCGGACGTGGAAACGGATGGGAACGGCCTGGCCCGCTCCGAAGAAGCGGACGCCTCGCGCGGCCGGGTCGAAGGGCGCGCGGGCCACGGTCCGGTACTCCCGGAGGGGGTTGCGGGTCTCTCTCCGGAGGAAGAAGCCCTTCGAGATCACGGCGAGGCCGCCCTGCCCCATCTCGATCTCGTTGTCGTAGGTATAGCGTCCCCTCGGGGACTTGCGCCTGAAGGTCCCCCTCACGCGCACCTTGTCGCCGTTGGAGGCCTCGGTGGGGCCCGGGCCGAAGGCGGTCAGCACCTTCTCCGGCTGCTCGGTATCGGAAAGGCTCATGAGGATGCCCCCGCTCTTCTGTCGGACCACGAGGGCGTTGCCCTCCAACTCCACGATCCTGCCGTCGTATCGTCCGGGATCCTGAAGGAGAGCGGAGACTTGCAGGTGCGAGGGGCCCGTCGTGCCGGAGGGGCGAGAGAAGAGTCCGAGAATGCGGTCCAGCATCCGGGCGAAGAGGCCCTTTCCCCCGTCGCCGGGCCCGCTCCCCGAAGGCCCGTCGCCCGCCGCCCTCCCTCCGGGGCCGGGCCCCCCGTCCCCCTTGGTCCCACCGGCGGCTCCGAGGCTTTTTCCTGCCTGGCCGGGCGAGGCGACGACGAGGGTCTTCTCCATCCAGCGGAAGGGGGCCCCGGCGCCGTTCTCCAGTCTGAATCCCGGCCAGAAGCGCCACTCGCCGGCCGTGTCCAGGGTCCGGCGGGCCACGAGTTTGACGCTCTTCCCCTGCGCCAGCACCAGCCCGCGACGACCGCGGCCGAAGTCGCGGTTGTTGGCGTCGGAGGTGGAGTTCACTCGGGCCGCCACGAAGAGGGGCGTGTTCCTGTCGAACCGGATGGCCTCGCCTCCGATGTTGGTGAGGACCATCGTGACCGTGACGACCGTGCCCTGCGCGGGAGCGCCCTGGGTCTCCACCTCGAAGGTGGTCAGCTCCAGACCGTTGGGCAGTACATTCGCGTGGAGCGCCGCGGCGCCCGCCAGGGCTGCCGAGGCGCAGAGAAGCCACGTCCGTCGCATGAGTTCCCCTCCCCTGTGGTGCGCGCCGCTTGTCCGTTGCCTGTTGAAGCCAATGTAGTGCCCGGCCGCCGCTGCGGGCAAGGTGGAGGCGTCGGTAGAGACCGCGGCGGTGAGGGTGGAGATCAGGTGCGCCGCGAGGGAGAGCCCTGGGAGATCGGCTTCGCTGAGGGCGAATCGGGGGCCGAGACGGTCCCGCCCGGTTCGTCGCCGCCCGCGGGCCCCTCCGCCTCGAGCTCCGCCAGGACGGTCTCGATGTAATCGAGAAGCTTTCTCTTGCCGGCCAGTTCACGCGCCTGGGCGATTTCCCACCGGTACTGCGAGGCCTCCGCCCGAGCGAGGCGGCAGCGCTCGCGAAGCGAGGCTATCCTCTGGCTGTATGGCCAGATGAAGAGTCCGTCGGAATCGATGGGGCTCGGGGGGGCGAACGCGGAGGGCATGGGAGCCCATTCGAAGGAGAGGACCGCCACCCGCAGCTCGGCCTCCGTCTCCAACTGCCGAATGCTCCTCAGGGTGAAGGCCCGCTCCTGTCTGAGGCGGTCGAGAGCGGTCTCGACCTCGGCGAGGTCCCCCTTCATCCGAACCGTGAACTCGTGGCGCCGGAAGCCGGGGACGTGGGGTACAGCCTGCCCGCGCTCGATGTGATCGATGGCCACCTCCATCTTGCGTTGGGCGGCCTCCTCCATCAGCTGTTCGGCGAATTCTTTGATCTGGGGCTGGGACGGCAGCTTGCGCTTCAAGACGGCCAGCGACGCGTCGGTCCTGGCGATTTCCAGGCAGATCGAACCCATGTGCCGCCTTGCCTCGCGGCCTTGGCTGACCTGCGCCTGGGCCTCGTCAAGAATCTCCTGGAGCCGGGCCCTTTCCCGCGCGTAGCTGTGATATTGAATCACCAGCGCGGCGCCGAGCACAGTCCCAACGATCACGATCCCGGCCGTGAAGCCGAGCCTTCCACCCCTGCCGAGCATGGTCTCCCTCCCAACGGGCTGACCAGTCGCCGCTATGTAATCTAAAGATAGCACGAAACACGTGGGAGTCCAGTCGTCGCGCCGGATCGGGAAGCCCTGGGCGGAGGCTAGTGTTGTGTCCCCGTCTTGTCTTGACCATGGTCTCTTCCCGGAACACAACACGCCCCAAGGGGCTCCGCCCTTAGGGCGCCCGCCTGCGGGGGGCTGTTACCCCAAAAGAGCGGGGAGGCATCCTCCCCGCGCCGCTCCGTGTGCTGTCTGTCACCTGCTTCCTTTGCAGCCCGGTCTCTGGGGCAGCACACTAGGGAACCGCCCTCTCCCTCTCCGCCGGATCTTGGTGGTAATAGCCCAGCAGGAGGTCGTAGAGAGCCGGGCGCCGCGTCCGCATGAGGGTGGGCCGCTCGAAGAAGAACTCCGTCGCCACGGCGAAGAATTCGGCCTCGTCGGTGGCTCCGTAGGGGTCGAGCACGGTCTCCCCCCCGTTCTCCACCAGGGAGCGGAGCCTCTGGAATTCGGTCGTCATGATGAACTTCCAGCGGGCGTAGTCCTCTTTCCGGTCCAGGATGGGGGTGCCGTCCACCACGTGGTCGGCCATGTCGAGCTGGTGGGCGAATTCGTGGAGCACCAGGTTGCGCCCGTCCGAGCCGAACCGTCCGCCCTGTTCGGCGTCGGCCCAGGAGAGGACGACGGTGCCTCGGCTCCATGCCTCTCCGCTCCGGGCCTGCTCGCCCTCCATCACCATCCCCAGGCGGTCGAGTTTGCGGGTGGGTGCGATGTAGGCCTCCGGATAGACCAGGACCGAGCGGACGTTCGAGAACTCGTCGATGGATCGGTTCAGCACCAGGAGGCAGGCCTGGGCGGCGATGACCGCCTTCATGGGCGCCGTGAGCGCGAGGCCCCCGCAGGCCTCCCAGCTCGTCTCGGCCGTGAGGATCCTTAGGTCCTCCTCCAGCTTGGACCGCTCCGGCGGAGCGAGCCCTCGGTAGAAGGCCCCGTCACGCTCGATGGCCAGGCGCAGGGTGTCGGGGAAGGGGGTAGAGAGGAGCTTCTTGCGGCGCTGCTTCTTCGTCCAGGGGAGAACCATGGGCTGGCATTATGGCCTGCCGCACCCTCCGCTGCAAGACCGGCCGGAGGGCGGGGACGTGCGCGGATCAAGCGAGCGGGCCAGTGGTCCCACCGGGGAGCACCTAAGGACCCGCGCAAGAATAGGTTAACGGAATTCGCGCCCAGATTCGTGTGAGATTGGCGCGATTGGAGGGAGCAAAACCGCAGGCGTAGTTGAAGACTACGTTGAGGATTTTGCGATCGAGAATCGCGTCAAGATCGCGCG
>JBAWEQ010000225.1:0-4242 GCA_049591295.1 Acidobacteriota bacterium
GCCGCGCGCTCCTAGCCCGCCCGGCCCCCACCGCCCCCAGCCATCCGTAGTGCCGGGCGGCCGGCTCGTCCTTGTAACCACCTTTAACGGCAAGGTTTATGAAAGGCAACTGTCGAAGATGAGTCAAGCTCAACTTCGACATGGGCTACCTCGAGGGGAAGGTGAAGGACTCCTCCGTCAAGGATCACATCTGGACCTTCATGCTGGCGCCCGAGTACGCCACTTCGTTGACGGACAGCGATCAGGTCTACGGTTTCATCGGCGCCGGATTCGCGCGCCGGGACTCCTTCTCCTATACGCTCAATGCCTTTCCCTCCCCAAGCCGCTTTGCCTTCGGCAGCGAGACCAAGTGGGCGGCAGAGGCAGGTGTCGGCTACCGTCACTTCTTCACCAAGAACGTGGGCATCAACCTGCAGGCGACCTATACCCACATGGGGTTCAACGATGTTGAGAAGATCAACACCGTGGACGGCCGGATCGGCCTCGCGGTGCGCTTCTAGAACGAAGCCCGGTTGCAGGTTGTGAAGAGGGGGGCCCGAAAGGGCCCCCTGTTCGTTTATACAGCGCGACGGAAGTCCGGCGCGCTGTATGCGGGTGGGGGTCCGGGGGAGGCGCCGCCGCGCCTCTCCCGGTAGGGCACGCGGGGAGGGCCCAGCCCTTGCGCGGCCCGCAGGGCCGCACTCGCAAGGGATGGGGCCTTCCCCGCGAATACAGAGCGGCATACCCCCAAGCCCCACCACCTCATACGCACTCACTGATGCCGCTCTGTAAAGACGGACGGGCGTCCAGGCCGATGGGCGCTCAGAGACGGGAAAGAAACTCCAGACCGGGGAGCTTTTCCCCGGCCACGAGCGCCAGCGAGGCACCGCCTCCCGTGGAGATGTGGTCGATGGAGGAGGCCACGCCCGCCGCGTGCACGGCCGAGACCGAGTCTCCTCCTCCGATCACGCTCACTCCCTCGGATGCGGCGACCGCCTTGGCCAGTTCGAGTGTCCCGGCGGAGAAGAGGGGACGCTCGAAGACCCCCATGGGGCCGTTCCAGAAGAGGGTCCGGCTGGCGAGCGCGACGTCGCTGAATCGCCGGATGGTCCTTGGGCCGATGTCGAAAGCGGCCAGCCCTTCGGGCAGGGCATCGGCGTCCACCACCTCGGCCTCCTCCGCCTCCAAGGCGGTGGCGGCCACGTGGTCCACGGGGAGGAGCAGATCGACCTTCTTCTCTCCGGCTCGGGTGAGGATGGCCTTGCAGACGGGGGCCAGATCGGGCTCGACGAAGCTTCTTCCCGTGGGATGCCCCTGAGCGGCGAGAAAGTTCAGCGCCATGGCGCCGCCCACGCAGAGGGAGTCCACCCGGTCGAGGAGCCGCTCCAGGATGGGGACCTTGTCCGAGACCTTGGCCCCTCCCAGGAAGGCGGCGTAGGGCCGCTCCGGATCATTCAGCCGCCCTTCGAGGTACTGGAGCTCCCTCTCGAGCAGCAGCCCCGCCGCCGCCTGAGGAAAGAGCTTGGCGACGCCGTGGACGGAGACGTGCGCGCGGTGGCACGAGCCGAAGGCGTCATTCACGTAGAGATCGGCGAGGGACCGGAGGGCCTTTGCGAAGGCCTCATCTCCCTTCGTTTCACCGGGTTCGAAGCGCACGTTCTCCAGCAGGAGCAGCTGGCCCGGTTTGAGTCCCGCGGCCTTCGCCCTGGCGTCGGGCCCCACGACGTCTCCGGCCGCGAGCACCGTCCTTTCGGGCAGGAGTTCCGCCAGCCGTCGGGCCACGGGGCCGAGCGAGAGGGCCGGCACCACGGTTCCCTTGGGGCGCCCCAGATGGGAACAGGCGATGACCGCCCCGCCCCGATCCAGGATGGAGGTCAGGGTCGGGAGGACGGACGTGATCCGCGTCTCGTCCTGGATCAGTCCCTCGCGGAGGGGGACGTTCAGATCCACCCGCACCAGGACCTTCCTGTCCAGCACCGGCAGGTCGCGCACCGACAGATACCTGTTCACGTCCTCCCCTCCAGGTAGTCCAGCAGGTCCACCAGCCGGTGGACGTACCCCCATTCGTTGTCGTACCAGGCGATGAGCCTGACGAGATCCTCCTGAACCTGCAACAGGGGCAGGTCCACCGTCGAAGAGGCCGTGCTCGCCAGGAAATCCTGGGATACCAGCTCCTCCCGGGAGAGGGCGAGAATACCCTTGAGGCCTCCGTCCGCCGCCTCTTGGAGGCAGTCGGTCACGGCCTCGGGGCTCGCCGTGCGCTCCACCTGGATGGTGATCTCGGTGAGGGAGACGGCCGGGGCCGGAACGCGCACCGCCATCCCGCGGACCCTGCCCTTGAGTTCGGGCAGGACGGCCTCAAGGGCCAGCGAGGCGCTTGTGGTGGTCGGGATGATGTTCAGGGCGCCCGCCCGCGCCCGCCTCAGGTCCTTCTGGGGCGCGTCCACCAGGGTCTGGCCCACGTTGTAGCAGTGGACCGTGTTGAAGAGAACCGAACGGGCCCCGAACCGCTCGTGGAGCACCCACAGGGGTGGGACCACGCAATGGGTGGTGCACGAAGTGGCCGACAGGAGGACCTCTTCAGGCCGGATCGATTCGTGATTCACACCGTACACGACCTGCCGGTCGGCCTCCTGGCTCGACGCCGTGAGCAGGACGTTGCAGCGGTGCCCTTCCAGCGCCCGGCGACTCTTGAACTTGCCGGTGGCCTCCACGACCCACTCGACCCCCCACTCCTCCCAGGGGATTTCGCTGGGCGAGGCGCAGTGGTAGAGCGGCATGGTGCGCCCCCCCACGGAGATGCCCTCGGGGACCGCCGTCACCGGGGTGTTCCACGGGCCGTAGTAGGAGTCGTGGCGAAGGAGGTGGGCCAGGACCGCCCCCTCGGCCACGTCGTTCAGCGCGGTGACCTGAAGCCGGGGGTCTTCCCAGGCGGTCTTCAGGAACCCCCGTCCGATCCTTCCTAGTCCGTTGATGCCGATTCGCAAAGCGGCCTCCTTGGGTGGTCCCAGAGACGCGTGGTTGAAACCAGGGCTACACCTTGCATTCGGCGGCCTCGCCGACGGGGACGCTGGTGGTCCCTGGTTGAGCTGTGGACACCATGGTGAACGGAGCTAGCGGACCACCACCCTGATGGTGTTCTTGGCCGTCCCGGCGGCGATCGTCACCACGGCCGTCCCCCTGCCCACGCCCGTGGCCGTGCCGTTCGCGTCCACCTGCAGAACCTTCTCGTTGGACGAGGTGCAGGTGAGGGGGGCCGACTTCATGGGCCGGCCGAGGTCCGAGAGGACAGTAAAATCAAGGGGGGATGGCTCGCCCAGGCGCACCTCCTGGGTGGACTTGTCCACCTTGACCGCCGCCGGCACCTCGATTTGCACCTTCACCGGGAGGGTCGCCGTGGCCTTCCCGATGGTGGCCGTGATCACCGTGTCGCCCGTGGAGAGGAGCGTCAGGTTGCCCTTGCCATCCACCGCGGCCACCTGCGGAACCGAGGAGCTGAAGACGATCCCGTCGAGGTCCGCCTGCTCCCCCTGGTCATTCTTGCCCGAGACCACGAGGGGGACCACGGTGTTGGCGGGCCCGACGGAGCCCGAATCCGGAAGGGCCAGCTTGACGGAGGAGACGATCTTCACGTCCACCTGGGCGGCCCCTGTGGCCTTGCCGCAACTGGCGCTGATGATCGCCTCTCCGGAGCTCTTGGCCTTGACGATTCCGGATGCATCCACCTCGGCCACGTCGGGGGCCGAGCTGGCGAAGGTGACCTTGGCCTTGTCCATGGGGTGGCCCTTCTGATCCAGAACCGTGACCAGGAGATTTTTCCTGCCGCCAGCCTCGCGGAGAATGACGTGGTCCGGCTTGACCTCGACCTTCGTCGGTTTGGAGCAGCCGACGGCCGCCAAAACGACCACGGCCAGAGCCCAGCCTCCCCAGAACTTCCCCCTCATCGCTACAGCCTCCTTCGAAGGCGGGTACCGCCCCGTCAGCGTCTTCCGCGACCGCCGCTCACGGGCAGCCGGGTGACCTTACCTCCTGAAATTCTACGCGGATGAGCCGTCCTGTCAAGGGAAGGAGGGCGCGAGCCACCGCGGGGCCAGATTCCGCAATGAAGGTCGTGGACCGGGTTTTCGAGGGTGGGGCGTCAAACGGGATAAGCAGAGGGGCTGCGGGAAAGGGGACAGGGGATAGAGAAGACCCACGGCGCGCCTTCTCCGGTCGTTTTCGGTTTCGCCTCATCACCTCATCACTTCATCACCTCATCCCGGC
>JBAWEQ010000226.1:0-24123 GCA_049591295.1 Acidobacteriota bacterium
CTGCTACGCGGGGACGGTGGTGCGCCGGCCCGCGGCCGACCGCCCGGAGGGGATCGAGACCTTCCAGGCGGGCTGTGAGCGGCTCTCGCCGCTGGCGGGACCGGAGGGCGACGCTGAGGTGGCCCTGCTGGCCGCCGGGAGCCTGGCGGCCCTCGGCATCGGGGACGCGGTCCTGGAGCTGGGCCACTGGGGGCTCGTGGGCCCGCTGATGGAGCGCCTGCCGTGGCCGGAGGCGGCGCGCGAGGAGCTGGAGCAGGCCCTCAACCGGAAGAGCAGGCCTGCCTTGGAGTCTCTGGTGGGACGCTACGGAGAGTGCCCGGAGGCGCGCCTCCTCGTGCGCCTCCTCCACCTGGGAGGAAGGTCCGAGGCGGTGGAGAGCCTGGCGGCGGACCTCGACGCGGCCGGGGTCCTGGGCGCGTGGCGGGAGCTCCGGGCCCTCGCGGCCGCACTGGAGAGGGCCTTCCCGGGGTTGCCAGTGCGCCTCGACCCCACCGACGTGCGCCACTGGAGCTACTACACCGGCCTGACCCTCAAGGCCTTCAGCCGGCGCCACCCCTTCGCCCTGCTCTCGGGCGGCCGCTGCGATTCGCTCTACCCAGCCCTCGGACGCCCCTTCGGCGCCTGCGGCTTCGCCCTCCACCTGGATAGGCTGCTGGAGGTGGAGCGCGGCCGCCCGGCCGGGCCGGGCGCGGAAGGAGGGTTTTGATGCCCCGCATCGCGCTCACCAAGGGCCGCCTGCTGGAACCAGCCCTGGCGTGGCTTTCGGAGAGGGGATTCGCCCGGCCCGACCTGGCCGGCAGGGCGCTCTGCCTGCCCCTCGGGCGCGGCTGGGAGGCCGTGCTGCTCAAGGGCCCCGACGTGGCCGTCTTCGTCCAGAACGGCGCGGCGGACCTCGGCATCGTGGGCTCGGACGTCCTGGAGGAGGACCGGCCCGACGTCTACGACCTGCGGGACCTCCCCTTCGGCCGCTGCCGCCTGAGCCTGGCCGCTCCGGTGGGGAGTGAGGCCGTGCCCGGCCAGACGCCGCTGCGCGTGGCCACCAAGTATCCCCGCACCGCCGAGAGGCTCCTCGCCGCCCGGGGCCTCTGGGTTCGCTTCATCCGGGTCACCTCCTCCGTGGAGCTGGCCCCCCTGCTCGGACTCTCGGACGCCATCGTGGACCTCGTGGACACGGGCGGCACCCTGCGCGAGAACGGCCTCCAGGAACTGAGCGTCCTGCTTCCCGTCCAGTCCCACCTCATCGCCAACCGCGGCGCCTACCGGTTTCTCCAGGAACCCTGGTGGGAATAGGGGGCCGGCCCGATTCCGCCCTAGCAGGAAGGTCGTTGAACGACCGCAGGAGGCCGCTCCAGAATCCGACTGGCGGGAACGCGTCGTCCGCGAGGCCCTGAAGGCCATTGCGCCCGAGTTCAAAGAGAAGCGTACTCCTCATCGGTGTCTGGACGCGCCTTCTTTCGCCTCACTCCTTTGCCCTGCCGCTCTGTCGGCTCGCGGGCTTGCATTGAGCTCCGCGAGGACGCATCCTAGACGGCAGGCCGCAGGGCCTAGGGATGGGGAGGAGCCGGTGTTCGATCAGATCAATCCGCTTCTGGAGTTCATGCTGGCGGTGTCGCCCCAGGTGAGCGACCTGAACTTCTCCGTGGGGCGGGCGCCGCAGGTGGAGATCAACGGTGAGCTGCGCGAGGTGCCGATCAAGGGGCTGAAGGCGCTCACGCCCTACCAGACCGAGCAGATAGCCCTCCAGCTCCTGCGGGGGGACCGCCACCTCATCCGGAAGCTGCTCAAGCAGGGCTCCGCCGACCTCTCGCACTCCATACCGGGCAAGACGCGCTTCCGCGTGAACATCTTCTCGCAGCGGGGCACCTACAGCATCGTGCTCCGGGTCATCCCCAACGGCGTTCCCACCATCGAGGAGCTGGGGCTCCCGGCCCAGCTCAACCAGGTGGCCGAGGAGCGCAACGGCATCGTCCTGCTGACGGGCCCCACGGGCAGCGGCAAGTCCACGACCCTCGCGGCGATCATCAACCGGATCAACATGGACAAGGCCTACCACATCGTCACCATCGAGGACCCCATCGAGTACCTGCACCGCCACAAGCGCGCCACCATCAACCAGCGCGAGCTGGGCGCCGACGTGCCCTCCTTCGCGCTGGCCCTTCGAGCGGCCCTGCGCCAGGCCCCCAAGGTGATCCTCGTGGGCGAGATGCGGGACCTGGAGACCACGGAGATCGCGCTGGAGGCAGCCGAGACCGGCCACCTCGTGCTCTCCACGCTGCACACCATCGATGCGAGCAAGACCGTGGACCGGATCATCGGCATCTTCCCCAAGAACGAGGAGCAGCAGATCCGGACGCGCTTTTCGCAGACCTTCAAGTGGATCGTCAGCCAGCGGCTGGTGCCGAAGGCCGACGGGTCGGGGCGCCTGGCCGTCTGCGAGGTCCTGCGCACGAGCGAGCGCACGAGGGACTACATCCAGCACGGCGAGTCGGAGATGGAGGGCAAGAGCCTTCTGGACGCCATGAACGACGGAGCGCTCGACGGCATGCAGACCTTCGACCTGGAGCTGGAGCGGCTGTGGCGGGAGGGCTTGGTCAGCCGGGAGACGGCCATCTCCTTCGCGACCAACGCGCCGAACCTGGCCCTCAAGATGTCGGGAATCGCCGCCGCCGGCACCGAGACGAGGCATCCGGCCGCCGGCGCGCCTGGAGCGGAGACTCCGCAGAAGGGGCCCCAGGCGGCCAAGCCGGCCGGCGGGAAGCCGGCGGGCGCGCCACCGCTCGGGCCCGATCTCGGGGTGGACATCAAGGACCTCATGGAGTAGCTCATGCAGATCGCCTGCCCAGCCTGCAAGAAGGTCCTGTCGATCGACGAGGCAAAGCTGCCGGCCAAGCCGGTGCTCGTGAAGTGCCCCGCGTGCGGATCGGGAATCTCCGTCGGTCCGCCGCCCCCCGCCGCCGCGGAGGCCTCCGCCCCGCCTCCGGTCTCTTCGGATCCCCCTGCCGGAGCTTCGGCGGAGGGCCCGGCCCAGCCGAATCATCCGGACATCGCCCCAGGAAGCCCGCAGTGGGAGCGGCTGAAGCGGGAGGTGGCCGCCGAGGTGCTCCGCCAGCTCGGGCTCGCCCCCTCGAAGGCCTCCCTGAACGGCGAGGGCTGGGGTGAGGAGGAGGAGCGCGAGAGGGCCGCCCTGATCTGCGAGGACGAGGCGCTGTTTCAGGTGGCCATCTCGGAGTTGCTGCAGCAGCTCGGGCTCCGGGTGGAACTGGCCACGTCCAAGGCCGCCGCCCTCTCTGCCCTGGCCCGCCAGCACTACGACGTGGTCACCGTGGACAACCGCTTTCCGGACGACAACGAGGGGGGGTACCAGATCCTCCAGGCCATCAACGCCCTGGCCCCGGACGCGCGCCGGAAGATGTTCGTGGCCTTCGTCTCGGCGGACCTCTCCACCATGGACACGAGCTCAGCCTTCATCCTGGGGGCCAATCTGACGGTGAGCAAGAAGGACGTCCGCCGCCTCGACAAGATCCTGGCGCAGGGGATCCGCGACCACGAGCGGGCCTACAGGGTTTTCTACCAGGTCGAGGAGGAGATCCAGAAGCAGGAGGGCTGAGGCCGGGGGATTTGCCCCACGGCCGGGGTCCGCCGGTGGGGCGGCAGCGCCGGCCGCCGAGCCCGCTGGCTCGCGAGACCTCCGCCGCGCAGGCTTTGGACCCCCGAAACCCCGACCCATCCGTTTCTTGACGCACCTCCGGGAACTTTATAGAATACCCGCTGCGACTTCTGCACAACGCTCCGGATCTTGGCGCAGCGAAGGAGGGGTTATGAAGGCCTATGGACCGCAGGACATCCGCAATGTTGCTCTCATCGGCCACGGGGGGACCGGGAAGACCAGCTTCGCCTCGGCCATGCTCCACACGGCGAAGGCGGTGAACCGCTTCGGTAAAGTGGAGGAGGGGACCGCTCCCACCGATTATGAAGAGGATGAGATCCAGCGGAAGCTGTCGATCTCATCGAGCCTCGCCTTCGTGGAGTGGGAGAAGGCCAAGATCAACATTCTGGACACCCCCGGTTACGGCAGCTTCATCGCCGATTCCAGGGGCCCCATCCGGGTTTCGGACTCGGCCCTCATTTTCGTGAGCGCGGTCTCGGGCGTGGAGGTGATGACGGGCAAGGCGTGGGAGTACGCCGAGGAGTTCAATGTCCCCCGCATCCTGGTGATCAACAAGATGGACCGGGAAAACGCCTCCTTCGACCGCAGCCTGGCGAGCATCCGCGAGAACTTCGGGCGCCTGGCCGTGCCCGTGTTCCTCCCGCTGGGGCAGGAGAGGGAGTTCGCCGGCGTCGTGGACCTGGTGAGGGGCAAGGCGCACCGGTATGCACAGGACGAGTCCGGCGCCTGCACCGAGGAAGAGGTTCCGGCCCCCATGGCCGAGGAGGTGGCCAAGGCCCGGGCCGAACTCGTCGAGATGGTGGCCGAGCTGGACGAGAAGCTGATGGAGAAGTACTTCGAGGCGGGCGACCTGACCCCGGAGGAACTCTCCGCCGCCCTCAGGATCGGCATCGCCCAGGACAAGATCTTTCCCGTCCTTTGCGCTTCCGCCCTCCGTAACATCGGTGTGGCGGACATCATGAACTTCCTCGTGGAATTCGCCCCCCCAGCCAACGCGCGCAGCTCCTTCCGGGCCGCGCCCATGGGCGGCGGCGAAGAGTTCGAGGTGCCGGCCGACGTGGATGCTCCCGCCAGTGCCTTCGTCTTCAAGACCATCTCCGATCCCGCACAGGGCCGCATCACCATCTTCCGTGTGGTCTCGGGCCGGGTCCCCGCCGACGCCACCCTGATCAATCCCTCCAAGGACGCACCGGAGCGCATGGCGGGCCTTTTCCACCTCAGGGGAAAGGACCACGTGAAGTGCGAGGAAGCGCAGGCGGGCGACATCGCGGCCGTCATGAAGCTCAAGGAGACGGTCACCGGCAACACCCTCTGCGCCAAGGAGCGCATGCTGATCTTCCCGCCGGTCAAGTACCCCATCCCCGCCATCTCCTTCGCCGTGGAGCCCAAATCCCGCGGGGACGAAGACAAGATCATGGCGGCCCTCCAGCGCATGGTGGACGAGGATCCCAATCTCACCGTGGGCCGTGACCCGCAGACCCACGAGACGCTGGTGTCCGGGTCGGGCAGCCAGCACGTGGAGGTGGTCGCCGCCCGCGTGCAGCGCCGCTACGGCGTCGAGATGAACATCAAGCAGCCCAAGGTGCCCTACCGAGAGACCATCAAGGGGCGCGCCGAGGTCCACGCCCGGCACAAGAAGCAGACGGGCGGCCACGGGCAGTTCGCCGACATCCAGATCAAGATGGAGCCGCTGCCCCGAGGGACCGGCTTCGAATTCAAGGACGAGATCTTCGGCGGCGCCGTGCCGCGGAACTTCATCCCGGCGGTGGAGAAGGGGATGCTCGAATCCCTCGATCGCGGTGTCCTGGCGCGCTACCCCGTGGTGGACCTGAGGATCACCCTCTTCGACGGCGGCTTCCACCCCGTGGACTCCTCCGAGATGGCCTTCAAAATCGCGGCCCACATGGGCTTCAAGGAGGCCATGGAGAAGTGCAAGCCCACCCTCCTGGAGCCGGTGATGCTGGTGGAGGTGGTGGTTCCCGAGGAGAACATGGGCGACGTCATGGGGGACCTCAACAGCCGCCGGGGCCGCATCCAGGGGATGTCCCAGAAGGGCGCCAACCAGATCATCAAGGCGCAGGTGCCCCTCGCGGAGATGCTCACGTACGCCTCCACGCTCAAGTCGCTGACCGCGGGCCGGGGAACCTTCAGCATGGAGTTCGCGGCGTATGAGGAGGTCCCGGCCCAGACCCAGCAGAAGATCGTCGAAGAGGCCAAGCAGGCGAAGGAGGCGGAGCAGGAATAGGGCCTTCGCGTCCAGGATGGCAGGATGACCCGGGAGGAGCGGGATCGCCCGCTCCTCTCTTCATGTCCGCCGCCCGGCCGCCCGAGCGAAGGAGCGAGATGACCGGGAAAAGAGGTTGACAGACTGGGCTTATACCCTGTAATATATATATTTGCTCCGTGTTGCGAGCAGCAAGGAGGTTGCATTGCTGGCCATACGTCTCAAGAGGATCGGAAGGAAGCATCGGCCCTATTACCGCCTCGTCGTTTCCGACAGCAGGAACCGGCCGGGCGGCCAGAACGTGGACGAGGTCGGAGTGTACGACCCCCTGCCGAACCCTTCCGAGGTCAAGGTGAACCTGGAGCGGGTGGACTACTGGCTGAGCCGTGGCGCGAAGCCCTCGGCCAGCGTGGCCAAGCTCATCGCCATTTCCAGGCAGAGCGCGCAGGCCTGATCGGCCGGCGCGGTGCCCCGTGCCGTGACGCCCTTGCGGGCGGGCGGCACGAACCGAGGTCAACTGGTCCCATGGCCCTTACCCCCGTGGCCCGGATCGTGAAGCCCAGAGGGTTCCGCGGACAGGTTTGGGTGACCCGCTACAGGCGAGGTTTCCCGCCTTTCGACCGTGGCAGCGCCGTCTGGATCGCCCTGCCGACCGGTCCGGAGACCTTTACCGTCGGCGAGTTTTTTGAATACGCCAAGGGAGAGGTCCTGGCCCTCGTGGGAGTGGACGGTCTGGAGAGGGCCGAGGGGCTGTGCGGCATGGAGTTGTGTCTTCCGGCCGAGGCGGTGCCTCCCGATGCCGAGGAAGCCTTCGACGCGGATGCCATCGTTGGCTTCGAGGTGGTGGACCGAACGAGGGGGGTCATCGGGACCGTCGTGGCGGCGGTGGAGGGGCCGGCCTATTGGTCCTTTCTTTTGGAGACCCCCGCCGGAGAGGTGGAAATACCGGCCGTCAAGGGCCTGGGCGTGGGGCTCGAGAAGGACCTCCGCAGGGTTCGGGTGGACCTGCCCGAGGGGTATCCTGGGTTACCGGGAGAAGACGATGAGGATTGACGTCCTGACCCTATTTCCCGACATGTTCTCGGGCTTTCTGGGCCAGTCCATCGTCAAGCGGGCACTGGAGGCGGGCGTGGCCGACGTCCGCCTGCACAACTTCCGTCGCTTCGCCCAGGACCGGCACCACACGGTGGATGACGCTCCCTTCGGAGGGGGCCCGGGCATGGTCCTCATGGCCGACCCCATCTTCCGGTGTGTTGAGCACGTGCGGCAGGAGGTGCCCGGGTCGCCGCTGATCTACTTGAGCCCCAAGGGCGAGGTGCTGACCCAGCGCCTGGCCGGGGAGCTGGCTCTCATGCCTTCGCTGATGCTCCTCTGCGGCCGGTACGAGGGGGTGGACCAGCGGGTCGTGGACCACCTGGTGCAGAGGGAGATTTCGGTGGGGGACTACGTCCTCTCGGGCGGCGAACCCGCGGCCATGATCCTGTTGGATGCGGTGGTCCGCCTGCTCCCGGGGGCCTTGGGAGACGAAGCCTCCACCCAGGAGGAGTCATTCAGCGAAGGCGTTCTGGAGTACCCGCAGTACACCCGTCCCGCCGAGTACAGGGGTTGGAGGGTGCCGGAGGTTCTCCTTTCCGGCAATCACGAGGTCATCCGGCGCTGGCGCCGAGAGTCGGCCCGGAGGGAGACGCAGTCGAAACGCCCCGACCTGTTCGGGGCTCAGGTCAGGATGGAGGCTTCTCATGAGTGAGAGCATCAAGGCGATCGAGAAACAGGGGCAGCGAGACGACGTTCCCGTCTTCAAGGCGGGGGACACGGTCCGCGTGCACGTCAAGGTGCGCGAGGGCGAAAAGGAGCGGCTCCAGGTCTTTCAGGGAGTGGTGATCGCCCGCAAGCACGGCGGCGTTCGGGAGACCGTCACCGTCCGGAAGATCAGCGGCGGGATGGGCGTGGAACGCATCTTCCCCCTCCACAGCCCCATCATCGACAAGATCGAGGTGGTGTCCGAGGGCAAGATCCGCCGCGCCAAGCTCTACTACCTGCGCGAGCTGAAGGGAAAGAAGGCCCGCATCGAAGAGCTCCGAAGGGATTGAACCGTTCCGGGGAGGCGTCATTGGCCGACCTGCTCGGGTTCGAAAGGGCCCTGTGGGCCCGCGGGATCTCCCGTGTGGCGGGCGTCGATGAGGCCGGCCGGGGAGCCCTTTTCGGCCCCGTGGTGGCTGCGGCCGTGATCCTGGACGCCGAGAGGGACCTCTCTCCTTACGTGGACTCCAAGCAGCTCTCCGAAACCCGCCGCGAGTCGGGCTTCGAGCAGTTGAAGGCCGACGGCCACCTCTACGCGGTGGGGACGGTTTCAGCCGAAGAGATAGATGCCACCGACATTCTGAGAGCCGCTCTGCGGGCCATGACCTTCGCCCTGGAGGGGCTTCCGGTGAGGCCGGAGCACGTGCTGGTAGACGGCCCCCACCTTCCTGTTTTACCCTGTGGCGGTGAAGCGGTGATCCACGGCGATGCGCTTTCGGCCAGCGTGGCGGCTGCATCGATTGTTGCCAAGGTGACCCGGGACCGGGTCATTCGCGCACTCGATGCTCGCTACCCAGGCTACGGGTTGCACCGCAACAAGGGGTATGGCACGGTGGAACACCTGGGGGCGTTGCGAAGCCTCGGCCCGTCCCCGCTCCACCGCAGGAGTTTCCGGGGCGTTGTTTCGGGGGATGCCTGATGCCTTTGGATCGGGCCAAGACCAGGGCCAACGCGGATAAGCTTCTCAGGGCCAACCGCGTCCAAGACGCCATCCGCGAGCTTCAGAAGCTGGCCGAGGACAACCCGAGGGACATCCAGACGCTGAACCAGATGGGCAACCTCTTCCTCCGCGTGGGGAACAAGGCGGCGGCGGTGCCCATGTTTCTGCGCGTGGCAGAGTTATACAACAAGAGCGGTTTCGCGACGAAGGCCGTGGCCTCCCTGAAGATCGCCACCCGCGAGCAGCCCGACCACCTGGAGGCCTGGGAAATGCTAGCCAGCCTCTCGGAGCAGCAGGGGTTCACCCGGGAAGCCAGGCTCGCCTTCGAGCGCGTGGCCCAGCTGGTGGCCCAGAGTGGAAACGCGGAGGCCACGGTCCGCATCCAGAAGAAGATCCTGGAAATCGAGCCCGAGAACCTGAAGGTCCGGATTCAGGTGGGTGATAACCTGATCAAGCTCGGCCGCACGGATGAGGCGGTCAAGGAATACCTCAAGGCGGCCAATCTCTTCCTGGCCCAGGGCCTCGCCAAGGAGGCGGCGAGGCTGTATGAGCGGACCCTCCAGATCAATCCTGACAACATCCGCCTTCTGGAGAGTTTTGTCAAAAATCTCCTCGCCCGACATCAGGGGGACCAGGCCCTTCAGATCCTGGAACAGCTCCTGGAGCGCCATCCGACCTCCGAGGGGTTCCTGCTCCTGAAGGCCGAAGTGCTCACGGAGAGGCCGGATTATCCGGCGGCCGAGGCCGTCTGCGACGCCATCCTGAAGAACCACCCTGGCAGCGTCGCCGCCCGAGGCCGCCTGGTGAGGCTGTACGGCCTCCAGAAGCGGCCGGACGCCGCCTCGGACCTGCTGTCCGAATGGGGGCGCACCTGTGAGCCCGAGCGGCTGCCCGACGTGGAGGCGCTCTACGAGGAGCTTCTCAGGTACCTGCCGGAACACCTGCCCACCATGATGGGTTTCTGCGACCTGCTGAGGCGCAGCGGCGACCAGCCGAGGCTCCTGCGGGCGCTCGATTCCTACGTCCAGACGGCGCACCAGGCGGGGGAGCTGGGCTCGGCGAGAGAGGCCCTCCTGGAGCTCGTCCGGCTTGAACCGGATTCGCCGGCCCACCGGGAGCGCCTCAAGATCGTGGAGACCAAGCTCGGAAGGCACGCCCCGACCCCCAGGGAAGAGCGGCCGGCACCGGTGCCAGCCCCCGCGCCCGAACAAGCGGCGGCCCCAGAAACGGTCGGGGCGCAGGGCGAAGTTCGGCCCGGAGAGGTGGGGCCGGAAAAGGCCGCGCCCGCCCCCGAGGAGACGGGGGAGCTGGAGATCGAGATTGACATGGAGGACCTCCAGATCCCCAAGGCGGAGGTGACCGCCTCCTTCGCCCGCCCGGCGGACCTGCCCGTGGTGGTGGCGCCGAGCCCTCCCGCCGAACGGGAACCGCTCGCACTGGAAGTTGAGGAGTCGCCCCGCGTCGAGAAAGGCCCCCCCAAACCGGCCCTGGATGCCCGGGAGGCCGAAATCATCCGGGAACAGCTCACGGAGGCGGAGGTCTTCCTGAAGTACGGGCTGACGGAGAAGGCCGTCGCGGAACTCCAGTCCGTCCTGAAGAAGCTTCCGGACCACATCCACGCTCACCAGAAACTCATCGCCATCTACAAGAGCAAAAAGAACACCGCCAAGGCGGTCCGGCAAATCCTCAAACTCGCAGAGGTGTTTCAAGAGCAGGGGGACGGGGAGACTTGCGAGAACCTGGTGGAGGAGGCGCGCGCCCTGGATCCCAACAGCGAGGAGATCCAACGATTCCTCGAAGGCGTCCGCCCTCGTGCCGCAGAGGCTGCCGGCCTGGGCGCCCTGACCAGCCAGCTCGAGGAAGCCGCCCGGCCGAAGGTTACCAAGGAGAAGGCCGCACCCTCCTTCTTCCCGGAACTCGACCTGGAGCTTCTCGGGACCGTCGAGGAGCCGTCCCGCGAGCAGGCCGAGGTGGTCATCTCCCTGGACCAGCCAACGCCGCCACCCGGCCAGAGGGCGCCAGATCTCATCCTGGAGGCCGAGCTGGAAGAGCCTTCCCCAGTGGAGACCGAGGCGCCTTTCTTGGGCGCCCCGGAGGCGGAAGAGCCGATCCTAGACGGGAATGTCCAGCCGGTCCTGGAGGAGGCGATCCCAGCCGAGCCGGCGCAGGAACCGCCGGAGGAGGAGCCCACCGGGGCACTTCCCTCAGAGGAGACCACCGGGGCCCTCCTGCAGGAGGAGCCGCCGGCGCCCGCCGTGGAATCCATGGCTGTCCAGATCTCCGCCGAGGAGCTCCAGGACCGGTCCGACCTGGCGGAGCTTTTGGAGGAGGCCGAGTTCTACTACAGCCAGGAGCTCCTCGGAGAGGCCCAGCGGGCGCTGGAGGGACTGCGGGCGAGGTGGCCGCGCGATCCGAGGGTGCTTTCCCTGGCCGACCGCCTGGGGATCGCCGCACCCGCCGAACCCGCGGAATCCGCGGGGGCATCCGAAGGCCTTCCCTCGGAAGGGGCCATCTCCATCGAGGCGGGAGGAATGGAGGAGGTGGGACTCGATGCGGAACCGGCGGCCCCGGCGGCACCTGAGGATACCGCCGAACCCGAGGTCGCCCCGGAGCCCGAAGCCGAGGAACCGATCGCCAGCCCCGAAGCCGAAGAGGTTTCGCTCTCCTCCGAGATGTCGAAGATCTTGAGCGCCGTCGGAGCCGCCGAGGAGGAGGGACGATCCCGTCCGGCCCAGGAGGTGACCACGGGGGGACGGGGACGGACCAAGCTGAAGGTTTCCCTTCAGGAGCTCCTGCCCGAGGAGGTCATCGCGCAGGAGAAGGAGAGCTTCGCTGCCCAGGGCCCCAAGAAGGACGAGTACTACGACCTCGCCTCCGAACTCAGCGAAGCGCTGGAAGGGCTCGAAGCCGAGGAGGAGTCCCTCTTTGACGAATCGTCCAAGTCTCCGGAGGAAATGTCCTTCGAGGAGGTCTTCGAGGAGTTCAAGAAGGGGGTGGAGCGAAAGGTCAGCGAGGAGGACTCCGCCACCCACTACAACCTGGGTATCGCCTACAAGGAGATGGAGCTCCTCGACGAGGCCATCGGGGAATTCCAGATCGCGGCGCGATCCCCGCAATACTTCGTGGAGTGCTGCTCCATGCTCGGCATCTGCTTCCGGCAGAAGGGCATGGTGGACCTCGCGGAGAAGTGGTACCGCAAGGGCATCGAGGCGCCCGGCTTTTCCGATGAAGCCTACATCGGCCTCAAGTATGACTTGGCCGAGACCCTTCTGGAGCAGGGGCGGGCCCCCGAGGCGCAGGATCTCTTCCGCGAAGTCTACGCGGTCAACGCCCACTACCGGGACATCAAGGACCGGGTGAAGCCAATTTCCTGAGCGGCTCCCGCCTCCAGATAGCCACCCTCAAATGGCCCGCCAGGTCTCGCACACCCCGGACCCACCGCAGCTCCGGACGGAGGCGCCTCAGGGCCGCCGCCCGCCTCGCCTGGGCCACCCCCAGTTCGCACAAGAGGAATCCTCCCGGGCATAGCGCCCCGGCGGCCCAGAGGCCGGCCTCCCGGTAAGGCCGGAGTGGGTCCGCGCCGCAGCGCAGGGCCCCCTCCGGTTCGAAGCAGCGGACCTCCGGGAGAAGCCCGCTCCACTCCTCGTCGGTGATGTAGGGGGGGTTGCAGAGGACTGCGTCCAGGCCTTCGAGGGGCGGCTGCTGGGCCATGTCCCCGGGAAGCAGGGTCACGCCCGGCACGCCCGCCAGATTGAGCCGGCTCCAGGCCAGCGCGCGCGGGTCCCTCTCGAGCCCGTAGAGTCTGGCCTCCGGGCGCTCCGAGGCCAGGGCCAGGAGAACGCATCCCGAGCCCGTTCCGATCTCCGCTACTCGCGGGCTCGCCTGGGATGCCACGAGTCGGAGGGCCTCCTCCACGAGGTGTTCGGTCTCGGGACGGGGGATCAGACAGCCGGGCCCCACCTTCACCCTTCGGCCCCAGAACTCCTGAAATCCGCGGATGTACTGGAGCGGCTCACGGCGCCTCCGCCGTTCCAGCGGCCCTTGGAGCCCGGCCGCTTCAGCCTCGGCCAGCGGGCGCTCCGGGTGGGCCAGGAGGTGCGCCTTGTCGCCTCCCAGCGCGTCGGAAAGAAGGAGAAGGGCGTCCCTGGCCGGGTCGGGAACGCCGGCCGCTCGCAGGGAGGCCGCCGCCTCCTGGAGCCACTCCCCGGTGGTCACGGTGCCGTCCCTCCCTCGGTGACATAAAGCATCTGGAGACCGGCTCGCAAAGCGGGCCGTGAGTCAAAAAACCGGCCTGGGGCGGGCTCCACGCGCCGCGAGATCAGCTCCCCTTGGAGGCGTCTACCAGCTCGATATGCAGCACCTCGGCGGCCTCGAAGATCCGCTCGTCGCGATAGAATTCGCCGAAGACGATCCGGCGGATGCCCGCGGAGGCCAGGAGCTTGAAACAGGCCCAACAGGGGGAGGCGGTGATGTAGGCCGTGCAGCCGTCCGTGGAGACGCCGTGCTTGGCGGCCTGCACGATGGCGTTGGCCTCGGCGTGGCTGGTGCGTTCGCAGTGGCCGTTGACCATCATGTGCCCCGCCTCGTCGCAATGGGCAAGGCCCGCCACGGAGCCGTTGTAGCCCGTGGCGATCAGGTACTTGTCCTTGACCAGCACGCAGCCCACGTGCTTCCGGTCGCAGGTGGCCCGGCTCGCCACCTCCCTCGCGATGTCCATGAAGTAGGCGTCCCAGGACTTGCGCATGGAACCTCCCTAAGGCTTTGAGCGTTCATGCTACCATGAACGACCGGGATAGGGCCGAGCCGAGAGGAGAAGGCATGTACGTGGACCTGCACTGTCACCTGCTTCCCGGAGTGGATGACGGGGTGGGCGACTGGGAGGAGTCGGCCCTCTGTCTGGAGGCGGCCCGCCACGAGAAGGTCTCCGCTCTCTGCGTCACCCCCCACATCGCGCCGCCTCGGTTCCCCAATACGCCGACCGTCCTCAGAGAGGCCTTCGAGGACTGGAGAGGACCGGCAGAAGCCATGGGCTTCACGGTGCACCTGGGGAGCGAAATCGCCTTCCGTCCCCACCTGATCTCCGCCTACCGGGCCGGAGAGCTGCTTCTCATGGGCGAGGCGGGCCGCTACGTCCTGGTGGAGCTCCCGCTCCTCTTGCGCCCTCCTGGAGTGGAGGAGACCTTCTTCGATCTGCGCGTGGCGGGTGCGGAACCCATCCTGGCCCACCCCGAGCGCTATGCCTACGTGACCCGGGACCCCGGCTGCCTCGCATCCCTCGCGGCGGCCCGAATCCCCTTCCAGCTCACCACCCACAGCCTGGTGGGCTATTTCGGCCAGGCCATCCGGCGCGCGGCGTGGGCGCTCCTGGACAGGGGGTGGGTGCACCTGCTGGCCTCCGATGCACACTCGGCCCGCGGACGGGCGCCCCTCTTCCGCGAGGCCGTCCGCAGCGTGGCCCGCCGGTATGGCATCGAGGCGGCCCGCCGTCTCTGCATCGAGAACCCCAGGCGGGTCCTTGCCGGTGAGCCCCTCCTCGCGGTGGCGGGGCTCCGGACCAAGGGAAGGAGACGGCGTTGACCCTGAGCGAGAGGGTGCGCGATTTCCTGGCGGAGGCTCCGCAGCCCTGCACCAGGAGCCAGGTGGCGGCGGGGTTGGGCCTGTCGCTGCAGGAACGGAAGGCCCTCCCGGGGGTGCTGGAGGCCCTCCTGCGGGAAGGCGCGGTGGCGCTGGTGCACCGGAGATACCGCCTGGCGAGAGCCGGGGGCACCTTCACCGGTCTCTTCCACGCGGCCAGAGGAGGCTTCGGCTTCATCACTCCCGACCACTCCAGGGCCGAGGGCGACCTCTTCGTGCCGGCCAGGGAAACGGGCGGCGCCCTGGAGGGGGACCGCGTGCTGGCCCAGGAAGTTCCAGGACGGCCGAGAGGCGGGCGCGGCGCCCATGGCCGGGAGGTCGTCGGCGGCAGGCCGGAGGCCAGGGTCCTGGAGATCGTGGAGAGGAGCGCCCGGCCGGTCGTCGGCATCGTCCAGGGCGGCCTTCTCCTTCCCATGGGCAGCTCGCGGGCCCCCATCGCGCTTCCCCGCGGCACCGGCGCAGAAGGCATGGTGGCAAGCGTGGAGCTGGAGTCCGGTGGAGCGGCCCTCTCCGCGGGTCTTCGCATCCTGGGGCCGCTGGATGATCCCCGCACGCCCGTCCTGGCGGCGGAGACGCGGTACGGCCTCGCCCAGACCTTCCCCGAGGCGGCCGAGCGGGAGGCCGCGATCCTGCCGGAGGATCCCGATCCGCCGGATCTTCAGGGGCGGAAGGACTTCCGCTCTCTCCCCACGGTCACCATCGATCCCGAGGACGCGAAGGATTTTGACGACGCCATCTCCGTGCGGCGGGAGAGCGGGGGCTGGCGGCTGTGGGTCCACATCGCCGACGTGGCCCACTACGTCAAGCCGGATTCCGCCCTCGATGCCGAGGCCCGCCGCCGGGGGAACAGCACCTACCTGCCCGGAACCGTCTATCCCATGCTGCCCCACGCCCTCTCGAGCGGCCTCTGCTCCCTGAAGCCGCAGCGGGACCGCCTGACTCTCACGGCGGAGCTGGAGCTGGACGGTGACGGCCGCATGCGTTTGGCGCGGTTCCACCGGGGGGTCATCCGATCCTCGGCGAGGCTCTCCTACGAACAGGCCCAGGCCGTCCTGGAGGGGCGGGAGAGCGCCCCGCCCGAGGTGGCGAGCCTGTTGGAAGCAGCGCTGGAGATATCCCGCAGGCTATTCCAGCGGCGCCTGGCCTTGGGCACCCTGGACCTGGACCTGCCGGAGGCGGGTCTCCGATTCGGCCTCTCCGGGCGCGTGGAGGAGGTGCTTCCGTCGGTGCGGCTCTCCTCCCACCGCATCGTGGAGGAGGCCATGCTCGCCTGCAACCGCGCCGTGGCGGCCGAGTGCCTGCGCCTGAAGATCGCCATCCTCTTCAGGGTCCACGACGAGCCCAACGCGGAGAAGCTGGAGGCCCTCCGGCCCCTCCTGAACACGCTCGGGCTGGGAGAGGCTAGCCGGGGGGACCTCTCCGATCCCTTCACGCTGCAGCGGGTGCTCGCCAAGTCCGAGGGCCACAGGGCGGCCAAGCTGGTGGCCTACCTGATCCTGCGGGCCATGGCCCAGGCGCGCTATCACGCGGCGGTGCTGCCCCACTTCGGCCTGGGCTTCGCCCACTACTGCCACTTCACCTCTCCCATCCGCCGATACCCGGACCTGCTGGTGCACCGGAACCTGGCCGGGGCGCTCTGGGGCTCTCCGGCGCCGGGGGCGGACCTGGAGGCCCTCGCGGCCCATTGCTCCGCCACCGAACGGGCCTCGGACCAGGCCGAGCGGGAGGTAGTGGCCTGGTTTCAGATGGCCTTCCTGGCGGACCGCCTGGGGGAGACCTTCGATGCGGTGGTGCTGGGATTCACGCGCTTCGGCGCACGAGTGGAGCTGGTGGAGCACCTGATCGAAGGCATCTGTCCCTTCAACGCGGTGGAGGGAGACTTCATCACCGTGGACAGGGACGGCCTCTCGGCGAGGGGGCGGTACTCCGGCGCGGTTCTGACGGTGGGCGATGAGGTCTGTGTGCGGCTCATGCGGGTGGACAGGCTCATGGGCGAGGCCCATTTCCTGCTGGAGGGATGGCCTGCGGGAGGGGGAGGCCGGAGGAAGAAGAGAGCGGGGGGCAGGCGGTGAGGCGGGGGGCGACTAAGCGATTAGGCGATAGAGAGATTGAGCGATTAAGCGATTAAGCTATTAAGCGATTAGGGTTTTGGACCATCGGGCGAGGGGGTGATCGTCTCGTGCCGTACGATTCCCAACCGGACCCAGCCGCACGGGCGGGGCGGCTTGTGTATAATTGAAGGGCGTTCAATTGCAGGCATGCCGGGACGAGGGGGACGGAAGATGCGCATCAAGAGGCTGAAGATCGACACCTACCGCGAATACATCCTCTACCTGCGGAGGGACTGCGACCTCTGCCGCGCGCAAGGGTTCGGCGCCCTCTCGAAGGTGGAGGTTATGGCGAACGGACGCGGCATCGTGGGAGTCCTGGACGTGGTGGACGAACCTTTCCTGGACTCCGACCAGATCGGCCTGTGCGAGTACGCCTACCAGAAGCTCGGCCTCCCCGAGGGCACGGAAGTGAGCGTGCGCCATCCCGACCCCGTCCGCTCGGTGGAGCTCATCCGCAAGAAGATCCGCGGGGAGGCGCTCAGGCGGGAGGATTACCGGTACATCGTTCAGGACATCGTCTCGAACCGCTACTCCAAGGTCGAGCTGACGGCCTTCGTGGTCTCCACGGCCCAGGGGGCCATGGAGCGGGACGAGATCGTCTACCTCGCCGAGGCCATGGCCGAAACCGGAGAGAGGCTGGAGTGGGGCCGCGAGATGGTGGTGGACAAGCACTGCATCGGCGGCGTCCCGGGCAACCGGACCACCATGGTGGTGGTGCCCATCGTGGCCGCCTACGGGCTCACGATTCCGAAAACCTCCTCCCGGGCCATCACCTCCCCCTCCGGCACGGCGGATACCATGGAGGCCCTGGCGGAGGTCTCCCTGAGCCTGGAGCGCCTGAAAGCCATCGTGGAACAGGAGAACGGCTGCCTCGCGTGGGGCGGCTCCTTCGCCCTCTCCCCGGCCGACGACATCATCATCGGAGTGGAACGTCCCCTGAACATGGACGCGCCGGGGCAGATGATCGCCTCCATCCTCTCCAAGAAGAAGGCCGCCGGTTCGACCCACGTGCTCATCGACATCCCCGTGGGGCCCACGGCGAAGGTGGCCAGCTTCACCCAGGCCGTCCAGCTCAGAAAGCTCTTCGAATACGTGGGGGACAGGATGGGCATTCACGTCGAGGCCCTGCTCACGGACGGTTCCCAGCCCATCGGCCGGGGGGTGGGCCCCGCCCTGGAGGCCAGGGACGTGATGCAGGTGCTGCGGTGCGATCCCGATGCCCCGCAGGACCTGCTCGACAAGAGCCTGGATCTCGCCGGCCGCATCATCGAGTTTGATCCCGCGGTTCGCGGGGGGCGGGGCAGGGCGACGGCCGAGGAGATCCTGAGAAACGGCGGGGCCCACGAGAAAATGCGCCGCCTCATTGCCGCCCAGGGGGCCAAGGAACCCGTTCGCCCGGGGCCGCTCGTGAGGGAGGGCCTGGCGGCACGGAGGGGTACCGTGGCCTCCGTCGCCAACCACCTGGTGGCCAAGTGCGCCAAGCTCGCCGGGGCACCCGTGGACCTGGGCGCGGGGTTGGACCTCTTGAGGAAGGCGGGGGAGGCGGTGCGGGAGGGCGAGCCGCTCTTCCGAGTCCATGCCGAGCACGAGGCCGACCTCGGCTTCGCCTGGGATTACTGGCAGCGGCACCCGGAAATGATCGTCATCCAGTAGGGAGGACCGCCCGTGGGGCTCGTAGGAACCACCGCCGCGCGCATTCGGAACCTGGAGATCCAGGGCGCCAACGCCATCGCCAAGGCGGCTCTCGAGGCGCTGGCGGCGGAGCTGGCGGTGGAGCCGGGAGCGGACCGCCGCGCCCTGGCCGAACTCCTCGCCGCGGCCCGCCCCAACGAGCCCATGCTGAGAAATCTCCTCGATCTCTTCCTGTCCGGTGTGGAAGGGGAGGACGTCCCTGGTAAGCCGGCGGAGCGGGCCGGAGCGTTGCTGGAGCAAGTCCGCCGTGACGAGGAGACCCTGGCCCGCGTCGGAGCGGACCTGGTGAGCGACGGCATGACGGTCTTCACGCATTGCCACTCCTCCTCGGCGGTCTCGGTGCTCAAGGAGGCCCGGCGCCAGGGGAAGCGCTTCACGGTGCTGAACACGGAAACCCGACCCCGGTTCCAGGGGCGCATCACGGCCGCGGAGCTGGCGCGGGAGGGCATCGAGGTGAGGCACATGGTGGACGCGGCCGCCAAGTACGCGCTGGACGGTGCCGACCTCTTCCTCTTCGGTGCCGACGCCGTGCTTCCATCGGGATACCTCATCAACAAGGTGGGCACGGGCATCTTCTGCGTGGTGGCGAGCCGGTATGACGTGCCCACCTACTGCGCCACCCTCACGCTCAAGGTGGTTCGGGACCACATCGACGAGGCCGTGGAGCAGCGGGACCCGGCGGAGGTGTGGCCCGACGCGCCGGCAGGGGTCCTGGTCCTGAACCCAGCCTTCGACAAGGTGCACCTCAAGTACGTGACGGCCTTCATTACCGAAAGGGGGCTCGTGAAGGATATCCTGGCCCTCTGCCCGCCCGCGCCCCCCGCGCGGGGGTGTTCATAGGAGGACGGCGATGCCCCGGGATGCGCTTCCCTACCTGGAACTGGGCGGTGAGCCGCTGGAGGACGACCTGGTCTGTCGGTTCCGCGTGGAGCCGGAGGCAGGCACCTCCCTGGAAAGGGCCGCCAATGCCCTGGCCGCCGAGTCCTCCATCGGCACCTGGACCGACGTGGCGGCCCTCACTCCCGAGCTGAGGGAGAGGCTGAGGGCGCGTGTCCTCGCCGCAGACGATCGGGGCGTGGTGATCGCCTATGGTGCAGTCCTCTTCGAGGGCGGCAACATGGCCCAGGTCTTCTCTTCGGTGGCGGGCAACATCTATGGAATGAAGGAGGTGAGGAGGCTGCGTCTGGAGGCCGTGAGCTTCCCGAAAACCCTGACCGCCTCCTTTCAAGGCCCAGCCAGGGGCATCCAGGGTATCCGGGAAGTCCTGGGCGTCACCGGCCGCCCCCTCGTCGGCACCATCGTGAAGCCGAAGATCGGCCTGGATCCCAAGGCCCAGGCCCAGGTGGTCTACGAGGCCATGTCGGCGGGCTGCGACGTGGTCAAGGACGACGAGAACTTAACCTCCCAGAGCTTCTGTCCCTTCGAGGAGCGGCTCCGGGCCTGCCTCGATGCGGCGAAACGCGCGGAAGACGCCACCGGTGGAGCGAAGGGCTACATCCCCAACGTCACCGCCCCCACGGAGGTCATGCTGAGGAGGGCGGGGCTCGTGGCCCACCTCGGCGGCCGCTTCGCCATGGTCGACCTGGTGACGGCTGGCTGGTCGGGGGTCCAGAGCCTCCGCGGGGCCGGCATGGGATTGATCCTTCACGGGCACAGGGCCATGCACGCGGCCTTCACGCGCGTACCCGAGCACGGGATCGCCATGGAGGTGATCGCGCGCTCGGCACGCCTCGTAGGTATCGACCAGCTTCACGTGGGAACGGCGGTGGGCAAAATGGAGGGGAGCCGGGAGGCGGTGCTGCGCTCGGCGCGGGCCCTGAGGGCCTGGCCCTCCGAGGATGGGACGATGGCCGACGGGCAGGACTGGCGCGGCGTCCTGCCCGCCATGCCCATCGCGTCGGGCGGCCTGCACCCAGGGCACGTTCCGGCTCTGATGACCCTGTTCGGGCCGGAGGTGATCCTCCAGTTCGGCGGCGGAATCCACGGCCATCCCGGCGGGAGCGCAGCGGGGACGAAGGCCGTCCGCCAGGCTGTGGAGGCGGTTCTCGCCGGACTGACCCTCGAACGCGCCTCCTCGTCGGCCCCCGAGCTCCGGACGGCCCTTGCCTTCTGGAAAGGACAAGGATGAACACCCTTCTCGTGCTCACGCGCGATTCGGACCTCCTCAAGGTCCTCCGGGCGGCCCTTCCCAGGGCCTGGGACCTCCAGGAGAGGGGCACGGTGGCACAGGCCATGGAGTTCCTGGCCGACTGCAAGCCGACGGCCATCGTGGCCGACATGACGCTGGCCGGCCAGTGGGACGGGCTGGCCTTCGTGAGGACGGCCAGGGGCCACTTCCCCGATCTTCCCCCCGTGGCCATCGTGGCGGCCGCCGGAGTGGGGGAAGAGCTGGAGTCCCGCGTTCGGGACGCCGGGGTGGCCGTCCTTCTGCCGCGGCCCCTGGACGAGTCCTCATGCCGGCAGGCCCTGGCCCGCCTCGTGGCGGCCGTGGGCCCGGCGAGGATGAGCCTGATCGAGGTGCTGGGAGAGGGATTCGTGGATTTCACGCACCGGAGGGTCGCCGTCCAGACGCAGGACGGTGAACTGCACCTCCTGTTCGGTGAGGGAAGGCTCTGGACGCTGGTCCATCCGCTCTACTGGGAGCGCTACCGGTCGGGCCTCCTGGGTGCCGGCCTGGAGTGCGGCGAACAGGGGGAGGACCTTCAGCTCTATCTGGCAGAGCTGGAGGAGAGGCTGGCTCGGTCGGTCCCCATGGCGCCCATCAAACAGCAGGCGACCCTCTCCTTGCTCGCGTCCCTGCCCTTGCACACTCCCATGCACTGCCGGTCAGAGCCGGTGGTCATACCGGAGGGGCTCCTGCCGATCGAGATCCCCGCCCTCCTGGTGCAGCTGGTCGACCAGATCCCGGAGGAGGCGCTGGCCGTGCTCAGGCGGCCGGGCGTCAAGGTCAGCAGGGTGGAGGAGGTGCTTCCTGAAGACCTGCCCATCCAGCCCCATCACGGCTACCTGTTGCAGCAGTGCCAGCAGGCGGTGGCGGTGTCCGATCTGCTTCAGACGGGAATTCTGCCTGGGCGGCAGCTCCTGGGCGGGGTGTACCTGCTCCTCCTGCTCGGCCTCCTCGCCAGCGAGCCAGCCGTGGAGCCGCCGTTCCGGCTGTCCGGCCTGGCGGTCCGCATTGATGAGGAGACCGCCCTGATCCAGCGGCAGTCGGAGGCCATCCAGAATCTGGTCCGGGCGCTCAAAGTCCCCGGGATCAGCCCTTACAAGGTCCTCGGTGTGCCCCCGGGCGCTGCACCGGCCGATGCGGTGAAGGCGCACGAGGCGCTGAAGGAGCGGCTCAGCCCTGCCAATCTCCATCCGGAAGTGTTCAAGAGGCACCAGAAAGAGCTCTTCTTTCTGGCCGCCAAGATGGGGGAGTCCCTTCTCCTCCTGCAGAACCGCTACCTCGAAGACCGCAAGGCCGAGGCAAGGGCCGAGAGTGCCGAGGCGGAGGGAGGCCCGAATCCGGTGGCCCAGGCCGGCACGGCACTCGGGCGGATCTCGGAGAACCGCCAGCGGGAGGCCCAGCTCAGCCTGCGACGGGCCATCGACTGTATGGCCCAGGAGCAGTGGCACGATGCCTCCCAACACCTTAGGCTGGCGCTCTTCCACAACGGTTTTTCGCCTCAGGCCCACTACCTGATGGCGAAGATCTACGAGAAGAACACCAACAGCCGGGCCAAGCACATGGCCGAGCGTGAATTCCAGCGGGCCATAGAGCTGGATCCCCGGGACATCGAGTACCTTCTGGATCTGGCAGAATTTTACTTGAACAACGGGCTGTTCGCCCGGTGCCGGGCGTACCTGGACAAGGCCCAGGCCATCAGCCTGAGGGATCCGAGGGCTATCGCCATGCGCAAGAGGATCAAGGAGATAGACCGCTGATGACGGGGAAGGAGATCCAGCAGAGCAGGGGAACCCACTCACGCGCTGGAAGGATGAAAAACCTTAACTATTAGATTGGGTTTTAGACCAAACGCTTGACTTTTTTCTACCCGTTCAATACACTTAATTGGAGATTGGGTCTCGTGTGTGAGGGGAGAATAGCGATGCGAATTCGGATGCCGTATTTCACGCTCATCCTACCCTTCGTGCTGGGACTTGGGTGGGGGGTGACCGCGGGCGCTCAGCAGGAGAAACCCTCCCAGCCACCCGAGAAGGCCGCCGAAAAACCGGCCGCTCAGCCAGGGACGCCTGCCGTCTCTCCTGAGATGCTGCAGAAAGCCAAGACCTACAAGGGATCACCGGTTCCCCCGAAACACCTGTTCAAGGAGGCGGACGGCCACTGGACCCCCTACACTCCCCCGGAAAAGCCGCCCGAGGGCGTCCAGGTGTACACGATCCAACCGGGCGATACGCTCTCCAAGATCGCCCAGGCCCAGCTGGGAATCTGGCAACTGTGGCCCCAGATCTGGGACCAGAACCCCTACATCAAGGATGCTCACTGGATCTACCCCGGCGACCCTCTTTACATCAAGAAGCCGCAGGTCGTGAGCGAGCACGTCCCCCTCGAGCCCGAACCTCCCCCGCCGAAACAGCCCGAGAAGCCCAAGGCGGGAGGGTTGGAGTTGGAACAGGAGGCCCCCATGCCCCCGGTTTCCTCCGATGATGTCTACTGTTCGGGCTTCATCACAAAACACTTCAAGAGGCCGCACCTGACCATTATCTCTGCGCCGGAGCGGGAGCGCGAATCCCTCGCCCAGGGAGACGTAGTCTACCTGAACGAGGGCAAGGACGAGGGGATGCAACCGGGCATGCTCTTCTCGATCCTCGAGCCGGGACAGACCGTCAGCCACCCCATCACCGGCAAGAACCTCGGACGCTACGTCCGCCGGGTGGGCCAGGCCAAGGTGCTGGCCGTCCAGCCGCACGCCAGCATCGCGGAGATTTCACAGTCCTGCGACGAGATCCGTTATGGCGACGTGCTGGTACCCTGGCAGGTCATCCCCATCCCCTGGGACATCAAGCGCAGCCCATCCATCCCGCTGGATCTGCCTCCCAGCACGAAGCCACAGGGCCGGGTCGTATGGTCGGAGGACCGGATCGAAAACATGGGCGACAGCCAGGTCGTTTACATCGACCTGGGCTCCAGGGAGGGGCTCCTTCCCGGCGACAAGCTCTGGTTCTACCGCTTCCCCGGGCAGACCGGCACCTTCACGGATACCACCCGGGATCTCTTCCGCCAGCAGAGGATCAACGTAGGCCCGAAGGACCTCTACCGGATGCCGAAGGTGGGCAAGTACGAGGGCCATGAAGAGTCGATGGCCGAGGGCGGAACGGCGGAAGCCGGCGTGGAGACGGAAAGCAAGTCCGAAAAGGAGCGTCAGAGTGACCTCCTTGCCCGGGAGGATAAGCTGCGCAACAGCCAAAGCGACGCGGTCAAAGCCCTCCGAATGTACCTGGGAGAGGGCGTCGTTTTGACGACGGAAGGCCGCACCGCCTGCGTCAAGATCATCTCTTCCAACTCCTCGATCACCTTCGGGGACAGGGTGCAAATGGAGTAGCTCGAAGGACTTTCATCGAGACGGACCCGGGGGACGGCGCTCGCGCGCCGTCCCCCTTTTCTTTTCATGGCTACCGTGGCATTCCCGGAGGGGACATGCCGCGCCGCCCATCCGTGCCGCTGGTACAGCTTTTGCTAGCTCAAGGCCGTCGGTATAGGAGGATGTCCAACAACTGGCTGTACCACCACGAACGAGGAGGAACATGATGAAGAAAGTGCTTCTGGTCGCCGCCTTCCTGACCTTCGGCTCCCTTCCCTTTTTCGCCCAGGCTCCCAGCAATCCCTGGTTCTGGGATCTCAACGCCGGCTACAACAACAGCAACAAGTGGATGGACAGCGGGTGGAACACCTCGACTCGGCTGGGCTACGCCTTCACGGACAACTTCAAGCTCATCTTCGACAGTTGTGAGTGGATTTGGGTGGTTTTTTCGTTGTAACTCCCTGAAATGATTAGACCGGAGTTTTGGCGGGCATTGAATTGTAGTGCCGGGCGTATAATCATGCAGCATTGAC
>JBAWEQ010000227.1:0-9697 GCA_049591295.1 Acidobacteriota bacterium
CGTCGCAGGAGGCCGCCAGCTCCCCCGCCGCCTCCAGCGCCGTGGCGCGGGCGCCCCCGCCCGCGAACCGCCGTTCCGCTTCCGCCGGTGAAAGCGGGTAGTCCGCCGGCCCCGCCTCGGGCGGTAGGTGCTTCACCGCCCGCAGGACCCGGTGGATGGCGTAGCCGGAGGGGCCCGGAAAAAAGGCCGCCGGCGCGGCGAGGCAGGGCAGGTTGAGCCAGTTCGCCGCGGCCCGGGCGTCCGCGTCGGCCTTCGGGTTCCCCGACAGGCGCGCGAAGAGGCTCGCCGGTTCGCCGCCCGCCTTCTTCAGCGCGTAGAGCAGCGTCACGTCCGAGGCCGCCAGCGTCACGTGGCCGCCCTCCGTGGCCGTCGCGCACTCCCCCACCCGGTCGAAGCGCTCCGGTTCCAGGTTGCGACGCGTGATGAGGCGGCAGAGGCGGGAGTACCCCTCCAAATCTCGCGCAAAGGCGAACAGGGGGGACTTGGGACTGGGGATTGGGAATTGGGGAATGAAGGGAGCTGAACCGTCTGCCTTGGCGGCGTTCTTTTGTTTCCGAATTCCCACATCCGAAGTCCCAAATGCCGCCCCCGTGATCTCCGCTCCCAGGACCGGCCGGATGCCTGCCGCCTTCGCCGCCTTGTAAAACCGCACCGCCGCGTAGAGCCCGTCGCGGTCGCAGATTCCCGCCGCGGCGTACCCCAGCCCTGCGCACGCCTTCGCCAGCGTCTCGGGCAGCATGGCCCCGGAGTAGAAAGTGAAGGCTGTCCGATTGACAAGCGGCACGAAGGGCATGGCGCACCTGAGGGAGGCGGAGGTCCGAGACTACTATCCGCATCCTTATTATAGTCATATGTGACTATATTTTCAAGAAAAAAGAGGCGGGAGAAATTCAGTCTCCCGCCTATGAGGGGTTAGGGCTTCTGCCAACGGACCCAGTCCGTGGTTTTTCAACAATGAGACTCAGCCGTTCACGATTCGTTACTCCCGCTTGGCAGCCGAGCCGCGAGACGGCCTTCGAAGAATGAGGCAGCGAGATGCTCCCCCGCTCTTGCTTGCTGGGGGCTAGATACTGTTGCCGTCGCGGCGGTGGGTGGGATCTCCCTTCCGGGTCGTCCTTGGATGGCTGACCGGTCTGCCCAGAAGCGCTCGTCCATTCGCACGTACGATCTCCCTAACCGCAATGAAGTCTTGGCGGCCCGCAATGCGGCCACCCTGGATGGGCTCGTACAGGCAAACGGCTTGCCAATTCCAGGCCGCTTCGTCGTTTCGACCGAATCCCTTGAAAGGGAACAGGTTGCGGCTCATATCCGCGAGTATCGCCCTGGGGAAGAGGGCCCCATCCGTTACGTTTGGCGCCCACCACCGTCACCTTCGCGTTACAGATCACCCGCCCCGCGACCTCGCCGAGGACTCTGGACCAGAGTGGGAACCGGATTGGGGCCTGTTCCTCAGGCACGCGTCCGGGCGGCGGTGCCGTGGCACCGCCGAGCAGGGGCGGGAGGCGTCGTGGCGGAGAGATCTCGACCGGCCGCGGCCGGTTTCTTTCTTCCTCAGCCCACGCCGGCGAAGAGGGAACGCTGAAAGACCGTGTCGCTGACGGCCTCCAGCTCGGGGTAGGTTTCGATGAGATCGGGCGGGACAGCCTGCTTGAGGCCCGTGAGGGCAAACTGGACCTGGAAGGCATTGGCCACGGCCTTGCCCCGGAAATGGTTGTTGAAGATGAGGATCACCTCCTTGGCCACGGTGGAGGCCTCCCGGACGGCGTTCACCCACGGGGCCAATTCGGCGGCGCTGTAGAGGTAGTTGTACCGCTCGTCCCGGCCCGCCCCCTCGGTGAACCAGGCGGCGGCATTTCGGCCGTGGAAGCGGAAGTAGGCGAGATCCGAGGTTACGGCGCAGGTGGGCCCGAGGCAGTGGGCCAGGGCCGGCTGATCGATGTTGCAGAAGGCCACGCCGCACTCCCGCAACATCCGCAGCACATCCTTGGAGCCCCACGAGGCGTGGCGCAGCTCCACCGCCAGCGGATAGGCGGAGAAGCGGCTGGCGAGGGCCAGCAGGGTTTTCCGGTTCTCCTCCGTGTTCTTGAAGGACCAGGGCCACTGGATGAGCACGGCGGACAGACGGTGGAAACGCACCAGGGGTTCCACCGCCCGGTGGAAGGCCCGCTCGTCTACCAGAGAGGCTTTGCGCGTATGGGTGAACCCCTGGAAGAGCTTCACCGTGAAGCGGAAATCGGGGAGGTCCGACACCTTTCGCACCCACTCGCCCACGACGATGGGATCGGGGATCCGGTAGAAGGTGCTGTCCACCTCCACCGCGCCGAGGAGCCCCGCGAGGAAAGCGAGGGGGGCGAACCCGCGGCCGGCCCTCGGCGGGTACACCACCCCCTTCCAGTCGGGATATGTCCAGCCGGCCACGCCGATGCGGAGGGCGGTTCGTTCCTTCATGGCGCTACCCCAATCATCGCAACGCTCCTGGCGAACAGAGACACGGAACCAGCGATATCATTGACCCTCTCTTCATGCTTCGATTTTTCAGGTTTCTATCTTTCTCTCACCCACACGATCTTATAGGCGAAACGGACATCCTGGGGCTCCACGACAACGGGCGGGTAGAGGGGGTTCACCGATTCGAGGATGATCCGCCCGCCCGCCTCCCGGTAGCGCTTCACATACTTCTCGCCGGCCATGAGGCCTATGACGGCATAGTCGCCGCTGACGGGCCTCTTGCGCGTGTCCACCATGACCACCTGGCCGTCCTCGTACTTGGGCACCATGCTGTCCCCCGCCACCTCCACGCCGAAGCCGTTAGGGTCCGTGAACTGCGGCGGGCGGGGCAGGAAGTACATGCCGCCACCGGCGGGGTAGCCCTGGTCGGTGAACTCCACCGCCTCCCCCGCGGAGGCGAAGGCCACTACCGGCACCTCCTCGGCCAGGGGGTTCTCCTGGGTGATCATGGAGAGGGGCACCTCCATGGCTTCGGCGATGGCTTCCAGGGAGCGGAGCGAGGGGGCGATGCGCCCCTTCTCGATGCGCGCGTAGTTCGGGGGGCTCCATCCCAGACGCCGCGCCACCTCCGCCTGGGTCAACCCGAGAGACTTCCGGACCGATACGAGCTTCTTCGCAAAATCCATGACCAGCCTCCGCACCATAATAATAGTCATATATGACCATAAAGTCAAGCAAAAAGTCCCAGGACCTCATGAACCTCGGGTCGCTTTTGGCCGCCGGCCCGCTCGTGCACTATGATCTTCCCTAGCTGATTGCGGAGGCGATCCATGGAGACGCAGCAAGGCGAGCTTCAATTGGGGGATTTCATTAAGGGACGGCTCCTCTTTCTCGAAGACTACTGCAAGCGGAGGGGGCTGGATTATCCGAAGACTCTGGCCGAGGTACAGGCCCAGGCCCTCCGCCTGGCCGGCACGCCGGAGAAGGCCGAGTTCCTCAAGACCCGTCTCTTTTCGGGGATCGTGCTCTCCAGTGCCTACTTCCCCGACTGGGTGGACAAGGTCCTGCTCGAAGCCATCACCATCGCGTTCAAGGGTCCGGGAGCGCCCCTGCACACCACCTCGTCGCGCATGCCGTGCATCACCTTCGAGGCGGGGCAGTTCAACGCCCACCGGCAGGCGGACACCGTCTTCAGGGCCTACTTCTCCGGCAAGCGCCCGGAGGACTGGCTGAAGAGCGGCTTCATCCAGATCAACCGCAAGTGTTACGGAGACGCTTTCGCGGACCACATCCAGGTGGAGGAACTGGGGCCCCGGCGCTTCCGGGTCAGCATCGACAACACGGGCGTGGAAAAGGCCGACCAGATGGACTGCTCAACGGGCGTCGGGTACCTGTACGGCGCACTCGAGAAGCTGGGGGTCACCGGGCCGCTGGTGACCCACGACCGGTGCGGGCTGGCTCCCGGCAGCCCCGATCGGATCTGCGTCTACGAGATCACCTGGAGGTGACCGGCGCGCAGCACCGGCCATCCCGAGGACCTCCCTGAACGACCGCCCACGAAGGATCTCAGGAGGCGACGCCCCGCCTCCGCGGCGCGAAGCGCACCGGTACCGGCGCCTCCCTCCGCCACCCCTCAGTGCAGGGCAGCCAGAACATCCACGAGGACGGGCATCTTGCGGCCGCCGGAGGTGAGGTAGGCGCCGGCGGCGAACTCCTTCAGGCCCCGCAGGAGTTCCTGCGCGAGCTCCACGCCGAGGGCCATCTGGTCCTCCCTCCTCTCGAGGCGCTCGAACCGATCCATGACGGTCCCGGGGACGGTCATCCCGGGCACCTCGTTGGCCAGGTACAGGGCCTGCTTCAGGCTGGCGATGGGCAGCACGCCCGGCAGGATCACCACGGGCAGGTCCTTCATCCGGTCAAGAAACCGCCGAACGGGCTCCAGGTCGAAGACGGGCTGGCTCATGGCAAAGACCGCCCCGGCATCCAGCCGCTCCCTCAGCTTGGCGATCTCCTTCTCGGGGTCCGGCGCCATCAGGTTCACCCCCACGCCCACGGCAAACTGGGTGGGGGTGCCCGTGGGGTGGTCCGAGAAGTCCAGCCCCCGGTTCAACGAGGCGATGATCTTCACGAGGCCCACCACGTTGACGTCGTTGACCGAGGTGGCCGCCGGGAAATCTCCATGGGCGGTGGGATCGCCGGAGAGGGCCAGGATCCCCTCCACGCCCAGGAGCGAGGCGCCCAGGAGTTCGGATTGCAGGGCGAGCAGGTTCCTGTCCCGGCAGGTCATGTGCAGGATCGTGGGCAGGCCCGTCTCCTGCTGGACGAAGTGGGCCAGCGCCATGGAGGAGACGCGCACCCGGGCCATGGGGTTGTCCGCAATGTCCACCGCGGACGACCCGGCCTGCTTGAGCAGACGGGCCATCTCCACCGCCTCGCGGGCGTCGGGGCCCTTGGGTGGATTGATCTCACAGGTCACCGCGAATCCGCTCCGCAGCCGGGCGAAGAAGCCTCCTCCCTGCGGCGGCGGCGCGGCGGCGGGCGCGTCCTCCACCAGGACCCATCCCTCCTGGCTGCCCTGGCGCTTCACGGGCGGCCGCTTCCGGATGATCTGCGCCACCGCCCGGATGGTCTCGGGCGTCGTGCCGCAGCAGCCGCCCACGATGTTCACCCCGAGGTCCACGTATCGCTTGATGTAGTTCGCCACGTACTCGGGGCTGGAGAGGTAGTGGATCTGGCCATCCACCTCGGTGGGATAGCCGGCGTTGGGCATCACGACCAGCGGATGGCCCACGTTCTGGCAGACCTCCTCCACCAGGGGCAGGGTGTCGGCGGGGCCCACCGAACAGTTGATGCCCACCACGTCGGCGCCCTGCTTGGCCAAGCGCCTGCACCCTTCGACGGGCGTGTCGCCGAAGAAGGTCCTCCCCTCCCGATTGAAGGTGAGCGAGGCCAGGATGGGGATTTCGGGCGCCACCTCCCTGCACGCGTCGATGAAGAAGCAGGTCTCCAGCGCCGACTGCTGGGTCTCCAGGATGAAGAGGTCGGGTTCGGCGGAGGCCAGGGCCGCCACCTGCTCCCGGCAGATCTCGCGCGCCGCCTCTTCTTCCATGTCTCCGTAGGGCTTCAGCATCACCTTGAGGGGGCCGATCGAAGCGCCCACCCACACGGGAGCTCCGTGGGCCGCTCGCCTGGCGATCTCCACGCCGCGGGCATTGATCTCCTCCAGCCGCCCCTCCAGGTCGAAGACGCGCAGGCCCAGGCGGTTGGCCTTGAAGGTGTTGGTGGTCAGGATCTGGGCCCCAGCGTGGACGTACTCCCGGTGGAGGGCGAAGACGAGGTCCGCCTGGCTGAGGTTGGCCTCCTCCAGGCAGCGGTTTCTCGGGATGCCCCGGAGGTGCAGGACGGTGCCCATGGCGCCGTCGGCCAGGATCACCGATTCCTTCATCCAGCTCGCCAGCGCTTCGCGTTTGCTCACCGCCCACCTCCGTGCCGGTGCCGGGTTGACGGCACTTTCCGGCAGCTCCTCACCTCGGCACCCCGTCTCTCACACGCCAAAGTACTTCGCCTGGAGGTGGTGCACCACCACCGCGGAGACCGAGGCTTCCGGCTCCATCATGAAGCCCTCCGTGAGCTCCACCCCGATCCTCTCGGGCCCGAGCAACTCGAACAGGCGCGCCTGGAGCGAGAGGTCCGGGCAGGCAGGATAACCGAAGCTGTACCGCTTTCCCCGGTAGCGCGCCTGGAAGCGGTCCATCATGGTCATCTCCGGCGGATCGGGGAAACCCCACCGCTCGCGGATTTTGCCATGGAGCCACTCGGCCGTCGCCTCCGCCAGTTCCAGCGCCAGCGCCTGCAGGGCGTGGCACCGGAGGAAGCTTCCCTCCCGCTTGAGCCCCTCCACCCGTTCGCGGATGCCCTCCCCGGCCGTCGTGACGAAGAGGGCCACCGAGTCGCCTCCGCCCTCCGAAGCCGGTCGGATGAAGTCGGCGATGCACTCCCGTTCGCCGCCGCGCTGCCGTGGGAAGGCGAAGGACGCCGGAGGGCCGCCCCGCGGGAAGAGGCCGAGTTCGTTCCCGTCGGATTCGGCGGCGAAGAAGCGGTAGATCGCCCTCAGCCTGATCCAGCGGGAGTCCCGGAGTTCCTCCATCAGCGATGCCAGCTCGACGGCCCGGGGATCACCCTCTTCCCTGAGCTTGGCGAAACTGCCGCGGAGGCCGAGGTGCTTGCCGTAGAGCATCTGCCGATTGAGGAAAGGCCACACTTCCTCCACGGAGGGCTCCAGAATGTGCTCCGACTCATCCGGTGGAGGCAGGGCTGGAAGAGCTTCGATTTTCGGGCTCCTCACGGCGGGCACCGCCCACTCCTCGGGCACGGCCCGCGGGGTCGCCTGGCCAGCCGTTCTCCGCCGTTGCTCTATCTCGGCCCGCGCCGCGGGGGCCCGTTCCGGGTCGGTGAGCCGATTCAGCAGATCGAGGCCGGCCATGGCGTCCTTGGCGTAGGCCACGAATCCTCCATAGGCGGGAGCGATCTTCAGGTCCGTGAACTTCTCCGTCAGGGCAGCCCCGCCCACGAGAAGCAACGGAGTGGCCCCGGCCGCCGTGAGGTCCTCGGCCGTGGTCACCATCTGGAGCGCGCTCCTGACGAGGAGGCCCGAGAGGCCGATGGCGTCGGGCTCGTGCTCGCGAAAGGCCCGGACGAGCGTCTCCGGCAGCACCTTGATCCCCAGGTTCACCACACGGTAGCCGTTGTTGCTGAAGATGATGTCCACGAGATTCTTTCCGATGTCGTGGACGTCGCCCTTCACGGTGGCCAGGAGGACGGTGCCCCGCAGGGCGTCGGCGCTCCGCTCCATCTTCGCCTCCAGCCTGGAGACGGCGGCCTTCATCACCTCCGCCGACTGGAGCACCTCGGCCACGATGAGCTGGTTGGCGGCGAAGAGCCGGCCCACCTCGGCCATGCCCGCCATGAGGGGGCCGTTGATGATCGCAAGGGGCTGCTTCCCCTGGGCGAGCAGTTCGTCCAGGTCCTCCGCCAGGCCCTGCTTGGTGCCCTCGATGATGCACTGCGGGAGCCGCTCCAACGCCGTCCCCGCCCTCTTCGGGGACGGGGCCGCGGCCTGGCCCCTCTCTTTGAAGTAGGCCGAGAAGGCTCCCACCGGATCCCCTCCGCGGCGGAAGAGAAGGTTCTCCGCCAGGGCGCGCTCCTCCTCCGGAATGGTGGGATAGCGACGGATCTTCTCGCTGTTCACGATGGCCAGATCGAGGCCGGCCAGCGTGCAGTGGTAGAGGAAGACCGAGTTCAGGACCTCCCTCCCCAAGGGCGGCAGACCGAAGCTGACGTTCGAGATGCCGAGGATGGACTTGCAGTCGGGGAACACCGCCTTGATGAGCCGGAGCCCCTCGATGGTCTCCACGGCGCTCCCCGCGTAGGCCTCGTCGCCGGTGCCGCAGGGGAAGACCAGGGGGTCGAAGAAGAGGTCCTCCGGAGGCATGCCGTATTTTTCCGTGAGCAGGGAAAAGGCCCGGCGGGCGATGGAGAGCTTTCGTTCCCTCGTCACGGCCATGCCCGCGGAAGGGTCCTCGTCGATGGTCCCGACGACGAGGGCCGCCCCGAAGGATCGGGCCAGCGGGACGACTTTGCGGAAACGCTCCTCTCCGTCCTCGAGATTCACCGAGTTGATCACGGCCTTGCCCTGGACGAGCGAGAGCGCCCTTTCGACGACCGAGGCGTCGGTGGAGTCGATCATGAGCGGGGCCCGCACCATCCGGGAGGCCTTCTCCAGAAAAGCCGTCAGATCCGAGAGCTCGTCCCGGTCGGGGTCCTGGAGGCAGACGTCCAGGATCTGGGCGCCGGCCCGCACCTGCTCCCTCGCCAGCTCCGCGGCCCCCTCCGCATCGCCCGCCGCGATGAGGCCCTTGAAGCGCCGGCTGCCCAGCACGTTGCTGCGCTCGCCTACGAGGACCGGCCGGTTCTCCTCCTCCACCTCCAGGAAGTCGATGCCCGACAGGAAGGTCCGGCGGTGCTCGGGGATGCGGCGCGGCCGAAGTCCCGCCACGGCATCGGCGAGGGCCCGGATGTGCTCGGCCGTGGTCCCGCAACAGCCGCCCGCCAGGTTGATCCAGCCCGACCTCGTGAAGCGGGCGAGCTGGGCAGCGAACTCGGCGGGCGTGGTGCTGTAGCGGCCGTTCTCGTCGGGCAGGCCCGCGTTGGGGTAGCAGGAGACCCTCGTTTTCGCGACGGCGGAGAGGCTCCGGAGGTGGCTCGTCATCAGCTCGGGCCCGGTGGCGCAGTTGAGGCCCACGGCCAGGAGGGGGGCGTGCATGACGGAGGCGTAGAGCGCCTCGATGGTCTGTCCGGCCAGCATGGTGCCGGAGGCCTCGATGGTGGCCGAGACCATCACGGGCACCTCCAGCCCGGTCTCGTCCATGGCGCTCCGGAGGCCGAAGAGGCCCGCCTTCAGGTTGCGCGTGTCCTGGACGGTCTCCAGCACCAGCAGGTCCGCGCCCCCTTCGAGGAGGCCGAGGGCCTGGATCCGATAGTGCTCCCGCATCTCTTCGAAGCTCACGCCGCCCGTCACCGTGATGGAACGGGTAGTTGGGCCCATGGAGCCTGCCACGAAGCACGGATGGGAGGGGGTGGAGAAGGCCGCGCAGGCGGCGCGGGCGATCTGGGCCGCGCGGCGGTTGATCTCCAGCGCCTTCCCCGCCAGTCCGTACTCGGCCAGGACGAGGGGGGTGCCGCCGAAGGTGTCGGTCTCCACGATCTGGGCCCCCGCCCCCAGATAGCCGTCGTGGACGGCCCGAACCACGTCGGGCCGGGAGAAGACGAGGTGCTCGTTGCATCCCTCCAGCTCGAACCCGCCGAAATCCTGCGCGGTGAGCCCGAAGGCCTGCAGGGCGGTGCCCGTGGCCCCGTCCATCACGACGATGGCCTCTTGCAGGAGATCCAGGAGCTGCTCGCCCCGGTCGTTCATGGGCTCAACCTCCGCGCGCGGACCCTAAACCATGGGTATAGTACCTCGGCGAGGGGCGGTTGACACGGGGGAGGATGTTGAGGACTCAGGGCCGAGGAAGGGCCGCGGGCCTTCCGGGGCCGCCTTCCCTCATCCCCTTGTCTTCTGTCCCCTGTCCCTTGTCCATATGAAACGCCCACGGCAACAACGCAGGGTCGTGATGAGGTGATGAGGAGATGAGGAGATGAGGAGATGTCGAAAGAGACCGGTAGGCCGTGCAGTTGTCCCTTCCTATCC
>JBAWEQ010000228.1:0-4278 GCA_049591295.1 Acidobacteriota bacterium
GCGGCCACGCTGGCGTGGACGCGCCCGGACCAGGCCCCCAGCGCCGCGCTAACGGCGCGGCCCAGAACCAGCCGTGGTTCGGAGCCGACACGGCGGTTTGTTTTGGACGGGCATGGGTGTCAACGCAGGAATCGCCGCGGCGCTGAGGGGCCCGGGCGGACGCCTCAGCCCTCCTTCGCGGCCCCGGCCGGCTCCTTCTGAATCCCGTACTCCTTCATCTTCCGCCAGAGCGTGACCCGGCTGATTCCGAGCCTCTGGGCCGTGCGATTGATCTTCCAATCGTTGGTCTCCAGGAGCTTCAGGATGAGGTCCCGCTCCAGGCTCTCGAGGGGCGAGTGGATCTGGAAGAACTGGGGATTCGGGGCCTCCTCGACGGGGGTCGCGAGAGGCAGGTCGCGGAGCCGGATGGTGCCGTCTCGGCTGCGGATCGCGGCGTGCTCGATGAGGTTTTCCAGCTCCCGGATGTTGCCGGGGAACTTGTACTCGATCAGCCGGGCCACGGCGTCGGCCTCGATGCCCTCGATGTGCTTGGAGGGCATCTTGGCGGCGACCTTCTTCAGGAAGTGATCCACGAGCAGGGGGATGTCCTCCTTGCGCTCCCTCAGGGGAGGAAGGTGGATGCGGAAGACGTTCAGGCGGTAGAAGAGGTCCCGGCGGAAGCTGCCGTCCTCCAGCGCCGCCTCCAGCTCGCGGTTGGTGGCCGCGATGACCCGGGCGTCCACGGTCACGCTCTTGGACGAGCCCACGCGCTCCAGCTGGCCCTCCTGGAGCACGCGCAGCAGCTTCACCTGGGTGGCCGGCGGCACCTCGGCGATCTCGTCCAGGAAGATGGTGCCTCCGTGGGCCATCTCGAACCGGCCCATCTTGTCGGCGATGGCCCCCGTGAAGGCGCCCCGCACGTGCCCGAAGATCTCGCTCTCGAGGATCCCCTCGTTGAGCGCGGCGCAGTTGACCTTGACGAAGACCCTGTTCTTCCTGAGCGAGTTGTAGTGGATGGCGTTGGCCACCAGCTCCTTGCCCGTCCCGCTCTCCCCCGTGATCATGACGGTGGAATCCGTCTCCGCCACCATCTGGATCAGCTCGAAGATCTCGCGCATGGCCTTGTTCTTGCCGACGATATTGGAGAAGGAGAAGCGCTCCTCGGCCTTCTCCTGGAGCTGGTAGAGCTGGGTGATGTCGGTGAAGAGCTCCACGCCGCCCACCACCTTGCCGGCCTCGTCCCTGAGCAGCAGCACGTTGGTGACGCAGCGGATCTGCTGGCCGGACTTGGTCTGGTACCACATCTCCACGCCCTTGAGGTCCCGATCGAGCTGCATGGCCTGCGTCATCGGACAGCTGTATTCGCATTCGGAGGTGTGGGTGATGGTCTTGCAGCGCTTCTCGACAGCCTCCCCCTCGGCATAGCCGAGAAGGTTCCTCGCCCGCTCGTTGATGAAGACGATCTTGCGCTCGAGGTTCGTGACGATCACCCCGTCGCTGAGGTTCTCCAGGACCTTGAGGGCGTGCGGGTCACGGATCAGGTCGTTCAAGGATCCCCCTCACCTCTTGGGCCACCGCGCCGGCCTCCGGGCCGGAGCACCGGTGGAAGGCCGTCCCGCCCTTGCAGATCAGGACGTTCGGGCCCTCGCCGCACATGGACAGGCACGACACGAAGGAGAGCTTCACGCTCTGGGCCGGAAAGTCCCTGAGCGCCTGCTTGATGGCCACCCGGACCCGGTCCGGGCTTCCCCTCTTCGAGCAACTGTCCCCCTTGCAGACGAAGACGTAGACCCGCTCGGTGCGCTCGCTCTTCTCGCCCGTGGGTTCCATGCTATCACACCCGCGCCGCGCCGATGGCGCGGGGCAGTGCCTCCAGGAAGGCATCCAGTTCTTCCGGAGCCGTCCCCCGCCCGAGGCTGACCCTGAGGGCGCCCGCCGGTGCGAGGTCCGCCACCCCCATGCTCACGAGGACCGCCGGGGCGCCGCGACGGCCGCTGTGGCAGGCGGAGCCCGTGGAGAGGGCGAAGCCCTCCGCATCCAGCCGCTCCACCAGCGCGGCCGCGTCCGCTCCTGGAATGGCGAAGAAGGTCGTGTTGGGAAGCCGCGTGGCCCGGTCCCCAAAGAGGACGGCGCCGAAGCGGCCCACCAGCTTCGCTTCGAGGCGGTCCCTCTGGACACAGAGGGCCGATGCCGCCCCGAGCCCGTCCAGGGCCAAGCGCGCGGCGACGCCCATGGCCGAAACGAGGGCCACCGCCTCCGTGGAGGCCCTGCGCCCGCGCTCCTGACCGCCCCCCAGCAGGAGCGGGTGCACGGGGGCGCCCTCCCGCACGATCAGGGCGGCCACGCCCTTGGGCCCGTAGAATTTGTGGGCCGCCACGCTCAGGTAGTCGGCCCCGGCCGAGCCCCAGGGGGAGGCCACCTTGCCCATGGCCTGCACCGCGTCGGTGTGGAAGAGGGACCCCCACCTCCTGCACGCGGCTCCGGCCGCCTCCACGGGCTGGAGGACGCCGGTCTCGTTGTGCGCCGTCATCAGGGAGACCAGGGCCACGTCCTCACCCATGAGCGAGTCCATCCGCGGCAGGTCCAGACGGCCGAGGGGGTCTACCGGAAGCTCCTCCACCTCGGCCCCCATGGCTTCGAGGCGCTCCCGCTGGCCGATGACCGACGGGTGCTCGATGGCCGACATGAGAACCCGCCGCCGCCCAGGCCGGCCGGCCACGGCGGACTGGAGGGCCAGGTGGTTGGCCTCGGTCCCCGAACCGGTGAAGACCACCTCGCCCGGCAGGGAGCCCACGAGGGCGGCCACCTCGCCGCGCGCACGCTCCAGCACCTCCCGGGCCGCCCTGCCCTCCCAGTAGTTGCTGGAGGGGTTGGCGAAGCACTCCCCCAGACGGGCCTTAAGGTCGGCGAGCGCCTCGGGGGCGATGGGAGTGGTGGCGTTTGAATCCAGGTAGATCCGGCCTCCGGGGAGTCTCATGCGCGTCAGTTGTCCGCGTAGAAGAAGCGGTCCAGCTCCTCCTCGATCTTGCGGATGTGAGAGCGCTCCTCCTCGGCCATGGCCTGGAGGGTCACCTTGGCGGCCGGGTGGTTGACGATGGCGCAGGCCTCCTCGTAGAAGCGCAGCGCCTCTTTCTCCTTTTCCAGCGCCAGTCGAAGGATGTCGGCAGGACTCATATTGGGATCCATGGGCCCCTCGCTTTCTAAGGGTGGATTCTAGCGGTTTTGCCGCCGCGACGCAAAAGCCGGGAGGAAAGGATTTACCACCAAGACACCAAGACACGAAAGGATACTGAGTGGCGAATTGGAAACTAACCCGCAAACCCTGCCTTATCGTGCTTCACTGCCTACTCCTTCCTCACCCGCCATCTTTCGAGTAAGGAGAGACGCGGCAATCCCAAATCTGCGGCCTTCAGTCCCTTGGTGTCTTGGTGCCTTGGTGGTGAGCTTCCCGCCCCCCGCCAACCTCCTACGCCTTCAACAGGATCCGCCGGCCCTCGCCCTCCCTGCGGGTCCACTTCCGGTCGTCCAGGTGCTCCAGGAGCGGCATGGCGTACTTGCGCGTGATGCCCAGCAGGTCTTTGAATTCCGGGACGGTGATGGCGCCCTCGTGACCGGCGGACCAAGCCAGGAGGAGGCCCCGAAGGCGGGCGAGGGTCTCGGAGGCCAGGAAGCAGTCGCCGCCGAAGCGGACGATCTCTCCCGACTCGGCCAGGAGGGGCAGGACGCTGCGCACCTCGGGGCCCCAGGCCGCCTCCAGCTCCCTGCCCGTCTGCACCGGGTTCTCACGGCTCGCCAGCGCCGTCCTCACCCGTTCGGCCGCCTGGCGCTGCTTCGGCGTGAGCTGGGCCGTGTAGCCCGCGAGCCGGAGGCGGTCGCCCTCGGCCTCCAGCCGCCCCGCCTCCACGAGGGCGGAAACCAGGTCTCCTCCCCGGTCGGCGCCCAGGACCCTGAGCCAGCGCCCGAGCAGTTCCTGCCTGGGTACCCACGTCACCGGCGATCCGCCCTGGACCTTGGACTTCACCCAGGCCTCGGCGCGCCGGAGCCAGGCCTCCGCCTCGGCGCCGTCCAGCCACCAGCGCCCCTCTCCCCATCGCACCAATCCGCCGGAGGCTTCGGCTCTCCTCGCCTCCATCTCCAGCAGAGGCAGGGTCACGCCCAGCCGAGCCGCCGCCTCCTCCGGGCTAGTTCCCGCCGGGCCGGCCTCGATGAGGAGGCCCGCCAGGCGGTCGCCCCCGGCCAGGGCCGCCGCGCTCCGGCCGTCGCGCTCCCTCTGCCAGCGGCACTTCCTCCGCGCGACCA
>JBAWEQ010000229.1:0-2575 GCA_049591295.1 Acidobacteriota bacterium
CCCGAGAGGCCCACAACCACGTTGAGCCCGATCGCGAGCAGCACGAAGACGCCGGCATTTGCAAACCCGTCGACCCAGTCGCCCTGGGTGCCGAAACCATTGAATGGAGGCAGAAGGATGAGATACGGGAGCAGTCCGGCCAGGAGCGCGACCCCGACGATGATCGCGATCGACTGATGACGACCGAAGAACCGTCGCGCGGGTGCAAGTGCGGAGCCTGCGCGAGCCGTGCTGCTCATGCTCGATCGGCTAGTTGCTGGCCGAGAATGCCGGTCGGCCGGAAGACGAGGACCAGGATAAGGATGCTGAAGACGATCGCCTCGCTCCAGTTGCTGTATCCGGCCTGGGTACTGAACACCTCGATGAAGCCGATGACGAATCCGCCGAGCGCGGCCCCGGTTGTGTTGCCGATCCCACCCAGAACGGCGGCCGTGAATGCCTTGAGGCCGGCCTGAAACCCGACGATGAAGACGGTGGTCCCGAAGTAGAGACCCTGCACCACGCCGGCGGCGCCCGCCAGCGCCGAGCCGATGAAGAAGGTGAGGGCAATCGTCGTGTTGATGTCGACGCCCATCAGCTGGGCCGCCTCGCGGTCCTGCGAGGTCGACCGCATCGCCCGACCGAGGTTCGTCCGCGTCACGAAGGCCTGGAGCGCGACCATGAGGGCGAGCGTGATCACGACGATGAAGACGCTCGTGTACTTGATGATCACGCCGCCAATGTCGAATGACGATTCGATATTGATCAGCTGCGGGACCACGACGGGCGCGGACCCGAAGAGGATCTGAGCGATGTTCTGCAGGATGAACGACACGCCGATGGCGGTGATGAGGGGCGCAAGCCGGGGCGCGTGCCGTAGCGGACGGTACGCGAACCGTTCGATGACGACCCCGACCACGCCCATGATCAGCATCGTTACGACGAACACGAGCAGGAGCACGCCGACAAGCTCGATGGGATTGCCCACCGGGCCGCTGAAGCCGAGCCTGATGATCAACGAGTACGCGACGAACGACCCCATCATGAAGACGTCGCCGTGAGCGAAGTTGATCAGCTCGATGATCCCGTAGACCATCGTGTAGCCGAGAGCAATCAGCGCATAGATCGCGCCGATGGTTAGGGCATTGACCGTCTGCTGCGCGACGAGGGTCAGATCCAAGCCGATCTCACTCTATTTGGCCATGCGCAGGTTTGACGAGGCAGTCGGAGAGCGCGGCCCTCCGACTGCCTCCGTGATCGATGGCGGTTAGCTGCCTGCCGGAGCGGGGCTTGATGTACCGCCCGAAGACGCGCCGAAGTTCACCTGCTTGACGAACGCCCAATCCCCGCCGTTGAGGCTCGGATCGAACTTGTACTCGCTGATGATCTTCTGGTTGGTGTCGCCGTTCGCGTCGAACTGGACCGTGCCCAACACAGTGTCGAACGAGGCACCACTGGTAATGTACTGGCGAATGCCGGCGCGATCCGGCTTGCCGACGTGCTTGAACGCGTCGAGGATGATCTGCGTGCAGGCATAGGCTGCCGCGCTGTAGGCGCCGGGGCTCTTCGTGTTGTATGCGGCATCGTACTTGGCCGCAAACGCGCCCGCATTGGGAATGTCATGGGCAGCAGCGACGGTGCTCCACGTGTTCGCGTCGCCCTGCGGACCCGCCAGGTTGAGGAACGAGCTGGGCGTCGCCGCGGAGCCGTCGCTGATGCCATCGCCGCCGACGAACGGGATGTTGGCCATGCCGGCCGCGACCATCTGCTTGCGCAGAAGGCCTCCGCCGCCCGTGGTGACCCCGCCGTAGTACACGACGTCTGGGTTGAGCGCCTTGGCGGCGGTCAGGAGGCCCGTGTAGTCGGTGACGTTCGAGCCGGCGCCGTCATGCTTGACGACGGTGCCACCCAGCTTCTGGAAGTCGTCGGCGAAGACGTTGGCCAGACCAGCGCCGTAGGTGGTGGTGTCATCGACGACGTACGCCTTGCGGGCGCCGAGATCCTGGTATGCGATCTGGGCCCCCGCCGCGCCCTGGTAGTCGTCGGTGCTGGCGACGCGCACGTAGGCGATCTGGTCGGGGTGGGTGGGGCGAAGGGTCTTCGGATCGACGCCGCCCCAGACCTTCGTCAGGCCCGGGTTGGTGTTGGCGGGGCTGCACTGCAGCAGACCGGCGGCGTTGCTGATCGGGATCTCCGCCTTCGCCACGGCCGAGTTGAAGGGCCCGACCACGCCGACGACCGACGTGTCGTTCACGAGGGTGGTGATGTTCTTGGCGCCCTGCTGCGGGTTGTTGACGCCGTTGACCGCGTCGTCCTGCGAGTTGACGGCGAACTTGTAGCCGTCGATGCCGCCCGCCGCGTTGATGTCCGCGACAGCCAGCTTCACGCCGTTCAGGGTCGGGACGCCGTTCGGGGCCTCGCCTCCGGACATCGGCAACTCGACGCCGATCTTCACGACCTGGCCGTTGCCGCCGCCGCCTCCGCTGGCCGGGGCCTGGGTTGCGGCCGAACTGCACGCGGTCGCGACCAGCAGGGCCGTGACGGCGAGCACGCCGATTCGTCGGGTTTGCATAGAAGTGCAGTCTCCTCCTCAAAA